>CAMLNB010000379.1 GCA_946481205.1 uncultured Kangiella sp. | reverse complement strand
CCAGGCTTCGGCGCGCTTGGCGATCGAACGCGGGTCGCGGTCATAGCCTTGCATGGTGGCCGGATCAACGATGTCGCAACGGACGATCAGGGTGCTGTCTTCGGTGAACGGATCGAGCACGGCGGTGTCGGCATCCGGCATCAGAATCATGTCCGACTCGTTGATGCCTTTCCAACCGGTGATCGAGGAGCCATCGAACATCTTGCCGTCTTGGAACAGCGACTCGTCGCACAGCTTGGCCGGGATCGAGACGTGCTGCTCTTTGCCCTTGGTATCGGTGAAACGCAGGTCAACGAACTTGACGTCGTTGTCCTTGATCAGCTGCATGACGTTAGCGACGGACATGGATGGCTCCTGTGGAATGCGGGTTAACGGGCAGGCGTGCCGAATCGGTGCACAAGCCCTGTTGCGCGGGACAAAAGCAAGCGCTGTGCCACGGCCTGGCTAGCGCCGGCATCGGGCTTGCAGAAAGCTTAGGAATGGCTAGATGGCCAAACATCGATAACTAAAGCACCAAAACGGAACGTCATACTCGGATGGCACCGTTTTGGTGCGCCATTTTGGCCTGACTCGCCGATTCGGGGCTAAAGCGTAGCAGAGCCCGATGCCGCTGCCAGCCCCGCTTATCGACGCCCGTTTACAAAAGAGGCCGGCTGCAATCGCCGACGCTGACGCCGAGATCTGCTGCAAACGTGAGCCGACATGCCCATATCGCAAGCCCACATTGAAGACACCGCCGTGACATCCGTATTCATCGGTATTTCCTGCATCACACAAGCACGACCAGCAGCGCAGTTAGGCCTCAGCAGCGACGCGCTCATGGCTCTGCTTGTTCGGGTTGCTGGCTCAACAAACGACCACTGCGCAGCAAACGCAGATTCACGGCCGCCCGAACATAATCCGGTTGCACGCGCAGCGCTTGCAAGAATGCCTGCTCACTCAGCACTCGCGCTCCGTCTGCAGCGTGTGCAACGCCCAGATTGTTCCAGGCCCGGGCATTGTGTGGCGCCTTGTTCACCACATCCTGCCAAAAGCGCGGTTCACTTTGATAGACGGCATTACGGTCCGCGGTGGCCGCACCGAGCAACAAAGACAGCAACAGCAAACCGAGCAATGTCGGTAACGTACGTTGCGGTTGCGGCAATCGCGTGCCAACGGCACGCAGCAGTTCAAAGACCAATAAAGCCAGCGCCGGTAGCGCCAGATACAGCTGTCGATCATTGACCGGATCGAGCCGGACGAAAACCGAGTGGGTCGGCAACCAAACAATGATCAGCCAGCCCAACGCGAATCGCAAAAGCGGCGTGCGCCGACCTCGCCACCAGCAATACACAAAACAGACAAGGAGCAACCAGAACGTCAACTGACCGCGGCCACTGAACAAGGGGGCGACCTGCAGGGCCGGATCGGCATTGATTGGCGCCATAGCGATGGCGACGGCCAGCAAATGGCTAATGGCCTGCGTTTGTGTGGCGACCAGCACGTCGACGCTCGGCCATTGCAGCGCCAACCACAGCAGCTCGCGGTAACGCGGCAGCATCAACACAAGCAACAACAGCAGTGCCGCGCAAAACAATGCGAACGCAAGCTGCTTGTTGTGACTGGTCGGTATCGAGCTTGACGGTTCGGCTCGCTGCTGTTTGCTGAGCCAAGCCAGTAACAACGGCGCGATCACCGCACTTTCGCGACTCGCCAGCGCGAACATGACGCCGACCAACATAAGCAGCAACCAGCGTCGCTTTTGCTGCAACTGCCAACGCTGCAAGGCGCAGGCTGCCAGTAGCAAGCCAGTGGCTTCCAACGCAACCGAACGGCCGGACAGATAGGTCACCACTTCGGTTTGCGCCGGGTGCAGTGCAAACACGATGCAGATGAGCCAACGTCCATAGCTGGCGATGGACTCCGGCATATGCCCCCGCAACAGCGGTCCAAGTAGCACATACAACAGCGCGATATTGATCAGATGCAAGGCCAGATTGACGGCGTGAAAACCAAACAGCGTGCCGGCCAGTTCGTGGTTGGCAACCACGCTGAGCTTGAACAGTGGCCGCAGATGCGGCAGCGACTGCCACCACGCCGCCCAAGATTGCACCCGCGGATCGCGCAGCATCACGGCGTAATCATCAAACTGCCAGGTGCCGGCAAAACTGTTCAGATAAGCGAGCAGCGTCAGCCCGAGCAGCAACGCCAACGGCACATACGAAGGCTGGCGCATCATGGCGACGCTGAACCGCTCAGTACACAATTCAGCGCGCTGGGCGACGTTTGCTTTCACGGAATGCCAACTCAATGATGGCTGCGAGATTCCACCAGCGATCCGGCGCATTCAGAAACACCGCCAACACCCGGTTGCCATCACGCTCGGTCAGCGCAATAACGCATTTGCCGGCTTGGTTGGTGAAACCGGTTTTGACGCCGATGGCGCCCGGCAGCCGACCAATCAGCGCGTTGCTGGTTTTGATGGTTTTCTTCTTGCCGTTGATCTGCACGCTGCTTTCCGTCA
>CAMLNB010000378.1 GCA_946481205.1 uncultured Kangiella sp. | reverse complement strand
AACAAAGCTCCATTCACCGGGAAAGATCGTGCCCTTGATCGGGATCACATCACCGATTTTCCAGCCATAACGGGTGGCCAGCTTGCGCCCGACAACGACGCCGCGCCGATCGACCAGCCAAGCCTTTTTGTCGGCTTCGGCTAGCACAAATTCCGGGTATTGATCCAGATAGCCCTCGGACACGGCAAACTGCGGAAAGAAATTGCGCTCGTCGATATAAACGCCACCGAACCAATTGGCCCAGCTGACCGATTCAACGCCATCAACCTGGCGAATCCGATCCTTGTAACTGATCGGCAAGGTGAACACCAACGAGATGCTGCTGCGCGTCACCAACCGGGCATTCGATGCCGCATCGGCGCCGGCATACCAGGCGGTTACAATGGTCTTCAGCAAACCGAATGCCAGAATCGCCACGACCAATCCGGTGACGGTCAACAGCGCCCGCAAGCGATGACGCCAGGCATTGCGGAACGCCGATTTGATCAAGAAACCGAACATGACGGGATCACTCCGCAGTTGTCGGTTGCGGTTTCAGGGCATGCGTCTTGCCATTGCTCTCCAGCGCGAACAACTCGCCTTTGTCCAGATGCAGCATCGCGTGGGCAGTTTCGGCAGCGCGGGCATCGTGCGTCACCATGATGATGGTTTTGCCGAGTTCGTGATTGAGCCGATCAAGCAGCCCGAGCACATCGGTGGCCGATGCTTTGTCCAAATCGCCGGTCGGTTCGTCCGCGACAATCAACGTCGGATCGGTCACCAACGCACGGGCGATCGCGACCCGCTGCTGCTGGCCGCCGCTCAGTTCGGACGGGTAGTGACTCATGCGCTCGCTGAGCCCGACCATTGCCAGCGCGGTTTCGGCGTGTTGCCGGCGCTGCTTGCGACTGAGATTGGTCAGCATCAACGGCAGCTCGACATTCTCGATTGCCGTCAACACTGGCATCAGGTTATAGAACTGGAAAATGAAACCGACATGACTGGCACGCCACGCCGCCAGCTCACCTTCACTGAGCTGCGCAATGTCGATGCCATCGACCAGAATGTTGCCGCCACTGGGTCGATCAATGCCGGCGATCAGATTCAGTAGCGTCGATTTCCCGGAGCCGGACGGTCCCATCAGTGCCAGAAAATCACCGCGCTGTACGTCAAATGTAATGTCGGCCAATACCGGCACCGGCTGGCCACCGCGGTAATAGGTTTTGCTGACCGCCCGTAGCGACACCGCCGGGACATCGGTGGCGACATTCGCGCGCGGCGCGTCGGTCAAATGCTTCATGGCGGCGTCACTCCGCGATACTGACAGCGGCGCCGGCTGCCAATTCGGCCGACGGTTTCAGCACCACTTTGTCGCCAACGGCAATATCGCCACTGATGATTTGGACATCACCGAGCATCGCCGCAACGTTGACCGGAATCGCTTCGAGCTTGCCATCGCGCACCCGCAGCACTTCCTTGTTTTTGCTGCTGCCGTTTTCCCGAATCGCTTCCGGGTTGACGCCTATGCGTGGTTGCCGTTCATCGCTGGTCAGTGGCCGTTCCAGAAACGCCACTTTCGCGCTCATGTCCGGCAATACCCGCGGATCCGATTCAACAAATTTGATCTTGAACATCACCGTGGCTTTGCTGCGGTCAACCGACGGCACCATGCTGGCCACTTCACCGAGCAAGCGCAGATCCGGCAAGGCATCGAGCTGAATCTCACAGGGCTGGCCAATCTTGACTTTGCTCAGCGAAGACTCCGAGACATCAGCCTCCACCTCCAGCGTATTCATGTCGGCCATATTGACCACGGCACCCTTTGAATCGAGGCCAGTATTGAACGGACTCAGCACATCGCCAACGTTGGCATTCTTTGTTAGCACCACACCATCAAACGGTGCATGGATGACGGTGTTGTCAAACGCCACTTGTGTGACGCGCACCTGAGCTTCGGCGGCCTGAATCGCCGAGCGCCGGGCTCCGACCGCGGCCTTGGCCTGCTCGTAACGGGCGTTGGCCAAATCAAAATCCGAACTGGAAATCAGTTTCTGGCCGATCAATTCCTGGGCGCGTTTGAACGCCAACTCGGTATTGCGTAGCTCGGCTTCCGCTTCCTGCAATTGCGAACGGGCAACCGCAACATTGGCTTTTGCTTGATCGACCTGGGCTTGAATATCGTTGTTCTCCAGCCTTGCGATCACGTCACCTTGCTTGACCACGCTACCTTCGCGCACGCCAAGCCACTCCAGCCGCCCCGTACCTTTTGACGCGACAGCGGCTTTACGCTGGGCGGCGACATAACCCGTCGCGTTGAGCACGGTAATCGGTTGCGAAGGCCAGACACTGACGATGCTGGTGGTCGAGACGGTTGCCGGCCGGTTGCTGTTCATCAGCACCATGCCGAGCACCAGCACAGCAGCAATCGCCAGCCAGATCAGGCGGCGACGCCAAGGATGCCGTTTGGGTGCCGTAAGAGATGTACGATCAATTTTCAGTTGGTTCAGATCCGTTGCCATGATGGTTCATCCACAAAA
>CAMLNB010000377.1 GCA_946481205.1 uncultured Kangiella sp. | reverse complement strand
TCGTCACCACGCTGTCGGGCCAGACCGTTGAAATCCTGAACACCGATGCCGAAGGTCGTTTAGTCCTGTGCGATGCGCTGACCTATGTCGAGCGTTTCGATCCGGACGTGGTCATCGACATCGCAACGTTGACCGGGGCCTGCGTGATCGCGCTCGGCCATCACACCACCGGGTTGATGAGCAACCACAATCCGCTCGCCAATGATCTGCTCGATGCTGGCGAAACCGCTGGCGATCGTGCCTGGCGCCTGCCGATTTATGACGAGTATCAGGAGCAGCTCGACAGCAACTTCGCCGATTTCTCAAATCTCGGCGGCCGTCCGGCGGGCGCCATCACCGCTGCCTGCTTCCTCGCGCGCTTCACCAAGAAATTCCACTGGGCGCATCTGGATATTGCCGGCACCGCTTGGAAATCGGGCAAGGCCAAAGGCGCGACTGGCCGTCCGGTGCCACTGCTGACCCAGTACCTGCTAGACCGCGTCGGCAGCAAAAAACGCAAAAGCGCCTGAACCGGCTTGAAGGACAATAACGAATCATGACCCGCGTCGATTTCTATCAGATTGCCGACAGCAGCAACAAAGCACCGCTGCTGACCAGCTGCAAGCTGATCAAGAAAGCACTCGCTGCGCATGGTTCGGTGTATGTGCAGGTGCCGGACATGCGCACCGGCGAGCAGCTTGATGAGTTGCTCTGGCAATTCGAACCGGATGCGTTCATTCCGCATGTGCTGCTGCCGCGCGATGACAAACTCAATGCCAAAGTTGCGATCGGTGTTGGCGCCGCGCCGGATTTTTATACCGATGTACTGATTAACCTGAGCGATGCCCTGCCCCACCAGTTCCAACGCTTCGAGCGACTGCTGGAACTGGTGCCAGCCTCGGAAGAACAACGACTGAAAGCACGCGAGCGTTACAGTTTTTACAAGCAGCGCGGCTATCCGCTGCAGTATCACAACCTGGAAAAGAAAGCCTGAATTCTTTGTGGGAGCGGCCTTCGCCGCTGCTGCAGACAACACATCAAGCACTGGAATCAATCGAAATGGACAAGTCGTACAACCCCGCCGAAATCGAACGCCGCTGGTATGAAACCTGGGAAAAAGCCGGCTATTTCAAGCCGAGCGGCCAAGGCACACCCTACTGCATCATGATCCCGCCGCCGAATGTCACCGGCAGCCTCCACATGGGCCATGGCTTCAACAACTCGGTGATGGATGCGCTGACCCGTTACCACCGCATGAAGGGCCACAACACGCTCTGGCAAGTCGGCACCGATCACGCCGGCATTGCCACGCAAATGGTCGTTGAGCGCCAGCTCGCCGCCCAGAACATCACCCGTCACGATCTCGGCCGGGAAAAATTCCTCGAAAAAGTCTGGCAATGGAAAGACGAATCGGGCGGCACCATCACCAGCCAGCTGCGCCGGCTCGGCAGCTCGGTCGACTGGTCACGCGAACGCTTCACGATGGACGAAGGTTTGTCGAACGCGGTGAAAGAGGCCTTTGTCCGACTCTATGATGATGGCCTGATTTACCGCGGCAAGCGCTTGGTCAACTGGGACCCAAAACTGCATACCGCCATTTCCGATCTGGAAGTCATCTCGGAAGAAGAGAAAGGCTCGCTCTGGCACCTGCGCTACCCGCTTGCCGACGGTAGTGGTCATCTGGTTGTCGCGACTACCCGGCCGGAAACCATGCTCGGTGATACTGCCGTTGCAGTGCACCCGGAAGATGACCGCTACAAGCACCTGATCGGCAAGCAGATCAAATTGCCGGTCACCGGCCGGCTGATTCCGATCGTCGGCGATGATTATGTCGATCGCGAGTTCGGCAGCGGCTGCGTCAAGATCACGCCAGCCCATGACTTCAATGACTACGAACTCGGCAAGCGCCACAACCTGCCGCTGATCAATGTGCTGGATCGTGATGCCAAGATCATCGCCGAGTTCACCGTGCTGACTTTCAACAACTACGAAAGCCTGCACGGCGAGAAAGCACCGGCCGCTTACGCCGGCCTCGATCGCTTTGATGCCCGCAAGAAGATCGTTGCCGAATTTGAGCAGCTGGGCCTGCTGGAAAAGGTCGAGCCGCACACATTGAAAGCGCCGCGCGGGGACCGCTCCGGTGTCATCGTCGAGCCGTGGCTGACCGATCAGTGGTATGTCAAAGCTTCGGTACTGGCCAAGCCGGCGATTGAAGCCGTGGAAGACGGCCGCATCCAGTTCGTGCCACAGCAATACGAGAACATGTACTACGCCTGGATGCGCGACATCCAAGATTGGTGCATCAGCCGTCAGCTCTGGTGGGGCCACCGCATTCCGGCCTGGTACGATCAAAACGGCAACGTCTATGTCGGTCGCGACGAGGCGGAGGTGCGCAAAAAATACAACCTGTCGCCCGACACCGCGCTGCGTCAGGACGATGACGTGCTCGACACTTGGTTCAGCTCGGCGATGTGGACGTTCTCGACACTCGGCTGGCCGCAGCAAACACCGGAGCTGAAAACCTTCCACCCAACCGATGTGCTGGTCACCGGCTTCGACATCATTTTCTTCTGGGTCGCCCGCATGATCATGATGACCATGCACTTCATGAAGCATGACGACGGCACGCCGCAGATCC
>CAMLNB010000376.1 GCA_946481205.1 uncultured Kangiella sp. | reverse complement strand
CCGTGCAACTCACCGCGACGCATCCGGCTGGAAAAGATCCGGGTGACAAGCGTTAAACGATGAGGTGGTGACAGCGTCACCGCCGTGCAAGCTTAACGAGGGGCGCAAACAAGCGCCCCTCGTTATATCTGGCAACGCTCAAGTCTGCAGAGAGCGTGGCATGCACGTAATGCCTGACATTCACGAACGGCAACTGGCCTGAGGCGTGTTGTTGACCACCGTGAAATAGTGATAGCTGTAATCCGGGCCGACGTTCTGGGTGCCGTCGCGGCCAGCGTGTTCACCGATGATCCAGGTTTCCGCTTTCGGTAAACCGCCGTCGGCGTAAGCGGCGATATCGGTCGTGGCATTGCCGTAGGCGCGAATGATGTTCAGGCCAACCTGCTCACGCAGATACTTCACATAATCGGTTTTGAATTGCTGCGTGTTCGGCGGAATCGGGCCGTCGCCATACGGATTCGAGTGGTAATGCCAGGGCAGCAGTTGGGTCCAGGGGAACCATTGCCGGGCATCGCGGGTGACCCAGTACGGCCGCGCGGTCAGATAAAGAATCTGATAGCCCTTGGCCTGATAGGCACGCACGGTTTCGGCGGCGTAGTAATGTGGCTGGGCGTTGCGGATGCCGAGATAATCGGCGTAGGCCTCGAAATCATTGAGCGTCAGCGTGCCGTCAATATCGAACAGCACGGCCTCACGTCCCGGATCGACCACGCTGACGTAGCCGCTTGCACTGGTCAGATCGCCTTCGACGATCACGCGCAATTGATATTCACCAACGGGTCGTGTGCCCAGTGCCAGCGTGACTTTGCCGTCGCTGTTGGTCATCGCGCTGCCAAGGTATTGCCAGCCAGTCATGCCGGTGCCGTACAGATAGGCATGCACGCGCTCATCTTCCAAATCTTTGTGCAGCACGGCGTCGTAATCAAACTTGGCGCTGACGGTGATGGCTTGGCCCTGCGCGACGATCTGGTCATGCACCATATGCCAAGGCTTGTACAGCCGCGACATCAATGTGTTACCGAAATGGCGGAATGATTTCTTGGCCGGTCCGGTCAACGTTGGCGGAGTGGCCGCGGTTTGGTAGTCCGGGCAGCTGTCAGCATTTGCTGTCAGTGCCGAGCAAAGCAAAACAAAAAACAGAAAAGAACGCATGCGATTGTCTCGTTTGAGTGAACGGGCCGTTCACGCTAACGAGCTGATGTGACCGATTGTTGACAGTGCCGCGATAGCGCGACATTGTGTCGCTTTGTAGGGTTTTGTTGCGGCGACAAAACGTCGCAGGGGATAGGCGTAGATGTTGTTGCTGGAAACCTATGTGTTCGGTTTGATGCTGGGTATTGCCATCGGTCCGATTGCCTTTTTGATCCTGAACGTTTCACTGAAGGCGGGCGCCCGAGCGGGTTTTGCCTGTGCCGCCGGTGCGACCACGGCGGATCTGTTGTTTGCCATGTTGGCATTTCATTTGGCCAACCAGATCGTACCGGCCTTGCAGGCGCATGAAGTGCTCTTGCAAATCCTCGCTTCCCTGGTATTGCTGCTGTTTGCCTTGCACATGCTTTGGCAGTTGCGCCGTGCTGCGACGACGACGCCAGCGGTCGCGCATGGTGCGCGCCGATACTTCTTTGGCACGCTGCTGTTGACCATTGTGAACCCGTTGACCGTGTTGGCATTTGCCAGCTATGCCACGCAAACAGCCAGTGCCATGCAGACGGCATCCGCCAGTGTCATGGCGGTGCTTGCGGCGCTGGGCACTGGCACCGTTGCTATCGCGTTGGTGCTGGGCGCCAATGGCTTGCGAACACGATTGGCACGGCCGCAGTGGCTGCGTTCGCTCAATGCGGTCAGTGCGCTCGGCATTCTGCTGTTTGCGCTGCGCGGCCTGTGGCTGACTGCGATGCCATAACCGGAAACGGCGAGCGTCGCTCGCTGCGCTAGCGAATCTGCCGCGACGGACTATGGTAGAGAACAGTGCGGCGGTGTGCGGGAGGCGGCCATGATCCGGAATGTGGTGTGGGTGAGCAATCGTTACTGGCGTTTCTTCGAGAGCTACGAGCGCTGCGGCGTGCCGCGACTTGCCAAACAGCTGTATGCCGGCGCCGGCGTGCTGGCTGTGGCAATTGTGAGCACCTTGGTGCTGTGCGGTTCCGGTTGGTGGATCTGGTTGCTGCTGCTTGCCATTGCCCTTGCGCTGGCGGGGTTTGCTGCTGCCTATCGGCACAAACTGCGGCATATCCGCTATCGGGTCAGCCGGATCTGCGCCGCACCCTGTCACAGTCACGCGCAGGCGAAGCGTTTGATGCTGCGCCGTTATCAACGGCGTTATCGCATCAAGAGCGTGCGCGAAACGGTCAAGTACATCGACGAGTCCGTTGACAAGTGCATGGAGCGGCACGAGTTCGATCAGCTCAATCACTACCAATGGCAGGTGCTGTCGCTGAGCTGGCTGTCGAAGCTGGGTACCTCACCGTGGTGGCTGATCAGTGCAGTCGCGGCAGCAACCTATTTCGCTGCTGACAAAAGTTTCGCCGTGACCGACATGCTGCTGGCAGCAGTCAAAGCCAATCCGATGTGGCTTGGCCTCGGACCGCTGATTCTGGTGGGTGGTTTGTTGGTCGTCGGTCAGCTGATTGCGC
>CAMLNB010000375.1 GCA_946481205.1 uncultured Kangiella sp. | reverse complement strand
GCCAAGTACCGCTGGGAGATTGGCAACGGCTGGTATCTCGAACCGCATTTGCGACTGTATCAACAAACGGCTGCGGATTTTTACCGGCCGTATTTGCAGACCGGCATTGACACCAACGCGTCCGCCACCACGGCCTTGGTCGATTACGCTTCCGCCGATCCACGCCTTGCCGACTTTGATGCCACCACCGTGGGCGTGAAAGTGGGTAAAGTCTGGGGCGCCGGCAACGAGTTGTCTGTTCGGGTCGAAAGCTACGAGCAAACCGGCAATATCAGCAACACGGCGCCAACCGGCAGCGACTTGGCGGGACAAGAAGCATTTGCCGACATGACGGCCAGCTGGGTGCAGATCAGCTACTCTTTCCGCTGGTAACGCTATGGCAGGCGGCGCCGACACGAGCCAACGTGCACCACAAACTGGCTCGTGTCGCACGCAGGGTCGCGCGCAGGCGCGCAGGATTGTTCGCCGGCCTGATGACCCGCACTCGCCGGCGGGTCATGACAAACCGCGAGAATGCCCGTGTCACAAGCCAATCCTGCTTTCACCTGCCTGACAGAACCGGATCGCCAGCTCGGTCGGATTCAGTTCTCTGCCATGGCCAGCCGCTGCGATATTCTGCTCGATACGCTCGACGCCTCGCTCATTGCCCACTGCGGCGCACAAGCCGAACAGGAAACCCGCCGCATCGAACAACACCTCAGCCGCTATCGCACCGACAATCTGATTCACCGCATCAATACCGCCGAGGGCCAAGCGATCGTTGTGGATGACGAGCTGGCCAATCTGCTCGATTACGCCGCCACCCTCCATGAGCTGTCAGCCGGATTGTTTGACATCACCTCCGGCGTGCTGCGCAAACTGTGGCGATTTGATGGCACCGGTCGACTACCGCAGGAGGCCGACGTGCAAGCACTGCTATCACGTGTTGGCTGGCACCGCGTTCGTTGGCAACGCCCTGTCTTGCAACTGGAGCCGGGCATGGAGATCGACCTCGGTGGTATCGGCAAGGAATATGCCGTTGATCGTGTCTTTGCGTTGCTTGGCTCGCTGACCGATGTCGCCATGCTGGTCAATTTTGGTGGCGACTTGCGTGCACGCGGCCCGCGTCAGAATGGTGACAGCTGGCATGTCGGTGTCGAGCGACCTGACGACGAACAAACGGCCTTGACCGAGTTGCCACTGCAAACGGGCGCACTAACCACGAGCGGCGATGCCAAGCGCAGCTTTGTCGAGAATGGTGTTCGCTACGGCCATATTCTGAATCCGCAAACAGGCTACCCGGTTCGGCATGCGCCCCGCTCTGTGACGGTGCTCGCTGACACCTGCATTGAAGCCGGCGCCCTGTCGACACTGGCGATGCTGCAAGGTGCGGAGGCTGAAACCTTCCTGCAGGCGCAGCACGTGCGCAGCTGGTGCGTGCGTTAGCCCGCACGTCTTGCGAGCCTCTCAGAACGGCCCTGCCCCGCTACCCATACCGATCCACCCGCGTAGCGCGGCACATCCGGTCTCTTTTTGCTGACTGCAGAAAACCGATTTCGGCGCTGGCTCGTCTTATCGCCACCCAGCTCTCACCCAAGACCGATCACGATGAAACGTGTAATCACGGCCACAGTCGTTGTGGCAACTCTGCTGGCGTCGCCTGTTCAGGCTAACAGCGGCACGGCGTTCGACTCACTTGCGAAACAGATAACGCGCTTCAAGCAGGAGACGGCTTTGCCAGCTGCCACCGCCGTCGCCGTGGTCAAGGACGGCCATGTGATTTACGAAGGGTATTTTGGTTACGCTGACATCGAACGGCAGCAAGCCGCAACAGCCGACACCGCATTTTATGTCGCCTCGGTCACCAAGCCGGTGTTCGCGCTGTCCGTTCTGCTACAGGCCGAACGCGGCAAACTGCGCACCGATACGCGTTTGCAGCAGGCGTTCCCGATATTCAAGTTTGATGGCATCCCTGCCGACGCCATTACCATCAAGGATCTGCTGAGTCATACCTCCGGCATCAAGAACCCGGCACTGGTCTGGGCCACCGCGATGAGTGGTGTGCATGACGGTCAAAGTCGCCTGGCATTGGTTGGCCAGAGTCAGCTCAATGCCGACGCAACTCATGGCAAGTTTGCCTACAGCAACGTCGGTTACAACATTGCCAGTGTCTGGCTGGAGCAGGAGCTCAACACAAGCTGGCAACAACATATGCAGCAGACGGTTTTGGCGCCGCTCGGCATGACGCATAGCTCGCCATACATCAGCGATGCTGACGAGAACGGCTGGTCGCTCGCTAAACCGTACTCGGCACTGAGTCGTACACCGCAGCAAGCACTGTATTTGCGGAAAGTCGATCAAACCATGCAAGCCGCCGGCGGCTTGCTTGCCAGCGCGCCCGATCTCGCCACCTTCCTGATTGCCCAGTTGGAACAGGGCCGAGTCAACGGCAAGCAAGTGCTGCCGGCAAGCGTTATCACAGCATCACAGCAACGTGTTGCAACGACCGATGCCAATGTTCTGGGTTTTCCGCGCGACGGTTACGCCTGGGGCTGGTACACCGGTCAGTACAAAGGGCACGACATGCGCCATCACTTTGGCGCGTTTGCCGGCTTCCATGCCCATCTGTCATTTATTCCGGAGAAACGCATCGGCTTGGTTGTGCT
>CAMLNB010000374.1 GCA_946481205.1 uncultured Kangiella sp. | reverse complement strand
ACTGCACTGGCGTTGCTGATCTACGGCAAGCTGCATTTGCTGACCTATGTTTTCGGCACCACGTTGATCGGTATTGCCGGCGATTACGCGCTGCACTACCTGACCCTGCATGCCAGTAGTCAGCATTGGGATGCGAAAGCGGCGATGCGGCAGCTATTCAAGCCCTTGACGGTGGCGATGCTGACCACCTTCATGGCTTATCTGGCGATCGCGCTGACGCCGTTCAGCGCGTTCCGGCAGATCGCGCTGTTCTGCATGCTCGGTTTGTTGTGCGGCTATCTGGCCGTGCTGGTGTTGTTGCCGGCGGTGCTGGTTGCGCCGGCCAAACAAGCACCCGCTGCGCTGGCCTGGACTGGCGCGCTGCATGATCGTTTGCTGGCCTGGCGCCGCCAGCGCCGACCGGTTTATCTCTTGCTGCTGGTGCTGTTTGCCAGTGCGCTGCCAGGTTGGTGGCTGCTGCGCGCCGATGACGATATTCATCTGTTGCAGAAATCCGATGCCGGCTTGCTGGCAGAGCAGCAGCGCATCGCCGACATTCTGCAGCAGAACGGCAATAGTCAGTTCTTTCTGGTGCGCGGTAGCAATGAAGCCGAATGGCAGGCGCGTGAACAAGCCTTGGTTGCGGCGCTGCAGGCGGCGCAGGCGCGCGGCGATCTGATCGGTTGGCGGGCGTTGTCCGACGCCGTGCCGCCAGTGAATCAGCAACAACAGCGGATCGCGCTGCTTGAGTCGGGATTTGCCGATAATGGCAAGCTATCGATTGCCTTGCAGGCGCTGGAGTTTGCGCCGGATGATATCGCGGCGCTGAAAAAGCAGACGTTGAGCCGGGCCGTGCTGACCATCGGCGATTATCTGGCGATGCCGCACAACCAACAGCAGCAGCTGCAGTGGTTGCCGACGACCGACGGCAGCGTCGCCAGCATTGTCCTGCTCGACGGCATTCGTAATCTCGACGCCATTCGCAATCTTGATGGCATGCGCAATCGCAGTGGCATCGACAATTCCAACGATAGGGCGACGCTAAAACTCGATGGTGTCAGCTTTGTCGACAAAACTGCCAGCATCTCGTCGCTGTTTCAGTCCTTCCGCGAACAGGCGACCGGCTATGTCTTGCTGGCTTACGGTGTGACGCTGCTGTGGCTGCTTTGGCAGTGCGGTTGGCACGGCGCTCTGGTGCGGCTATTGCCGACCGCGCTGGCGAGTGGCTTGACGCTGGCGCTGCTCGGTTACTTTGGCCAGCCGTTCAATCTCTTTACCGGCATTGCGCTGTTGTTGGTGCTCGGTATTGGCATTGATTACGCGCTGTTTCTGGCTGAAGGCGAGGGCCATGAACCGGCCAGCCTGTTGGCGATTCTGTTGTCGGCGCTGACGGCGATACTGGGCTTTGGCCTGCTGGTCGGTGCCAGCTTGCCCGCGGTCAGTGGTTTTGGTTTGACCGTATTGATCGGCGTGCTGCTGGCGCTATTGCTGGCGCCGCTGACCTTGGTTCTTCTAAATGAAAAAATATTGAACGAACAGCCGTTGAAGGAAAAATCGTGATCCGTACGCCGCTGCTGTTGTCATTGCTGGCGTTGCTGTCAGCCTGTGCCAGCACGCCGTGCGTGCGCTGGGCGGGCAGTGCCCGCTGGTGCGCGGCGCCGCTACCGGCTACGCCGCCGTTTGCCCGCAGCGAAGACATTGTCAGTGCCGATGCCCGCGGCGAAAAGCTGATGGTGCTGGCAACGACCGAATGGAGTGCCACACAGTTCACGCAAGTGGTGCTGACACCGTTTGGCCAGCGCCTGTATCGCTTGCAGTACGATGGTCAGCAGGTGGAATTCGATGCCGGCCTGTTGCCGGTGCCGGTCAAGCCGGAACAATCGCTGCTCGATATCCAGCTGATGCTGTGGCCGCTGGCGCTGTTGCAGGCGCAGTTGCCGAGCGGCTGGAGCTTGCAGGAAGATGCGGGCACCGGCGCCCGCCGGCTGCGTGCTGGTGACGAACTGTTGGCCGAAGTGAACCGGCTCAGTGCCGACGAAGTGGAGCTGATTCAGCACCGGCTCGGCTACACCGTGCGTGTGCAAACGCTGGAGCAGACGCGATGACCGACACGACAATGACGCCGATGAAAACTGCCTCGTATTATCTGTCCGAGCCCGGGCTGGTATGTCCGCTCGGCGCCAACCTTGATCAGATTGCCAATGCCGTGTTCAGCGGCACGGTCGGCCTCACGGCTGAAACCGGTTGGCTGCCGCAGCGCACCGCTTGGCTCGGCAAAGTCGATGCCGAATTGCCAGCTGTACCGAGCTCGCTGAGCGAATTTTCCTGCCGCAACAACCAGCTGCTGCTCGCGGCGTTGCAGCAACTGCAGCCAACACTCGATGCGCTATTGCAGTGCTATCCGCGCGAGCGCATCGGGGTCGTGATTGGCTCCAGTACCTCCGGTATCAATGAAGGCGAGCGCGCGGTCGCTTTTTACGAGCAAAGCGGTGCGCAAACGGAAACCGCCGCGTTTCCGCCGGCATTCGATTACCGCCAACAGGAAATCGGTGCACCGGCCTTGTTTGTTGCCCGTCAGCTTGGCGTAACTGGCCCGGCCTACACGGTTTCGACTGCGTGCACGTCGAGCACGCGGGCGGTGCTGTCGGCACGCTGGCTGCTGCAGGCGGATCTCTGCGA
>CAMLNB010000373.1 GCA_946481205.1 uncultured Kangiella sp. | reverse complement strand
TGACGCCGAGTGGCGAGGTCGGTGAATGGGTTGTGTTCCTGATCAGCGCCTATTTTCTCGGCCACATGGTGTTTCTGCTCGGTGCCTACCTTGATCCGCTATACAACCGTCTGCGCGAGCGTTTGGCACCTTACGATAACGAGAGTGCATTTCAAGGCGCCAAGCGGATCCGCGACGAGTTGGTGGCGGAGTTGGAGCGCAAGGCGCTGAATCCCTTCCAGTGGTCGCGCGCCGTATTGTTGGCGAAATGCCCGGCGGCGGCCGAAGACGTGCATCGACTGGAAGCGGACTCGAAATTTTTCCGTAGCCTGGTCGTGGTCTGTCTGCTGGCGGCTGTGCTGTTCGCCAGCGAAAAGGCTTATCTGGCCGCCGCGGCTGCGGTGGTTCTGGTTGTGCCGTGTTTTGCCCGCTACTACGAGCGCCGCCTGAAAAGCACCACCCAGGCCTATCTGCATCTGATCACGCTGCATCGCCTAGGCCTCCTGCAGGCCAATGCGGCCGACAAGCGTTGAATGCCGCAGCTAGCCGCCGGAATCTTGATTGAGCGCAAACTAGCGAGCGTGATTCGTCCTAGCATGGGCCTATCGGGCGGCTTCGGTCGCTCAGGAGCGGAGGAGCACGCGATGAAAGCCAATGTAGGGGGTATCGACAAGGTGCTGCGGTTGGCGGCCGGACTCGGCTTGATTGCCTGGGCGCTGCTGGGCGGCCCGGTCTGGGCCTGGATCGGTGTGGTGCCACTGGCGACTGGGCTGTTCAATTTCTGTCCGTTGTATACGCTGATTGGGCTGAACACCTGTCCGGCCAAGAAGTGAGCGCGGATAGACGAAAATCAAAGGGGCCTTCGGGCCCCTTTTTTGGTTTAATGCAGGCCGGATTTCCTGCCTCGGTGCCAGCGCCGGGGCCATCAGTCAGCGGCGGGCCCTGCTGCCCGTCGCCTCGCAGTAAGAGGCCGCAATGACCGACTCCATATTTGGCGATGTTGAACGTCGCTCGCTTGCCGACTTCACCGAGCAGGCGTACCTGAATTATTCCATGTACGTGATCATGGATCGCGCGTTGCCGTTTATCGGCGACGGCTTGAAGCCGGTGCAGCGTCGCATCGTCTACGCGATGAGCGAGCTCGGCCTTGATGCTGCCAGCAAGCACAAGAAATCGGCGCGTACGGTCGGTGACGTGCTCGGTAAATACCATCCGCACGGCGACAGCGCCTGCTACGAAGCGCTGGTCTTGATGGCGCAGCCGTTTTCGTATCGCTATCCGCTGATCGACGGTCAGGGCAACTTTGGTTCGCCGGATGATCCCAAATCCTTTGCGGCGATGCGTTACACCGAATCACGCTTGTCGAAGTATGCCGATCTGCTGCTCGACGAACTCGGTCAGGGCACGGTCGAATGGGGCCCGAACTTTGACGGCACCATGGAGGAGCCGGTCAACCTGCCATCGCGCGTTCCCAATTTGCTCTGCAACGGTACCACCGGTATTGCGGTCGGCATGGCCACCGATATTCCGCCGCACAACCTGCGCGAAGTGGTTGCCGCCTGCACCTATCTGATCGATCACCCGAACGCCGATATCGATGAGCTGTGCCTGCGTTTGCCAGCGCCGGATTTTCCGACCGAAGCCGAGATCGTCACGCCGCGCAAAGAACTGCTGGAGATGTACAAGACCGGCAAGGGCTCGGTGAAAATGCGGGCGAAGTATGAAGTCGAAGATGGCGAGATTGTTGTCACTGCGCTGCCATACCAGACCTCGGGCGCGAAAGTGATCGAACAGATCGCTGCGCAGATGCTGGCCAAGAAGTTGCCGATGGTCGCCGATCTGCGCGACGAATCGGATCACGAGCATCCGACCCGCGTGGTCATTGTGCCGCGCTCGAACCGCGTCGATGCCGAAGAGTTGATGGGCCATCTGTTTGCCACCACCGATCTGGAGAAAAGCTTCCGCGCCAACTTCAACGTGATCGGTCTGGATGGCAAGCCGCAGGTCAAGAACCTGAAAATGCTGCTGAGCGAATGGCTCAGCTTCCGGACCGAGACCGTGCGCAAGCGTCTGCAATGGCGCCTGGGCAAAGTCGAAGCGCGGCTGCACATTCTTGATGGTTTGCTGGTCGCCTTCCTGAACATCGATGAAGTGATCCGGATCATCCGCGAAGAGGAAAACCCGAAAGCGGAATTGATGGCGCGGTTTGGGCTGAGCGATATCCAGGCCGAAGCGATTCTGGATTTGAAACTGCGCCATCTCGCCAAGCTGGAAGAAATGAAAATCCGCGGCGAGCAGATGGAGCTGATGCAAGAGCAGGCCAATCTGCAACGCACGCTGTCGAGCGAGCAGCGGATGAAGAACCTGGTGCGTTCGGAGCTGATCGCCGACTCGCACAAATACGGTGATGACCGCCGCTCGCCGATCGTCGAGCGGGAAGAATCGAAAGCACTGAGCGAAGAAGAGCTGACGCCGGCCGAGCCGGTGACCGTGGTGCTGTCGCAAATGGGCTGGGCGCGCTGCGCCAAAGGCCACGAAGTCGATGCGGCCGGTTTGTCGTACCGCGCCGGCGATGGCTTCCTGATGGCCGCGCAAGGCAAATCGAATCAGCAGGCGGTGTTCTTCGATACGGCCGGTCGCACGTATTCGGTGATGGCAAAAGAATTGCCGAGCGCGCGCGGTCAAGGTGAGCCGCTGAC
>CAMLNB010000372.1 GCA_946481205.1 uncultured Kangiella sp. | reverse complement strand
GGTTCCAAAGACGAAAAGCCGGGCAAGACCGGTTTCGCCCACCTGTTTGAACACCTGATGTTCAACGGTACCGAAAACTACAACGACGAGTACTTTGGTCCGTTTGAAAAAGCCGGTGCTACCGATCAGAACGGCACCACCAATACCGACCGCACCAACTACTTCCAGAACGTCCCGACCACCGCGCTCGACATGGCGTTGTGGATGGAATCGGATCGCATGGGCCATCTGCTCGGTGCAGTCAATCAGGCCAAGCTCGACGAGCAGCGCGGCGTGGTGCAGAACGAAAAGCGTCAGGGCGAGAACCAGCCGTACGGCCGCGCGTTTGAGTGGATTCTGAAAGGCGCGTTCCCGGTCGGCCACCCGTATTCGTGGACCGTGATCGGTTCGATGGAAGATCTGAACGCCGCCAAGCTGGAAGACGTCCATGAGTGGTTCAAGCAGTACTACGGCACTGCCAATGCTGTTGTAGTTCTGGCCGGTGACATCGACGTCAAAACCGCCAAAGAAAAAATGCAGAAGTACTTTGGCGACATTCAAAGCGGCCCGCCGCTGGTCAAGCGCGAAGCCTGGCTGGCCAAGCGCAGCGAATCGACGCGCGATGTGATGTTCGATCGCGTACCGCAAACCCGCATCTACAAAATCTGGAACGTGCCGCAGTTCGGTACCGAAGCGGCTGACCATCTGGATCTGGCCTCGGCCGTGCTCGGTGGCGGCAAGAATTCGCGGTTGTTCAAGACGCTGGTCTATGACAAGCAGATCGCGACCAATGTCACTGTGTTCAACTGGTCGATGGAATTGGCGGGTCTGTTCGTCGTGCAAATCGATGTCGCGCCGGGCAAAGACGCGGTCGAGGCGGAAAAGCTCGCCGACGCTGAGCTGGCCAAGTTCCTCAAAGATGGCCCGAGCAAGTCCGAGCTGGAGCGCGTCAAAGCCTCAACCGAAGCAGGCTTCGTTCGTGGCATTGAACGCATTGGCGGCTTCGGTGGCAAGAGCGACGTGCTGGCCCAGTACCAGGTTTTCCTTGGTGATGCCGGCAAGTTCAAAGACTCGCTGCAGGAAACTCTGAGCGCAACCGAGAAAGACGTGCACGCTGCCGCCAAGCAATGGCTGAGCAACGGCGACCATACGCTGGAAATCCGTCCGTTCCCAACCTACACCGTTGCCAAAGAAGGTGCTGATCGCAGCAAGCTGCCGGAAGTCAATTCGACGCCGGATCTGAGCTTCCCGGCCTTGCAACGTGGCGAGCTGAAGAACGGTTTGAAAGTGGTGCTGGCCGAGCGCAAAGCGATTCCGGTGATCAATTTCGAACTGCAATTCGACGCCGGTTACGCTGCGGATCAAGGCGGCAAACTCGGTACCGCCAGCTTCACGATGACCATGATCGATGAAGGCACCAAGAAGCGCACTGCGCTGGAGATCAGCGAAGAGGCGGAGCGTCTTGGCGCCAACATCGGTGCCGGTGCCGGACTCGATACGGCTACCGTAACGCTGTCGGCGCTGAAGAAGAACCTCGACAGCTCACTGGCGCTGTATGCCGATATCGTTCGCAACCCGTCGTTCGCCAATGATGAAATCGAGCGTAACCGCGCCCGCTGGATTGCCGGCATCGCCCGTGAAAAAGCCCAGCCAGTGCAGATGGCGCTGCGCACGTTGCCGCCGCTCTTGTACGGCGCTGGCCACGCTTACGCGATTCCGTTCACCGGTTCGGGCACCGAAGCCTCCATTGCGTCGCTGACCCGTGACGATTTGGTCAGCTTCCATCAGAACTGGCTGCGTCCGGACAACGCCACGCTGATCGTCGTCGGCGATACCACGCTGGCCGAAGTGATGCCGAAGCTGGAAAAAACGTTTGGTGATTGGAAAGCGCCGGCCGCTCCGAAACCGAGCAAGAACATCGGCACGGTCAATCATCCGGCCAAAGCACGCGTGTTCCTGATCGACAAACCGGGCGCGGTGCAATCGGTGATCATTGCCGGCCAGGTGATGCCGCCGACCAACGTCGAAAACAATCCGGCGTTGCACACCATGAACGATATTCTCGGTGGCCAGTTCTCGGCGCGTCTGAACATGAACCTGCGCGAGAACAAGAGCTGGGCCTACGGTGCCTATGCGCAGTTCCCGGGCGCCCGTGGTCAGCGGCCGTACTTCGCTTATGCGCCGGTACAAACCGACCGCACCGCGGATTCGATCAAGGAAGTGATCAAGGAGTACCGCGAGTACATCAGCAGCCGTCCGGCCACCGCCGACGAACTGCAGAAGAGCGTGCTGAACACCGTGCGCTCGCTGCCGGGTGAGTACGAAACCATGGCTGCGGTGCAAGGCGCGGTGTCGGGTATTGTCCAGTATGGTCGTCCAGATAACTACGTCGAAACGATCAAGCCGAAGTACGAAGCTTTGAAAGTGGCCGATATCCAGGCCGCCGCCAAAGCCGAACTGAAGCCGGAGCAGTTCACTTGGGTTGTAGTGGGTGATCTGGCCAAGGTCGAAGAGAGCATTCGCAAGCTCAACCTCGGCGAAGTCACCGTGGTCGACGCGGATGGCAACAAGGTTCGCTAAGCGAATCGGTAGCAAACAAAGGGCGCTTCGGCGCCCTTTGTTATTGAGGCGGTAGCAGGGTAAGCTGCGGTTGAGTCAGGGTGGGCTGGTGCCCCGAATTTATTCGGTGCAATAAATTGCACCCTACGCTTGCT
>CAMLNB010000371.1 GCA_946481205.1 uncultured Kangiella sp. | reverse complement strand
CAATACCCCCATATCCCGCCCCAGAATCACCCAGAGCCATGACTACTGGGTACAGTTGTTCCGTTTTTGAGGGATTTCCATGACTACCGAAAACCTCCAGCCTGAGAACTCAGGCCAGGAAAGCGCCGCCGCCAGCCAGGCCGACTTCCAGACCGATGTCGACAAGCTGCGGGCCGATCTGGTCTCGGCCGAAGAGAAGGCCAAGCAGAACTGGGAGCTGGTGCTGCGCACCAAGGCCGATGCCGACAACCTGGTCCGCCGGGCCGAGCGCAATGCTGAGCAGTCGGCCAAGTTCGCGGTCGAAAAGCTCTGCGGTGAATTGCTGGATGTGCTGGACGGCCTCGATCAAGGCCTCGCCCTGAAAGTCGAAACCGACGAAGGCAAGCGCATGCACGAAGGGCTGGAGCTGACCGGCCGCAAGCTGCTGGCGACGCTGGAGAAGTTCGGTGTGCAGGCCATCGACGCGCTGAACAAGCCGTTCGATGCCAACCTCCACGAAGCGATGGTCGCCCAGGAAAACCCGAATCTGCCGGCCGACACCGTGATGATGGTGCTGCAGAAAGGCTACACGCTGCACGGTCGGCTGCTGCGGCCGGCGCGGGTCATCGTGTCGCGCGGCCCGGCAACAAAAATCGATACCAGTGCCTGAGCGGCACTTGATCCGGTTAGGAATAACCCCACTTTCTCTGCCATGACGGAGGCGCCCGGCTGACAACGGTCGGCGTTTCACCAAGCAACCCAATCAAATTGAGGCATCAGGAGTACACCATGGGCAAGATTATCGGCATCGATCTGGGCACCACCAACAGCTGCGTGGCGATCCTGGAAGGCCAGAACACCCGCGTCATCGAGAACAGCGAAGGCGCCCGCACCACCCCGTCGATCATTGCGTTCAGCAAGGACGGCGAGATCCTCGTTGGCCAGAGCGCCAAGCGTCAGGCGGTGACCAACCCGAAGAACACGCTGTACGCGGTCAAGCGTCTGATCGGCCGCAGCTTCTCTGACGATGTCGTGCAGAAAGACATCAAGATGGTGCCGTACAAAATCGTGGCCGCCAAAAACGGTGACGCCTGGGTTGAAGTCGACGGCAAGCCGATGGCGCCGCCGCAAATCAGCGCCGAAGTGCTGAAGAAAATGAAAAAGACCGCCGAAGATTACCTCGGCGAAGAAGTCACCGAAGCCGTGATCACGGTGCCGGCTTACTTCAACGACTCGCAGCGTCAAGCGACCAAAGATGCCGGCCGTATCGCCGGTCTTGACGTCAAGCGCATCATCAACGAACCGACCGCCGCCGCGCTGGCTTATGGTCTCGACAAGGGCGGCCGTGGCGACAAGAAGATCGCCGTGTACGACTTGGGTGGCGGTACCTTCGATATCTCGATCATCGAAATCGGTGAAGTCGATGGCGAAAAAACCTTTGAAGTGCTGTCGACCAATGGCGACACCTTCCTCGGTGGCGAAGACTTTGACATGCGCGTCATCGAATACCTCGTTGCCGAATTCAAGAAAGAATCGGGCATGGATCTGCACGGCGACGCCTTGGCGATGCAGCGGCTGAAAGAAGCCGCCGAAAAAGCCAAGATCGAGCTGTCGTCGTCGACCCAGACCGAAGTCAACCTGCCGTACATCACCGCTGATGCCAGCGGTCCGAAGCACTTGGTGATCAAGCTGACCCGCGCCAAGCTGGAGTCGCTGGTCGACGAGCTGGTGCAGCGCACGATCGATCCGGTCAAGACCGCGATCAAGGACGCCGGCCTGACCGTCAAAGACATCGACGAAGTCATTCTCGTTGGTGGCCAGACCCGGATGCCGAAAGTGCAGCAGCTGGTGACCGAATTCTTCGGCAAAGAGCCGCGCAAAGACGTCAACCCGGATGAAGCCGTCGCCGTTGGTGCGGCGATTCAGGGCGCTGTGCTGTCCGGCGATGTTCGCGACGTGCTGCTGCTTGACGTGACTCCGCTGTCGCTCGGTATCGAAACCATGGGCGGCGTGATGACCGTGATGATCGAGAAGAACACCACGATCCCGACCAAGAAGTCGCAGGTGTATTCGACGGCCGATGACAACCAGAGTGCGGTCACCGTGCACGTGCTGCAGGGCGAGCGCAAGATGGCGAGCCAGAACAAGTCGCTCGGCAAGTTCGATCTGGCCGGTATTCCGCCGGCACCGCGCGGTACGCCGCAGATCGAAGTGACCTTCGACATCGACGCCAACGGCATCATGCACGTGTCGGCGATCGACAAGGCCACCGGCAAGCAGCAGAAGATCGAGATCAAGGCCAACTCGGGTCTGACCGAAGACGAGATCCAGCGCATGGTGCGCGATGCTGAAGCGCATGCCGACGAAGACCGCAAGTTCCAGGAACTGGTCGAGTCGCGCAACCGCGCTGACGCGATGATTCACGCTACGCGTAAAGCGCTGAGCGATGAAGCGATCAAGGTCGAAGCCGGTGAGAAAGAAGCCATCGAAGCGGCGATCAAGGATCTCGAAACGGTGTTGAAAGGCGACGACAAAGCCGCCATCGACGCCAAAACCGAAGCGCTGGCAAAAGCTTCCAGCAAAATCGGCGAGCGCATGTATCAGAACGCCGGCGCCGAAGCCGGTGCGGAACAAGCGCAAGCCGGCGGTGAAGCGCCGAAGCAGGACGGTGATTTCGTCGACGCCGAGTTCGAAGAAGTCAAAGACAAGAAGTAAT
>CAMLNB010000370.1 GCA_946481205.1 uncultured Kangiella sp. | reverse complement strand
CTCGGCGCGCGCGAACTGATCAACTTCAGCAGCAACGATTACCTCGGCCACAGCAATCATCCCGCCGTGGTGGCCGCGACCAAGGCCGCGCTCGACAAATACGGTCTCGGCAGCGGCGCCTCGCATCTCATCACCGGCCACAGTCGTGAACACGAAGCGCTGGAAGAAGAGCTGGCGGCGTTCACCGGCCGCGAAGCCGCACTCGGTTTCAGCACCGGTTTCATGGCTAATCTCGGCATTATCGGTGCGCTGGCAAGTGACAGCGATGCCGTGTTCGAAGACAAGCTCAATCACGCCTCGCTGCTCGATGGCGGCATGGCGTCGGGCGCGCATTTTCAGCGCTACCTGCACAACAATGTTGCCGCGCTGAACGACAAACTCAGCGCGTCGATGGCGCGGCACAAACTGGTTGTCACCGATGCTGTGTTCAGCATGGATGGCGATCTGGCGCCGTTGCCGGAACTGGCACAGGTTTGTGCCGAACAAGAAGCTTGGCTGATGGTTGATGATGCGCATGGCTTTGGCGTGCTCGGCGAGCGCGGTACCGGTGCACTCGAACACTTCCAGCTGAATGCCGAGCAGGTGCCGATCTATATGGCAACGCTCGGCAAAGCGCTTGGAACCTTTGGCGCGTTTGTTGCCGGCAGTCGTGACTTGATCGACTACCTGATCCAGTTCTCGCGGCCGTACATCTACACCACCGCGATGCCGGCGGCGATTGCCGCCGCCACGCGTGCCAGTTTGCGGCTGCTCGAAGCCGAAAGCTGGCGTCGCGAGCAGCTGCGTAAACATATCGCACTGTTCAAGGCCTGTGCGCGGGCGCGCGAGCTCAACCTGATGCCATCTGACACGGCGATTCAGCCACTGCTGGTCGGTGATGCCGGCAAAGCGCTGGCACTGAGCAAAGCCCTGGATGCACGCGGTTATCTGGTCAGCGCGATCCGGCCACCGACGGTGCCGCCGAATACTGCCCGGTTGCGCATCACGCTCAGTGCCGCGCATGACGAGCGTGATATCCGCGAGCTGGTCGATGTGCTGGCGGAATTGTGGCTGAAATTGGAACTGCCCACAAAACAGGATATGTAGGAGCGGCATAGGCTGCGATTGTTTTCCGTGAAAATCATTTTTTTGTGAGAGGCTGATGTCGTTGCCGTTTGCTGAAACCGTTGGCGAAGGTCCGGAGCTGGTGCTGCTGCACGGCTGGGGTCTGCACGCCGGCATTTATGAACCGATCCGCGCCGACTTGACGGCACAATTCCGGGTGACCTTTGTCGATCTACCGGGCTTTGGCCGCAGCGCGGCGCCAAGCGAGCCGTACAGTCTGGCGATGTTGCGCGATCAGGTGTTGGCAGTGGTGCCAGCAAAGGCGCATTACCTTGGCTGGTCACTCGGCGGTCTGGTTGCCACGCAAATCGCGCTCGATGCGCCGGCGCGGGTCAACAAGCTGATCACCTTGTGCAGCAATCCACGCTTCCTGCAAGGCGAAGACTGGCCGCATGCAATGAAGCCGGAAGTGCTCGATACCTTCACTCGTTCACTGGAAGAAGACTATCAGGCAACGCTGCTGCGTTTTCTGGCGATCTCGTCAATGGGTTCGGAAACCCAGAAAGACGATCTGAAACAATTGAAAGAACGCCTATTCATCCACGGTACGCCGTCAACCGATGCGCTGCGCGGCGGGCTGGCCTTGCTGCACGATGCCGATATCCGTTCGCGCTTGCATGAGATCACGCTGCCGTTCTTGCGTCTGTATGGTCAGCTCGACGCACTGGTGCCGGCCAAAGTAGCGCCGGATGTGCAGGCGCTGAACCCGAACAGTCCGCACCATATTTTCAGGCACGCGAGCCATGCGCCGTTCCTGTCGCACAAGCGCGAATTTTTGGCGCTGGTCAAGGAGTGGCTGAATGGCTGATGTGATTGCAAACCCGAACTCGCCAGACTTCAACCAGAACGAACGTTACGCGCTGGAAAAACGGGCAATCGCCAAATCCTTCAGCGCCGCCGCCGCAAGTTACGATGCCAATGCCTTCCTGCAGCAGGAAGTCGGCAAGCGTCTGCTCGAACGGCTGGACTATATGAAGCTGACGCCCGAGCGCATTCTGGATATTGGTTCGGGCACCGGCGCCTGCACGCGTGCGCTGCAGAAACGGTTTCCGAAAGCGCGGGTGTTTGGTCTGGATCTCGCATTCGGCATGGCGCGCGAAGCGCAGCGCCGGCGTGGCTGGTTTGCCAAGGAGCAATACCTGTGTGCGGACGCCGAGCAGCTGCCGTTTGCCACCGGCAGTGTTGATCTCGTCGTCTCCAATCTGGCGTTTCAGTGGTTGGCCGAACCGGAGATCGCATTCAGCGAGATTCAGCGTGTGCTGAAACCCAATGGCCTGTTGTTGTTTTCCAGTTTTGGTCCGGACACGCTGAAAGAACTGCGCGCCGCTTGGGCGACGGTGGATGATCGCATCCACGTCAACCGGTTCATGGACATGCACGATGTCGGCGATGCGATGGTGCGGGCCCGACTCGCCGATCCGGTCATGGACATGGAAGCGCTGGTGCTCACCTATAAGGAAGTGCCGGCGCTGCTGCGCGAGCTGAAAGGCATCGGTGCACACAATATCAACGCCGGCCGCTCGCACGCGCTGACCACACCGGCGCAGCTCAAGCAGATGATGACGGCGTATGAAACGTTCCGGCGTGCCGACGGCAGCGT
>CAMLNB010000369.1 GCA_946481205.1 uncultured Kangiella sp. | reverse complement strand
GCGTTACGCCAACCTGACGACGACGGTGAGTGAACCGGCTGCAACGGTGACGACTACTCATGTGTCGACCGCAGCAGTGCAAGGCGCAAACGCTGCGCAAGCAGCAGAACCAGCCGTTACCAAACAACCCACCGCCACTCAGCAATCCGATGCGCCGAATGCAGCCACACCGGTGGCCATCGAAATACGCGATACATTGGCTACCACCGTTCCTGCTGCGGCAACGGATGCCGCGAATGCCATCGCGGAAGAAAGCAACCGTGCCAGCCCCGAGAATCGGGCCCTGCAAAACGGCCTGTGGTCTTTGCTGGTAGTCGCCGGCTTGGCGGTGGCCGGCATGCTGTTCTGGCAATGGTCAGAACGCCGGCAAGCCAAAGGCGCACGCACCGAGCGGCCACGCAATGCCCGTGTGCCGCGGCCCGTTTTGCCTTTGGCCGAAGCGGACGAGCCGAGCGCGCCGGTGGTCGATACCAGCTCACCGGACAAGCGCATGCTGAAACTCAAACAAGTGCAGGCCGCCCTGGAAACCTACACCACCTACCAGCGCTACGACCGGGCACTCGAACTGCTCGAACAGGAAATGCACGTTGCCGGTGATGATCTGTTGCTGCGCCGGCAGCTGCAGCGTTTGCAAAAACAGATGCGGCAAGAACAATTGGGCTGGCAACAAAGCCAGCAGCAAACACTGTCCGACCAGTTCGACCGCGCCACCACCAGCCAGGTCGACAAACCGGCCAGCCGTGACGAAAGCAAGAAAACCTCTGGCTAGCCGAGAGGTGAGCACTCACCTGTCGCGGGTTTGACAACCAAAGCACGCAAAAACGGCCGGATCTTCCGGCCGTTTTTGCGTTTGCAGCGGCGATGCCGACGGTTACACTCGAACGCGCCCTCATAACAGCAACAACAACTTCTCCCGCTAACGAGGTTCCCATGTCGTACTCCGCAGTCATCCGTTCCGGTTTGCTTGGCCTTGCTTTTGCGGGGGCCGTGCAAGCCGATACCCTGATCCATGCCGGCAAACTCATTGATACCGAGCAAGGCAAAGTGCAGGAGCAGGTTTCCATTGTGATCAAAGGCAACCGCATCGCCGAGATCAAAGCCGGTTACCTCGAGCCGCAAGGCTTCAGTGCTTACCACAATCTGCAACAACACACCGTCATGCCCGGTCTGATCGATCTGCACGTGCATGTCTCGGGTGAGAACAGTCCGACCTCATACACCGAAGGGTTCTTCCTGAATCCGTCCGACTACGCGCTGCGCGCCACTAACTATCTCGAGCGCACACTGAGTGCCGGTTTCACCACGGTGCGCGATCTCGGTGCTGGCGATGGCCTCAACATCAGTCTGCGCGATGCCGTGCGCAAAGGCTGGGTCAAAGGCCCGCGCATTTTCGCCGCCGGCAAATCCATTGCCACCACCGGTGGCCACGCCGACCCTACCAACGGTCTCAACATTGAACTGCGCAAAGATCCCGGCCCGGCCGATGGCGTTGTCAACGGCGTCGAAGATGCCCGCAAAGCCGTGCGCCAGCGGTACAAAGAGGGCGCAGACTTAATCAAAATCACCGCGACCGGCGGTGTGCTGAGCCTCGCCAAAAGCGGCATGAATCCGCAGTTCATGGACGATGAATTGAAAGCCATTGTCGACACGGCCAAGGACTACAACTTCACCGTCGCCGTTCACGCGCATGGCAAAGACGGCATGCTGCGCGCCATCAAGGCCGGCGTCGATACCGTCGAGCACGGCACCTACATGGACGACGAAGTGATCAAGGAAATGAAGAAACGCGGTACCTGGTATGTGCCGACCATTTCCGCCGGCAAATTCGTTTCCAAGAAAGCGGAGATCGACGGCTACTTCCCGGAAGTCGTTCGGCCCAAAGCCGCCGCCATTGGTGTCGAGATTCAGAAGACTTTCGCCAAGGCTTACAAAGCCGGCGTCAAAATCGCTTTCGGCACCGACGCTGGTGTCGGCCCGCACGGCACCAACGCCGATGAGTTCGTCTACATGGTCGAAGCCGGCATGACCCCGATGGACGCCATCAAGTCGGCCACCATCAATGCTGCACAAGTGCTGAAACAGGAAAAGGATCTGGGCAGTCTCAGTGCTGGCAAGTTTGCCGATCTGGTCGCCGTGAAGGGTGATCCACTGCAAGACATCAATCTGATGAAACAGATTGGCTTTGTGATGAAAGAAGGTGTAGCTCACAAGCAGTAGCAACGCAGCGCTGGCGGGAGGAGCTTGCTTTCCGGGCTCCTCCCGCGAAACGCCGAGGTCCGAATGAAAAGACGTACAAGCACACCATGGAAGAAAAGTCGCACTTACGGCGACATCTTCGGCGGCCGCTTGCACCGACGTTTGACCGATAATATCTTCGCCCGCGCATTCCTTGGCCCGTCCGGATGCCGGGCAACAACTGCTTATTCTTGTTGAAGCCAATCCCAAGCGGGATTTCCGCTTTCTTCTCGTGGGCATCACACACTCCCAGATCTCGATAAGCCGTCTAAACTACAGCGGTCGCTTTATCTCGATAGCAGGTCCGATACACCGTGGGTGACGGAGGTAACTCCTGCTTCATAAGGGTTGCTACGCAAAGAAGGCTCATGCCTTGGCTTGCCGAAATTTCGAGGAGGACCAGTGATTCAGAACCTCAGTTTTCAGGCCCGCTTTCTGGTAGTGACCTCCTTTGTCGTTATCCTGGCGATTCTCA
>CAMLNB010000368.1 GCA_946481205.1 uncultured Kangiella sp. | reverse complement strand
TTCACCGTTGATGATCGGTGTGGCATGCCACTGGCTGCCTTTGTAGGCGTGCACGCCGGCGACGAAAGGTTCCAGTTCAGCGCGGATGTTCAGGTTGGTACCGGCGGAATTCATGCGAGTGGCTCCGAAAAGTTGCGGCGGCAGCGGAATGCGGGCGTTGTGCAGCGTCGGGAAGGATTTCAGTTTGCGAACCGGGTGCGTGACCAGCGCCGCGGCCGGCGTGTCTTCGTCGACCAGCTGGTGCACGAACGAGGTGTTGGCGCCGTTTTCGAGCAGGCGACGAACGAGGTAGGGCAGCAGATCCTTGTGCGCGCCGACCGGTGCGTAAACGCGGCAGTACAGATCCGGATGCTCGGCAATCAAGGCGTCGTACAGCGCTTCGCCCATGCCGTGCAGGCGCTGGAATTCGAAATCGCGGCGCGTGCCGGCCATGTTCAGGATGCTCTTCACGGTTTGCGCGTTGTGGGTCGCGAACTGGGCGAAGAACGTGCCTTGCTGGTTCAGCAAATACTTGGCGCAAGCAAGATAAGACACATCGGTCGCCGACTTGCGGGTGTAGACCGGGTAGCTCTTCAGGCCGGCGATTTGCGACCACTTGATCTCGCTGTCCCAGTAGGCGCCTTTGACCAAGCGCAGCGGAATGACGCGCTTCAGCTCTTTCGCCAGCTGGTTCAGGTAACCGAGCACCGGCAGTGCGCGCTTGGAATAGGCCTGCACGACCAGACCGAAACCGTTCCAGCCTTGGCAGACGTCAGAACGCAGCACACGCTCAATCAATTCCAGCGACAGCTCCAAGCGATCGGCTTCTTCGGCATCGATAGTGATGAACACGTTGCGATCGCGTGCTTCGCGGGCCAAATCGATCAGCGTGGCGGTCAGTTCTTTCAACACGCGCTCACGTTTGCCGACTTCATAACGCGGATGTAGCGCGGAGAGTTTGATCGAGATGCTGGCCGGTGGTACCCGCTCCGGTTTCGGCGCGCCGCCGATGGCGCGAATGGCGGCGGCATATGAGGCTTTGTAGCGCACCGCATCTTCGGCGGTGAAAGCGGCTTCGCCGAGCATGTCGAACGAATGGGTGTAGCCGCGCGACTGATCTTTTTGGGCGCGATCGAGCGCCTCTTCGATGGTGCGGCCGAGCACGAATTGCGAGCCCATCTGCTTCATCGCCTGGTTCAGTGCCTGGCGGACAATCGGTTCGCCGCAGCGCTGAATCAAACGGTTCAGCAAGTGCGAGGGCCGGCCGTCTTCTTCGGTGCCGAGCGTCATCACCTTGCCGGTCAGCATCAGGCCCCAGGTCGACATATTGACCAGCAGCGATTCGCTCTGGCCGACGTGCTTGTCCCAGTCAGCGGTACGCAGTTTGTCGGCAATGAGTTTGTTGGCGACGTCAGCATCCGGAATCCGCAGCAGCGCCTCGGCGAGGCACATCAGGATCACGCCTTCCTGAGTGCTCAGCGAATACTGCTGCAGGAAGGCTTCGACGCCCTGCTTGTCGCGATTGCGTTCACGAACGTTTTCGACAAAGCGAGTGGCGTCGCCAGTGACTTTCTCGATCTCGGCATCGCTGAGACTGAGCAGGCCGAGCAACTCGTCGAGGTAGCTCGATTCGTCGACGTTGTAGTTGCGCGTGATGAGCTCACGCCACTGATCCAGCGACAGGTCCCGGAATTCCGGGTCGAGTGCGCGACGGGCGGGGAACATGCAGACCTCCGGTAACGGCAGGCGGGTAGGGCATACCTTTCTGGGGAAAGGAAACCCGCCAAGTATGGTCGGTGCCAGCCGAATTGCTGGGCAAGTCGGGCCGGACCAACCGCTATTCAAACGGGCGCTATTGTCCCGGTTGCGGCAAGGGCTGACTTGTATGCCGGCGATGGCCGGGGCGAGGGCGGGCTACAAGCGGACTGTGGTCGGCGCAGCGTGGCGGAAAAGCAAAGGGATAAGACGTTTCCAGCTGGTGCTCCATCGCGCCGCCAGCGACAATGACGGCCTTGCACGCCCATCCCAGCCAAGGGTTTTCGCTGCACCATGGCCCACGCCGACGAGATCGCTGTTTTCTTCGCCCAGCTGGCCAATCCCGGCTATGTCGAGGCTTTGTTCGACCCGATCCCGGATCTGGTGTTCGCGCTGAAAACCCGCGACGGCAAGTACCTGTCGGTCAACGAAGCCTGGGTCAAGCGTTGTGGCCTCAAGCACAAGACCGAAGCGCTCGGTCGCACGGCCCGTGATTTGTTTCCGTCCCACATGGCGGCGCGTTATGAGGCGCAGGATCAGAAACTGCTGCGCACCGGCATGCCGATCGTCGACAGCCTTGATTTGATTCTGTACGCGAACGGCAGCGCCGGCTGGTGTCTGTCGAACAAGGTCGCGCTGAAAGACGGCAAAGGCAAAATCATCGGCATCGCGACGCTGTCGAAAGATCTGGTCGACCCGAGCCGGGCCGGTTTGATCGATGAAGCCTTCGCTGCCGCGGTTGATTTCATTCAGGCACATTACGACGAAAGCCTGCGCGTCGAGGCGTTGGCGAAAATGGCCAAGCTGTCGGTGCCGCAATTCGAGCGGCGGATGAAGCGGGTGTTTCATATTTCCAGCGCCCAGTTCATCACCAAAACGCGGATCGACGCCGCGCTGCAAGCGCTGACCGAAACGGATACGCCGCTCGGCCAGATCGCCGTCGATTGCGGTTGGTACGATCACGCGGCATTCTCGCGCCAATTCAAGCAGGTGACCGG
>CAMLNB010000367.1 GCA_946481205.1 uncultured Kangiella sp. | reverse complement strand
AGTCCTGCGGCAGCGCCGGCAACAGCGCAGTCTGGGCATTGAGGATGGCATACCATGCATCCTCAAAATAGCTGACTGCCGCCAGAACCACGCCGCAGCGCCGGCACAGCAGATAATTGGGGGCAAGTTGGCCGGTAGCATACCAGGTGGACTGCTCCGGGCTTTCGGCGCTCAAGGTCAGTTTCTGGGCTGGTTCGCCGAGCCAGGTACAGGCATGTAGCCGACAAAAACTGCAGCTACAACCATACAGCGTGAGGCTGGCGGTATGTTCTGGCAAATCCAGGTGGCTGCTCAGATTGCCGCAATGGCATTGGCCTTGGATAGTCAGCATTCCATTCCCCGCTCGACGGCGACGCCAATCCGGGCGCCAGTGCGCGCTCACTTTACGAAGAACAGTGATGCGGAGCAACAACTGGCGGGGGCGCAGGCTGCACCGTAAAATGTCCGGCCCTGCCGCTACCCATAGCCGAGATCATGGCCAAAGCCCCGAATGTGATTGCTCCTTCCTTGTTGTCGGCCGATTTTGCCCGGCTCGGCGACGATGCCAATGCGGTGCTGGCGGCTGGTGCTGACTGGCTGCATTTCGATGTCATGGACAATCACTATGTGCCGAACCTGACCATCGGCCCGCTGGTTTGCAGCGCGCTGCGCAAGCACGGCATCAAGGCGCCGATCGATGTCCATCTGATGGTCAAGCCGGTCGATCGGATCGTTCCGGACTTTGCCAAAGCCGGCGCCACGCTGATCAGTTTTCACCCAGAGGCCAGCGAACATATTGATCGCACGATTCAGCTAATCAAAGACAACGGTTGCCAAGCCGGTCTGGTGTTCAACCCGGCAACACCGCTGCATTACCTCGATTGGGTGCTCGACAAGCTGGATCTGGTGCTAATCATGTCGGTCAATCCGGGGTTTGGCGGCCAATCCTTTATTCCGACCGCGCTCGACAAGTTGCGCGCGGTGCGGGAAAAAATCGATGCCAGTGGCAAGGCGATTCGGCTGCAGGTCGATGGTGGTGTCAAAGTCGACAATATCGGTGAGATTGCCGCGGCCGGCGCCGATACCTTTGTCGCCGGTTCGGCGATATTCGGTCAGCCGGATTACCGGGCGATCGTCGATGCGATGCGGCGCGAACTCGCCCGCGTCGGTTGATTGCCCGGGCCATGTCATTGCCCTGGCGCGCGCCGCGAGCACTGCTGTTCGATCTCGACGGCACTCTAGTACACAGCCTGCCGGACTTGGCCGATGCTGTCGACGCGGTGCTGCACCACTATGGGTTGCCAGCGCTCGGTGAGGCCGCTATTGCGCCGATGATCGGCAATGGCTCGTACAAACTGATCGAGCGGGCACTGAAGGCCTCAAGCTGGTGCGGCGCGCCGGCGCATTCGGCCGAACTGCTGCAGGAAGTGCATCAGCGTTTTCTGCAGCACTATCAGCAGCACCTCTGTGTCCGGTCGCAGCTTTATCCCGGTGTTGGCGAGCAGCTGTCTGCTTTCCGGCAGCGCGGCATGGCGCTGGCCATCGTCACCAACAAACCGATGGCGTTTGTCCCCGCGCTGCTTGAAACCTTGGCGATCCGCCACCATTTTGCGCTGCTGCTGGGGGGCGACAGCTTGGCCGAGAAAAAACCGTCAGCGCTGCCCTTGCTTCACGCCTGCGCACAACTCGATGTGGCCGTTGCCGACTGCATCATGATCGGCGATTCGCGCAACGATATTGATGCCGCGCGCGCGGCGGGCATGCGCAGTATCGCGGTCAGCTATGGCTACAACCATGGTGAGCCGCTCAGTGCTTGTCAGCCCGATCGGGTCATCGGTCGCTTTGCTGAATTGTCGAGCTGCTGGCTGGATTAAGCGCCGCAAAAACACGACTCGTTTTGAAACGACCGCCCACGACTGACTCCAAGGGAAGCCGTCATGTCTGCAGTGATTGAAACCCGTTCACGCTGGTCACAGCGCGCCGCCGAACTGGTCGGTGCCAAATGGTTTGAGCGCTTTATCATTGCGCTGATTGTGTTCAACGGCGTGGTGGTCGGCATCGAAACCATGCCTGGGTTGACCGCGGCACAGCATCATCTGCTGCTGCAAATCAACCATGTCATTCTCGGGCTGTTTACGCTGGAGGTGTTGCTGAAACTGCTGGCGGTTGCGCCGCAGTTTGGCCGCTATTTCCGTGATGGCTGGAACCTGTTCGACTTCAGCATTGTTGCGCTCAGTTACATCCCGGCCACCGGGCCGTTGGCTACGTTGGCGCGCTTGCTGCGTGTACTGCGGGTGCTGCGGCTGATTTCAGCGCTGCCGGAATTGCGCCTGATTGTTTCGACACTGGTGCGTTCGATCCCCGGCATGGCCAATGTGATCATGTTGATGGGCATACTGTTTTACATCTATGCCGTGGCGGGGTTCCACCTGTTTCATGTCGTCGCGCCGGAATACTGGGGCTCGCTCGGCACTGCACTGCTGACGTTGTTCCAGCTGGTGACGCTGGAGAGCTGGACCGCCGTCATGCAGTCGGCGATGGTGCATTACCCTTGGGCCTGGATCTATTTCATCAGCTTTATCGTGATCGGCACCTTTGTTGTCATCAACCTGTTCATCGCTGTGGTGATCAACAACCTTTATGACGCCAAAGGCGAGCCCAGCGATGGCGCGCATGTGCCGCCGAGCAAGGCAGCCTTGCTGCGCGAGCTGGAGCAGACCCACGAAGCGCTGGCTCGCTTGAAAGCCCAACTGGA
>CAMLNB010000366.1 GCA_946481205.1 uncultured Kangiella sp. | reverse complement strand
TGCTACGGGCGCTAGAGCGACTGGGTGAAGCCAGCATCAGTGAACTGGCCGAAGCCGTGGTGCTGGAACGCAGCACTCTTGGCCGCAATATCCGGCTGCTGGAACAACGCGAGCTGGTGCATCTGACCGAGGGCAACGATCAGCGCACGCAGCAGATCCGTCTGACTACGGCAGGCAAAAAAATGATTGCCCGCGCGGTGCCGCACTGGGAATCCGTCCAGGCGCGCATCGGCAAGCAATTTTCCGCCGCGCAAAAAGCTCAGCTGTTTGCGTTGCTGGATCAAATCGAAACACTGGCCTGATACCGACACCGGCGCCAACAAACAGCGCAGAAATGCGGATGAACATGACCGAGGATTTCTCATGAACACAGCGACTCCCAATCAGCCACAGCCATCGCGCTGGCGCACGCCAGCGATGGTGCTACTGATGGGCGGATTGATCCTCGCCATTGCGATGGGCATCCGTCATGGTTTTGGTTTGTTCCTGATCCCGATGAGTCAGGACAACGGCTGGGGCCGCGAGGTGTTCGCGTTTGCCATTGCCTTGCAGAACCTGATTTTCGGTGCGGTGCAGCCGTTCACCGGTATGCTTGCGGATCGGCTCGGCGCCGGTCGCGTGATCATCGCGGGTGTCGTGCTGTACATCCTTGGCCTGATCCTGATGGCATTTGCGCAAACCAGCGGCATGTTGGTGCTCAGCGCCGGTGTGCTGATAGGCATTGCGTTGAGTGGCACGACCTTCACCGTGATCCTCGGCGCCGTCGGCCGCGCCATGCCGGCAGAGAAACGCAGCATGGCGATGGGCATCGCCAGCGCGGCCGGTTCGTTTGGCCAGTTCCTGATGATCCCGGGCACGATGTCGCTGATCGGTTGGGTGGGTTGGTCAACTGCGCTACTGTTGCTGGCCGGTTTCGCGGTTGCGATGTTGCCGATGGCCGGCGCGCTGTTTGAAGCGCCGCAGAAGCAGACCGCTGTTCGCGAGCTCAGTGCCAAAGAAGCCTTTGTCGAAGCGATTCAGCATCCGGGATTTTTGCTGCTGTCGTTTGGTTTCTTTGTCTGTGGCTTTCAGGTCGTGTTTATCGCCACGCACATACAGCCATACTTGCTTGATAACGGTTTGGCGCCGACCGTCGGCACTGCCGTGCTCGCGCTGATTGGTTTGTTCAATATCGGCGGCTCCTGGCTGGCCGGTTATCTTGGCAGCCGACTGAGCAAGCCGTATTTGCTGTCGACCATTTACATCGGCCGCGCCATCGTCATTCTGCTGTTTACCCAGCTACCGTTGACTGCGTTCAGTGCCTATCTGTTCGCAATGCTGATGGGGGTGCTCTGGCTCAGCACGGTGCCGTTGACCAATGGCATTGTTGCGACCGTGTTCGGTGTCCGCAATCTGTCGATGCTGTCGGGCATCGTGTTCTTCTTCCACCAGATCGGTTCCTTCCTTGGCGGCTGGCTTGGCGGTTACCTGTATGACCGCACCGGCAATTACGACACCGTCTGGACCATCTCGATTGGTCTCGGTGTCATCGCAGCCTTGCTCAATCTGCCGATTCGGGAGCGGGCGGTAGCCCGGCTGCAACCGGCATGATCCGGCAGCGGCTTAGCAAGTGGTCACTGGCAGCGCTGTTGCTGGCGCTGCTGGTCATCGGCTGGTTCGGTTATCAGCAACCGGGCCTTCTGAAAGCCTTTGCTGATCTGCCACTGTGCTGAAAGCGTCAATCGATACCTAACGTGCTGAGTGACCGATAGCAAGCACTCGCTCTGTGCGCTTGCGTGCATGGCGCACGAGCGGCGTCAGTCGCGGCGCACAAAGTGATCAGCCAACCACCGTTGCGTTTTCATCGCGCTGCTGCCAGCCTTGCCTCGCGGCCATTCGCCGCTCATGCCTTTTCATCCATCACTGGCACCTCGTACCGGAGGGAAGTCGTCGGGACGACTGCTCGTCACATTTCAACAAGAGAGGATCACCATGCGCAGGAAGATGCTGTGGGTTCTGAACACATTGGCCATTGGCCTGTTTGCCGCAACCGCCAGTGGCAAAGAGCCGCTCCAATCCGATGTCATGTCCAAGCAAGCCATTGCCAGCAAAAGCGTGGCAGCCAAAACACTGGCCGGCAAAGCGCCGGAAATCAGCGCCGTCACTGAAGACGATGTTGGCGACATCGGTTCGTTCGGCCGCAATGTCAAATGGCTGGGATTGACGCAAACGCTTTCAGTCTCGTTACGGGATGATTGCACCGGTACCGATCCGGCAGTTGAGCGTTGCATCACGCTGAATCCGCAACCGGCGGTCACCAGTTTCAATGAACGCGATCTGGCTTACATCACCTTGCCGGGCAAAAGTGCCAAGTCCTTGCTCTGCCAAGTCGTAACACCGATCTACCAATATCAGTTCCACAATCTGACCGGTGTCGATCAGAACTTTGCCCAGATCGCGATCACTCCGTACGCCACCGTCGAAAACGAAGTGCTGAACGACCCGGCGGCCATCGATCCCATCACCGGCCTGCCGTATGGCGGACAGATGGACATCGGCATGGCGATGGCACACCAGGAATCGCGCTCATTGGAAGCCGGCGAACGTCACAATCAGCGTATCAATTTCTCCCGGCTGTGCATCGCCGGCGTCATCTCGGAGAAAGGACTGATGGATATCTACGGCCTGCCGGAAGAACTTGCCAAGAAGTTTCTGAAAAAGGAAACCACCGTCCGCTTCCACCTGCGCGGCAGTGCGTCGTTGATCGATA
>CAMLNB010000365.1 GCA_946481205.1 uncultured Kangiella sp. | reverse complement strand
TTGTTCATGTTGAACACGCGGATTTTCTTGTTGTGATCGCGCGCCAAGCAGAATGCAGTCAGGTCCATCACGCCGAGCTCGCGCTCGAGCGCCTCGGTGTAGGACAGGCGTGAGTAACGCACCGCCTCCGGAAATTTCATCGGGTCGGCAGAATAGACGCCGTCAACCTTGGTCGCTTTCAGAATCAGATCGGCTTCGATTTCGATACCGCGCAGCACTGCGGCGGTGTCTGTCGTGAAGAACGGGTTACCGGTACCGGCACAGAAAATCACCACGTTGCCGGCTTCCATGAAGCGAATGGCAAAGCGGCGATCGTAATCCTCACAAACACCGGCGAGCGCCACCGCGCTCATCACCCGGGTCGGCTGCTTGATGCGCTCCAGCGCATCCTGCATCGCCAACGAGTTCATTACTGTCGCCAGCATGCCCATGTGGTCGCCAGCGACACGGTTCATGCCGGCACGCGCCAGCCGCTCACCGCGGAACAGGTTGCCGCCACCGACGACGATGCCAACCTGGGCGCCCATTTGCCGGACTGACTTCACTTCCGCGGCCATCCGATCCAACACGGTGGGATCAATGCCGAACGATTCATTGCCCATCAGGGCTTCGCCTGACAGTTTCAGCAGGATGCGTTTGTATGGAAGCTCGGTCGATTCGGTCATGGCGGCCCTTTTGGTCTGGTCAGTCGCGACAGGCCGGCATCGCTGAGCATCCGGCCTGCAAAGTATGCTCGCAAGCGGGGCGGTAAAGATTTCCATACCCCGATTACGCCAACCCCTCTCACGAAAGGGAGAGGGGTTGGTTTGCGCCGGAATTCTGCCACAAATCCCGGTCTTTGCCTGCCCCGAATCGGCTTCCCGACCCGGGGCAACAGTACAAGGCGATTAGGCCTTGGTACCGATGGCGGCAGCTTTCATGGCTTCGACTTCGGCAGCGAAGTTGTCTTCGGCCTTCTCGATGCCTTCACCGACTTCCCAACGGAAGAAACCGGTGACACTGGCGCCCTTGCCTTTCAGCAGGTTGCCAACGGTGGTGTTCGGATCCATGACGAACGGCTGGCCAACCAGGCTGTTCTCGCTCAGGAACTTGGCAACACGGCCTTCGACCATCTTCTCGATGATGTTGGCCGGCTTGCCCGATTCGGCAGCCTGGGCGGCAGCGATTTCGCGCTCTTTGGCAACATCAGCAGCCGGCATTTGCTCCGGGGTAACAACCAGCGGCTTGGCAGCGGCGATGTGCATCGCAATCTGCTTGGCCAGCTCTTCGTCACCGCCCTGCAGCGCGATGGCGACGCCGATACGGCCGCCGTGGCTGTAGGTTGCCAGTTTGTCGCCAGCCAGACGGGCCACGCGACGGACGGTCATGTTTTCGCCGATTTTGGCCACCAGGTTGGCGCGGGTGGTTTCCACCGACTCGCCTTCCGGCAGTTTGACATCGTTCAGTGCGGCCACATCGGCCACTTTGCTGCTCAGCGCAACGTCAGCAACGGCGTTGGCAAAGCCCAGGAAGTTGACGTCTTTGGCGACGAAATCGGTTTCGCAGTTGACTTCGAGCAGCACGGCTTCGCCGGCGCCAACGCGACCAATGACGACGCCTTCGGCAGCGATACGGCCGGCTTTCTTGGCGGCTTTGACCGCGCCCGACTTGCGCATGTTGTCGATGGCCAGCTCGATGTCACCGCTGGCTTCTTGTAGTGCTTTCTTGCACTCCATCATGCCGGCGCCAGTGCGCTCACGCAGTTCTTTGACTAAGGAGGCAGTGATTTCCATGGGAAAATCCTCTTGCAAGGGATCGGCGCCAGGCGCCCATCAAAAATAAATTCAGTGTTGCGATCAGAATGCAGTTTCAAAAAAGGGGGCCATCAGCCCCCTTTTTTGATAACGAGAGCCGATTAGGCTTCGTCGTCGGCTTCAACAGCAGCCGGGGCTTCTTCGACGAACTCGTCAGCGACGCGCTCTTCGGCGTGCGGCGCGCTCTGACGGCCTTCGATGATGGCGTCAGCAACGTTGCGCAAGTACAGCTCGATGGCGCGAATGGCGTCGTCGTTACCCGGAATGACGTAGTCCACGCCGTCCGGATTCGAGTTGGTATCGACCACGGCGACCACCGGGATACCCAGCTTGCGGGCTTCCGAAATAGCGATGTTTTCATGATCGGTGTCGATCACGAACAACACATCCGGCAGACCGCCCATGTCCTTGATACCGCCCAGCGAGGCTTCGAGCTTTTCCAGCTCGCGCTGCATCAGCAGACCTTCTTTCTTGGTCAGCTTGGCAAACGTGCCGTCAGCGGCCATCGCCTCCAGATCTTTCAAACGCTTGATCGACTGGCGAACGGTTTTGTAGTTGGTCAGCATGCCGCCGAGCCAACGGTTGTTGACGTAGTACTGGCCGCAGCGCTTGGCTTCGGCAGCAACGACTTCCGCCGCCGCACGCTTGGTGCCGACGAACAGAATCTTGCCGCGCTTGGCCGCGATGCCGCCCAAGAAATTCAGTGCATCCTGGAACATCGGCAGAGTGTGTTCGAGGTTGACGATGTGGATTTTGTTACGCGAACCGAAAATGTACTGTTTCATTTTCGGGTTCCAGAACCGGGTGCGGTGACCGAAGTGCACGCCAGCCTGGATCATGTCACGCATAGTGACGCGAGCCATAGTAGACCTCATTGAGAGTCGGGTTGGGCCTCCGCGCTCCTTTCTGGCCGCCTGCAAGCAGGACCCGGGTCAGAAATTGGTGGAGTCGCGTGTGGGGTATACCGCGTC
>CAMLNB010000364.1 GCA_946481205.1 uncultured Kangiella sp. | reverse complement strand
GCTTTGATGCCCAGCTGAAAGAACTGGAACAGCTGGTGACCCGCATGGAGCAGGGCGATCTGGATCTGGACGACGCACTGAAGCAGTTCGAACACGGTGTTGCACTGGTTCGGCAATGCGAGCAGCAGTTGCAGGCTGCCGAGCAAAAAGTCCAGCTGCTGAGCCGTGCTGAAACCAGCCCAGGCGAACAGGAAACGCTGATCACCTTCGCGCCGGCGGCTGATAACGCGTCATGACCGATTTCACCCGTTTTCTCGACGGCTGCCAGCAGCGCGTCGATACCGCGCTTGACCGGATGTTGCCCATCGCGGAAGGTCCGACCGCGCGACTGCATGCCGCCATGCGCTACGCCACGCTGAACAAAGGCAAGCGTTTGCGGCCGATTCTGGTGTACGCCGCCGGCGCGCTGCGCGACGGCAACAGCAATGATCTGGATGTCGCCGCCTGCGCGGTCGAACTCATTCACGCCTACTCGCTGGTGCACGATGATCTGCCGGCGATGGACGACGATGATCTGCGTCGCGGCCAGCCGACCACGCATATTCAATTCGACGAAGCGACCGCCATTCTCGCTGGCGATGCGCTGCAGACACTGGCGTTTGAACATCTGGCTTGCGCGCCACTGTCTGCGCCTGCTGAACCGATTCGGGTGCAACTGTTGCAGCTGCTTGCCAAAGCCTCCGGTGCTGCCGGCATGGGCGGTGGTCAGGCGATCGATCTCGCCGCCACCGGCAAGCAATTGTCGCTGGCCGAATTGCAGCACATGCACGCGCTGAAAACCGGCGCGCTGATCACGGCCAGCGTACTGATGGGCGCCGCCTGCAGCGGTCGTTGGCAAGCCAGCGAATGGCAGGCGCTAAGCGCTTACGGCAATGCGCTCGGGCTGGCATTCCAGATTCACGACGATGTCCTCGATATCGAAGCCGACACAGCGACGCTCGGCAAACCACAAGGTTCCGATATCGAGAAAGGCAAAGTGACGTTCCCGGCGCTGCTCGGACTCGACGAAGCGAAACGGCGCGCGCAGCAAACCGCGACGCAAGCCATCGACGCGCTGACCGGTTTGCCGTATCGAACCGAGCGACTGATTGAACTGGCCCGTTACGTGGTCAGCCGCGGCCACTGATTGGCAACAACAACCTTTTCTGATTTTGGTGACGAGAGACAATGCCCGCCGATTTGACTCAGGCTTTTGCAAAAGAATATCCGTTGCTGTCCCGGCTCGATACGCCGGCGGATCTGCGCGCATTGCCACGCAGCGAGCTTGGCACCACCGCCGATGAGCTGCGCCGGTTTTTGATCGACACCATCTCGCGTTGCGGCGGCCATTTCGCCGCCGGCCTCGGCACAGTCGAATTGACTGTCGCGCTGCATTACATTTTCCACACGCCCGATGATCGGCTGGTCTGGGATGTCGGCCACCAGGCTTATCCGCACAAGGTGTTGACCGGTCGCCGCGATCAGCTGCACACGATCCGCCAACACGGCGGCCTGCATCCGTTTCCGGCGCCAAGTGAAAGCGAATACGACACGTTTGCCGTCGGTCACTCCTCGACATCGATCAGCGCGGCGCTTGGCATGGCGTTGGCAGCAAAAGCGCGCGGCGACAACCGCAGCGTGGTCGCCATCATCGGCGACGGCGCGATGACCGCCGGCATGGCCTTTGAGGCGCTCAATCATGCTGGCGCGCAGGATGTGAACCTGCTGGTGGTGTTGAACGACAACGACATGTCGATCAGCGAAAACGTCGGTGCGCTGAATAACTATTTTGCCCGGCTGCTGTCGTCGCGCTTCTACAACGCCATGCGTGAAGGTGGCAAGAAAGTGCTGAGCGCGGCACCGCCGCTGAAAGAGTTGGTGCACCGCGCCGAAGAGCACATGAAGGGCATGGTGTTGCCGAGCACGCTGTTTGAGGAGCTCGGCTTTAATTACATCGGACCAGTCGATGGCCACAACCTCGACGTGCTGCTCGACACGCTCGGCAACCTGAAAACCCAGACCGGCCCGCGCATTCTTCATGTCGTGACCCGCAAAGGCAAAGGCTACGCCCCGGCCGAGAATGATCCGATTGCCTACCACGGCGTGCCGATTTTCGACCCGAGCAAAGACAGTCTGCCACCGAGCAAACCAAAGCTGACCTACTCCAATGTCTTCGGCGAATTTCTCTGCGATATCGCCGCACAGGACAAGCGCGTTTACGGCATCACTCCGGCGATGCGCGAAGGCTCGGATCTGATCCGGTTCTCGAAAGAATATCCGGATCGCTATTTCGATGTCGCCATTGCCGAGCAGCACGCGGTAACGCTGGCAGCGGGGTTGGCCAAAGAAGGCGCCAAGCCGGTGGTCGCGATTTACTCAACCTTTTTGCAACGCGCATACGACCAACTGATCCACGATGTCTGCCTGATGGATCTCGATGTGCTGTTCGCCGTCGATCGCGGCGGTCTGGTCGGTGGTGATGGCGCCACGCACAACGGCGCCTTTGATTTGTCCTACCTGCGCTGCATTCCGAATCTCGTGCTGATGGCACCGAGCGATGAAAACGAGTGCCGACAAATGCTCTACACCGGCTGGTTGCACAAAGGCCCGGCCGCCGTGCGTTACCCGCGCGGTGTCGGCATGGGCGTGACACCAGACAAACCGTTTACTGCGCTGCCGATAGGCAAAGGCCGCATCGTCCGTCAGGGTGAAAACGTTGCCATTTTGAGTTTCGGTGCGCTGCTTGGCGACGCGCTGAAAGCTGCCGAGCAACTGAACGCCACCGTTGCCGATATGCGTTT
>CAMLNB010000363.1 GCA_946481205.1 uncultured Kangiella sp. | reverse complement strand
ACCACCGGTTGCCACTGACCGTTTGCGCTGGCGAGATGGGCCAGCAGGATGGCCTTGTCGTACACCGCCGGCTGGCAGCCGGCACTAATGGCGCGATCGAACCAGGTCTGCGCTGACGCCGGCGACGCGTCTGGCCAGCCGCCATCGGCGTGCAACCGGCCCATCAACTGCAGCCCTGCCGGATGATTTTGCTCGCAGGCTTTCTCCAGCCAGCGCCGGGCTTTCTGGCCCAACCCGGCCTGCAGGTAATAGAGCGCCAGCTGGCATTGGGCTTCGGGGTCGCCGGCATGGGCGGCGCGGGTTTGGGCTTCAGGCAGGGACATGAACGCAAACAGCGTGGGTCGGGGAGCAGCGGCCATCTTAATGGGCTGGCAGGGCAGAAGAAACTGAGCCTTGCAACGAGCCCGCTAAAGTTCCAGCCGGCGGGGTCGATACCAGACCCGGACGCCCGGATTCCGAGGTGGCGTCTGGCGTGGGTATGGTTCCGGCGAGGGAGTCCACCGGGTGCAACTCAACACGAATGTCGCTTCGCTGAACTCGCAGCGACAACTGTCTCAATCCAGTCAGTCTCTGGGCTTGCGCTTCCAGCGCTTGTCCTCGGGTCTGAAAATCAACAGTGCCAAGGACGACGCTGCCGGATTGCAGATCAGTAATCGGTTGAAAGCTCAAGTCGGCGGCTTGAGTCAGGCAGCGCGCAATGCCAATGACGGTATCTCGATGCTGCAAACTGCCGAAGGCGCTTTGCAGGAAGTCACCAACAGTATTTTGCGGATGCGCGATCTGTCGATTCAGGCGGCCAATGGCAGCAACGGTGGCGCCGAACGGCAGGCGCTGCAGGCCGAGATCAATCAGCTGCAGCAAGAAATCAACCGCATCAATGACAGCACGACCTTTGGCGGCAAAAAAGTATTCAGCGCCGCGTCAACCGTTTCAGCCGAAGCGTTTGCATTGCGCGCCACAACCGCCGGTCTGAAAGCGGTTTGGTTGGAGGAAGCCGAAGAGAGGATTCGCACCTATTTCGGCATTCTCGGTGATGGTGCCACCCTGACCGTTGATTTCTCTGAATCTGATGGCGCCGGAGGCACACTGGCCTTTGTCAGCGCAACCGGTGTCGATGGCAACGGCCGCGGTTTGAATCTGGAATTGAACGTCGACATGGCGGATTTCACGCCGCCGAATCTGCCGGATGGCGGCAATTCACCGTTCTTCAATGATCGGATCATCGCCCATGAAATGGTGCACGCAGTGATGTTCCGCACCAGCAATATCACAGCCAATCCAAACTGGTTCAACGAAGGCATGGCGGAGTTCATTCATGGCGCCGAAGAACGTGTTGCTGCCGATACTGCCAATGGCACCAACAATGCTGCCGTGATGGCGGCGTTCGCGGCCGATGATGTCTCCGGCAGTGCTGGTTATTCCGCTGGCTATTCCGCTGTGCGTTATCTGCATGAACAGATCCAGGCGTCTGGTGGCACCGGCATCAAGGATCTGATGATCTACATGAATGACAACCCGGGCTCGACCTTGGACGATGCGCTGACCAATGCCAGCAACGGTGCCTACGCTAACTTGGCGGCTTTCGAAGCTGACTTCACCGCCAACGGCAGTGCTTATATCGCCAGCTTCAATTTCACCAACACCGATACCGGCGCTATTGGTGGTTTCGATGTCGATGGTGGCGAGGTCTACACCGCCAAGAGCATTTTTCCCAATGTCGGCAATGGTGATGGCGTCAGCGATGATCCGCTCGATGGTTTCGCCACCGTGTTCCCGACCACGACGTCAGCAGGATTGGGCGGCGAGGTGATCAGCTTCCAGGTCGGTGCAAATCGCTTTGAAACCATTGACGCCCAATTCGGCGGTGTATCCACCGGCAGTCTCGGTCTGACTGAACTGGACTTGGTCAACGCGCCCGGTTTTGCCACGCTGTTCCTCGATGAAGCGCTGACCAAAGTCGATTCGTTGCGCGCCAGAATGGGCGCCGTGATGAATCGCCTGCAATCGACGATCAGCAATCTCAGTGTCACCACCGAAAACGCGGCGACCAGCCGTAGCCGCATCGTCGATGCCGATTATGCGGTGGAAACGGCCGAGCTTGCGCGCAGCCAGATCTTGCAGCAGTTTGGTTTGGCGATCTCGCAGCAAGCCAATCTGAGTTCAACCGGTGTACTGCAGTTGCTGCGTGCCTGATCTGCCACGCTTTCTCCTGGTTACGTATTGCCACGCACGCTTCGCTTCTCTGCCCGCAATTCCATGACAGGTTTTTCATCGCCTTGTGTTAGGCGATCCGGCCGCTGTGGCGTCAGATCACGACGCACTTCGCATCGCGTTGGCGCCAACACTGTCAGTCACCGATTTGATCCAGCTAAAAGCAGACGTCTCGGCCGTGGGTTAGGGTAGGCGTGGTGTTCATGCTAGGAGCGTTACCATGTCGCAGCGGATTCTGATCATTCAAGGCCATCCTGATAAGTCCCGGACCCATTTTGCTCACGCGCTGGCCGCCGCCTATGCCGATGCCGCGCATCAAGCAGGGCATTCGGTGCGAGAATTGGCGGTGGCCGAGTTGGACTTGCCGCTGCTGCGCACCGCCGAGGATTTTCACCACGGGCCGTTGTCACCGGCGGTGCAGCAGGCGCAATCGGAGATCGAGTGGGCTTCGCATCTCCTGGTGATTTATCCGCTCTGGCTGGGCTCGATGCCGGCGTTGTTGAAAGGTTTTTTCGAACAGGTGTTTCGCCCGGGCTTTGCCTTCGATAATGCCAGCAGTGGACCAATGTGGAAAAA
>CAMLNB010000362.1 GCA_946481205.1 uncultured Kangiella sp. | reverse complement strand
GGTGGTTGTGGCTGCTATGCAGTTTCACGGCAATCTCTGCTGCGGATTTGCAGGCTGCCGACAGCGCCAGCTCACCCGATATCGCGTTCTCTCCCGATATTGCGTTTTACTACGGCACCCGACCGCCGATTGATGCTCTGCGTCATTACGATCAGGTGGTCGTGCAACCCAATCAGTTGTTGCCGGAAGAAGCTGCTGCCTTGCTCGCCAGCGGGCCACAGATTTTCGCGTATGTGTCGGTTGGCGAAGTGGCGCGCAATTCGGTTGACGTCGCCAAAATCGATCAGGACTGGGTGATTGGCACCAACACTGCCTGGAACAGTCTGGTGATGGATCTGGCGGGTGACGGCTGGCGCGAGTTTCTGCTGCGCGAACATTTTGCGCCGCTCTGGCAGCAGGGTTACCGCGCGTTTTTTCTCGACACCATGGACAGCTACCTGATCCCGGCCAAAGAAGGGCCGGCACGTCAGCGTCAGGAAGACGGCATGGTCGCGCTGTTGGCCGAAGTCAAAGATCGGTTTCCCGGTGTGCAGCTGATTTTCAACCGCGGTTTCGAGTTGCTCGATCGGCACGCCAAATACGCTGATGCGTTGCTGGCCGAGTCGCTGTTCCACGGTTACGACCCGGTCAGTAAAAAACATGCACCGACTGCGGAAGCCAACCGGCAGTGGCTGATTCAACAGCTGCGGCGCACCCGCGATCAGTTCGGTGTGCCGGTCATTGTGCTCGATTACGTCGATCCCGGTGATTGGTCGACCGCAGAAGCCACGGCGCGCGACATTCTCGCGCTTGGTTTTACGCCGTGGGTTGCCAACGGCGATCTGACCTGGCTTGGGCAAGGCCGTCTGCGCCATGTGCCGCGCACGATGCTGGCCCTGATCGACGGCACGGGTGATGGTCACGGTCAGGATCAGCTGGCGAGTCCGCTGTTCAAACACGTGGCCTTGCCGCTGGAATACGAAGGCTATGCGCTCGAGTATTTGAATATCGAACACGATCAATTGCCGAGCGAACCGCTGAGCGGTCGTTACGCAGGCGTTGTCGCCTGGTTCGGTGGCCGTTCAGCCGGTCAGCAGGCCGGTGTTTGCGCCCGCTTGTTGCCGGAAGTGAACGCCGGATTGCCGGTCGCATTTTTCGGCAGCTTGCCTGCAGGCGCGGCGTGCAAACAACTGCTGGGCTACCAACAAAATGGTCGCTTGCCCGGCGCGGGTTTGCGTATTCAACAACAGGCGCCCACCGTTGGCCGGTTTGCCGCAGCACCGTCGGTGAAAAGCTGGGGCCTGCCGGATGTGATCGCTGCCAGCGATGCCAGTGCCTGGTTGCAACTGACGGATGCCAGCGGCGCGCGGTTTGAACCGATACAAATCGGCCGCTTTGGTGGCATGGCCTTGGATCCGTATGTGCTGCAAGCCGACGCCGATGGCAGCGCCAAATGGCTGTTCGATCCGTTTTCGTTTTTGCGGGCAGCGCTGCGCTTGCCGGCGCAACCAATATTTGATTTGAGCACCGACAATGGTCGGCGCATCGGTTTGATCGATATCCGTGGTGATCGACTCGCTGTGCCGACCGCAAACGGTCAGCGTGCAGCGCCGCTACTGCAGGAGTTGCTGCAACAAACGCCACTGCCGGCGACGCTGGCGCTGATCGAGGCTGAGTTTCATACCCCATCGCTGTCGGATGCTGAACGCGAACAGCGCCGCGCTGCGCTGAAACCGCTGCTGGCGCTACCGCAGTTGGAGTTGGCCAGCCACACCTACACCCATCCGTATTTCTGGCCAGTATTTGATGGTCAGCGCGACAGCCAAGGCTTGAGTCATTTCTACAGCGTGCAATTGCCAAACTATGCCGCCGAACTCAGCCGTGAGATCACCACACCGTTCGACTGGTTGCGCAACCTGCACGCCGAGCGTGCCGGTGGCACGATGGCAAGTCCGCTGTTGGTGTGGTCCGGTGATGGTAAGCCGGGACCGGCGGCATTGGCGACGGCGCAGCAAGCCAATCTCGCCCATTACGGTGGCGGTGGCGTTGACTGGCGTTACGGGCCGTTGCAATTCGCGCAGTTGTCGCCAGCGGTGCGGCCGACCCGTTGGGGCAGTCAGGTGCTCGCGCCGCTGATCGATGAAAACAGCTTTGCCCGGCTTTGGTATGGCGACGCGCTCAGTTATCGCCGCGTACTCGAGTGGAATCGCGAACTTGGCGGCAGCGTGCGCTGGGGCAATCGGCGATTGAAACCGTGGTCACTGGGTTTCCATGCCGATGCCGTGCATCGGCCCGGCGGCGCGGCGCTGTTGCAGGAACTGTTGACGGCGCAGTCCGCCGCATCGCTCAATTCGCTTTGGCTCAGTGAATACGTCCAGCGCGCGCGCGCGTTTCAGCACGCCAGTCTGGCGCTTGATCTGAATGGTCGCTGGCATGTGCACGGCAACGGTTTGCGCAGTCTGCGCCTGCCCAGCGGGCTGGCCTGGCCGCAGCGGCACCAGGCTGTTGCTGGCGCCAACGACGATCTGACTGGTCGCTATGTCCAGCTGGCCAGCGATCGGGTCACGCTGCAATTCAATCAGCGCCAACCCGATGCGCCGTTGCTCGATGCCAGCGCGCCGCTGCGGTACTGGCAAGCGGCGGACGACGGTGCGATCCGGTTTGCGTTTGCGCCGCGTGCCCGCGTTGAATTTCGGCTGCGTGGCAATCAGTGTCGAGCACAGCAGCAAGGCCGTGTGCTCACCAGTCGGAATGACGGCAATAACCCACGCTATGTCTTGACCCAGGCAGCCGCGGCAATGGAGGTGCAGCTTGTCTGCGCCAACTGATCGCACCGCCCGTTCGCAACAAACC
>CAMLNB010000361.1 GCA_946481205.1 uncultured Kangiella sp. | reverse complement strand
GCCATGATGTTGTCGATCTACAGCGCGCTCGGTTTTGCCGCCTTGCTGTTTCTGTTGCTGCCGAGCAAACGCCTGCCCACTCGCTATCGTTGGCCATTGGCAGTGCTGTTGCTGGCGCTGACGCAACTGCCGGTTGAAGGCGTGACGCTCGCCGGTCACTGGCGAGCCAGCGTCGGCGATCTGGCGGTGACGACTACCTTACTACTGTTGACGCTGGCTTGGCGGCGCCTGCGCGCATTGAAGCCGTTGCTGCTGCCACGCCTGCGCACACCGCTGCGCTGGTTCGCGCCATTTGCCTTGCTGTTTTATCCGCTAAGCATGGGTGCCAGCAGCTGGGATCCATATCGACTCGGATACACCCCGGATGCGCTGCTGCTTGTCGTGTTCGCGCTGATGCTGTGGAGCTGGTATCGCCGCGCCTTTGCACTGGCACTGGCCTTGGCCGCCGCGACGCTGGTGTTTGCGGTTGATGGCCTGAGCTCGCACAACTACTGGGATTACCTGTTTGATCCCATTCTGGCGGTGTTTGCATTGAACCTGCTGGTTCGCAGAGCGTTGCAAAAGTTGCGCTATCGACGCCGAAATGCACAACGGCAGCGCGAGGCTGCCGTTGGCTGAATTGCGAAGCATCTGAAACCGCTCTTCACCGCTTCCGATTTTCAAGCAGCGCGTGCGTTCCGCGCTGCTTGAGTCCTCTTCATTTCAAGTTGACCCAGTGCTGCATTACTTGCCAGCAACGCCTTCCTGCTTGCCTTGGTTCTGGACAACGTTCTGGAAGAACAGGTAACGCGAACTTTCGTAATAACCGCGCGCCTTGCCAGCCAAGTCGGTAAACAACTCCGGCTTTTCCTGGCTCAGATCCTTGAGCGGATCATCAGTGTAGAGCTGGTGCAGAGACGCTTTGCTGCCATCATGATTCATCCGCACCATGTAATCCTGGGTGACGAAACCGATCTGCGGATAGGCGCCTTCCACCGGCATCACCCAGGCGCCTTCCTGCGCCGGCGTCAGGCTCTGGATATCACGGCCCAGCGTGGTATTGCGATACGACAGACCGAGCATGCCCGCGACAGTCGGCACCATATCGACCAGGCTGACCGCTTCTTTGATCACCCGTGGCTGCAGATACTTTGGTGCGTAAATGATGCCCGGCACATGATGGCTTTCCAGCAATAAGGCTTCCTGGAACTTCGCCATATGCGGCAGCGTGGTAATGCGGTTGTTGTGGTCACCGAACAGCACAAAGATGGTGTTGTCGTGATAACCGCCCTGCTTGGCCATTTCGATAAAGCGGCCGACGCTGTAATCGAGCAAGCGCACCGCGTTGTACTGTGCTTGTTCACGGAAACCGAGCTTGGCCAGTTCCGCTTCGTCATCGTTGGCTTTGACGAAGTCGTCGCTGTTGGCCGGAATGGTGTACGGCTTGTGATTGCCCGCAGTTTGAATGTAAGCAAAGAACGGCTTGTCTTTTGGCAAGCCACGCAGGATCACGTCGGTCTCTTTGAACAGATCCAGATCGGAAATGCCCCAGACATCAACATTCGGCGCTTTCCAGTAGCCTTCTTCGTACATCTTGATGCCGGGGATGCTTTGCTGGATCAGCGCGCTCATATTGGCCCAATCCGCACTGCCACCGATGAAGTAGTACTTGTCATGTTCGGTGAACGCATTCAGCACCAGCTGCTGCCGGCTGATCAACGGATTGCGCGTTGCCGACTCTACCTTTGCGACATCGGGAATGCCGGTGATGCTGGCCCACACCGTTTTCGCCGTGCCGACAACCGGCACATAGAAATGCTCGAACTTCCAACCTTGTTGCATCATCGCATCGAGATTCGGTGTGCTCGGCAGCGGCAAGCCGTATCCGCTGACCCGGCTGGCACCGAGGGATTCCAGCATGATGAAGACAACGTTCGGTGGCCGATCAAATTGCAGTTTGTGCGGCGCTACCGGCACCTCGCGAGCAAAGCTGATCGGTTCGCTCGGTTGCTCGGGCAGCCCCATCTGGCGCGCCACCGGCGCATAGTATTCGCGGACGAGTTTCAGATCGTAATCGTCTTGCGGCGTGATCGAGGTGTCGTACAGGAATTGCACCGGATTCAACCCCAGCGCCGACACCGCCGGATTGCCGGAGAAGAACGCTTCGTTCCAGCGCAGTGGCACCGGGTTTTCGATATTGATATTGGTGAAACGGCCGAAAATTCCAAAACCGAGCAAGATGGCAGCGACGCTGATACCGAGTCGACGCGGCAGCTTGCTGATTGGCGTGGCCGCACGTCGCAGCGTGCGCCGTTCCCACCACAAGAACGCCGCAAAGGTCGCCAATGCCGTGGCCAACCAGCCGAGCACAATCCAGACGATCGGATAACTCTGCCAGAGCATCTCGGCCGAAATCGCCGCATCTTTGAAATAGCGATAAACCGTCGCGTTGATCCGTACCGCCAGATAGCTGTAGTAGCCGAAATCGATCCAGTGGATCAGCAGCACCAGCAGCAGCGCTAGAAACAGGTAGACATGGGCAATGCGGCGCGCCAAGGCATGCGTCGCGATGTGAAAGCGCGTGGTCAACAGCAACAGCAGCGGCAAGCTGAGCAGGATCGCGATGCGCAGATCAAACTTCAGGCCGATCAGAAAGGTTTCCCGCACGACATCGGCTGGTACCTGGGTACGCGCCGAAACATCGGAGAACCCCCACAGGAAAACCAAGCGCAGCGCCACGAACAGCAGGAACCAAATCAAGATCAGGCCGCCGACGTAACGCAACCGGCGGGATTGCAACCAGGACATCATCATTCAGGACTCCGGAGCGCAACGGACGGCGGCCAAGGCAACCGCTGGCGC
>CAMLNB010000360.1 GCA_946481205.1 uncultured Kangiella sp. | reverse complement strand
AGATCGGCAAACTCGAGACCACGCAGACCAGCATGCCGATGCGGGCATCGCGATCCGATTTGGCGGCGGCGAAGCGTTGCACGGTGTTCTGGTTGCCGGTGTATTCGGTCAGCCAGGTTGCCAGACCCAGCAACAACAACATGCTGCCGGTTTTTTCGGTCAGGCTCAGTGACCAACCGGTGGGCTGCAGCGTGCCGTCTTTCAGATCGGCAACGGCCAGTTTGCCGTGCTCGTTGGCAATGGCAAAAATCTGCTCGAGTCCGCCCGGCATCGCGTTGATGATCACGATGAGACAAATGACGCCGCCGAAGGCCAAGAGTGTCGTTTGCACCAAGTCGGTCCAGATCACCGCGTCGATGCCGCCTTGCACGGTGTACAGACCGACAAACACGCCGGTGATCACCACGCACCAGACCGGATCGATGCCGGTGATTTGCTGAATCAGCAGCGCCAACAAATACAGAATCGTGCTCAGCCGAACCAGTTGGGCAAAGATGAACGTCACGGCACCGTAGCTGCGCACCGATGGTCCAAAGCGCTGCTCCAGATACTCGTAGGCGGTCAGGGTTTTGCCCCGACGAAAGAACGGCAGCACGACATACGCCGCAAACAGTACCGCTAACGGCAGCATCAGGTTCGGCAGATAACGCAGCCAGGCAGTCTTGTAAGCATCGGCGGGGTAGGCGACAAAGGTCACCGAGCTGATCGACGCACCGACCATCGACAAGCCGATGATCCAGCCGCGAAAACTGCGGCCGCCAACGAAATACTCTTCGGTGTTGGTGTTGCGCTTGGAAAAGTACCAGCCCATCGCCTGCATGCCGAGCAGGTAGGCGATGATGATCGCGGCATCGATCCAGTGCAGCTGCATGCCGTTACTCCGTTCTTATTCTGTTGCCAAGCCGGCGCTCAGGCGCCGCAGCATTTCTTGTATTTCTTGCCGGAGCCGCAGGGGCAGGGATCATTGCGGCCGACTTTTTCCACCCGGATCGGTTGCTTGCGCCAGCTCGACGGATGCTCGGCGAAATATTCAGCAGCGGTTTGCAGCTGTACCGTCAACGACTCGACGATGGCCTTGCGCTGATCAAAACGCAGTGGCGTCGCATCCGGATTGTCGCTGCGCAGATCCTTGCCGTGCGCCAGCGAGAAAATCGCCAGCAGCAGATCTTCGATGCCTTCGTTGCTGTCGCCGGCTTTTTCGTAATCGGCAGCGAGGAATTCGACGCCGGTGGCGAAACCTTCGGCCCAGCCAGCGCCATAGCTGGCTTCCCATTCCTGCTGCAGCTCGGCAGTCCAGTCGGCGTCTTCACCGGCTTCCATCAGGATCGGCGTATAGGCGTATTCGCTGTCGCCCCAGAACTGGTTGTTGATATCGATCCAGCGGCGCAGCAGCAGATGGAAAAATTTCTCGCCGACTGCCTTGTCGGCAAATTCCGGCAGCTTGCCGCCAAACATCAGCGGCAGAAAGTCACTCGGGTCAACGCGCGCGGCCGCCAAGCCCAGCGCGCCCATCAGACCATCGATGGCCTCGATGGTCATGCCATCGTCCGGATACTGATCGGAAAACGTGAGTTGCTCGAGTTCAGCCAATTCTTCATCGGAGAACGGGGCCAGCATGGCGTCGGTGTGGGTAGTCATGGCGGTTGCTCGCAATAAGGGGGGTTAGCGGTCGTCGTTTCTCAAGTGGGGCAACAAATGCCCGCTTTACAAATGCAACAGGCCCCGCAGGGCCTGTGATGCATGCACCAATCGCTTACTGACGCTTCATCATGTCGAAGAATTCGTCGTTGGTCTTGGTCAGGCCGAGTTTGTCGACCAGGAACTCCATTGCGTCGATGTCCTGCATCGGCGACATGATCTTGCGCAGAATCCACATCTTCTGCAGCTCGACCGGGGTCGTGATCAGTTCTTCGCGGCGGGTGCCCGAGCGATTGAAGTTGATTGCCGGCCAGATCCGCCGTTCGGCGATCTTGCGGTCGAGGTGCAACTCCATGTTGCCGGTGCCTTTGAATTCTTCGTAAATGACTTCGTCCATCTTCGAGCCGGTATCAACCAGCGCGGTGGCGATGATGGTCAGGCTGCCGCCTTCTTCAATGTTACGGGCGGCGCCGAAGAAGCGTTTCGGCTTTTGCAGTGCGTTGGCATCGACACCGCCGGTCAGCACTTTGCCTGACGACGGAATCACGGTGTTGTAGGCACGGGCGAGACGGGTAATCGAGTCGAGCAAGATCACGACGTCTTTCTTGTGTTCGGCCAGGCGCTTGGCTTTTTCAATGACCATTTCGGCGACCTGGACGTGACGAGTGGCCGGTTCGTCAAAAGTCGAGGCGACCACTTCACCGCGCACGCTGCGCTGCATTTCGGTGACTTCTTCCGGCCGTTCGTCGATCAGCAACACAATCAGCGTAACGTCCGGATGGTTGGCGGTGATGGCGTGTGCGATGTTCTGCAGCATCATCGTTTTACCGGCTTTCGGCGGTGCGACGATCAAGCCGCGCTGGCCCATGCCGATCGGCGCGCAGAGATCGATGACGCGAGCGGTCATGTCCTCGGTCGAGCCATTACCGCGCTCAAGCCGCAGACGCTGGTTCGGGTGCAGCGGGGTCAGGTTTTCAAACAGAATCTTGTTCTTGGCGTTTTCCGGCTTGTCGTAGTTGATGTGATCAACCTTGAGCAGCGCGAAATAGCGTTCGCCTTCTTTCGGCGACCGGATCTGACCAAAAATGGTGTCGCCGGTGTGCAAATTGAAGCGGCGAATCTGACTGGGTGAAACATAAATATCATCGGGGCCGGCGAGGTAGGAGCCATCGCTCGAGCGCAGGAAACCAAAGCCATCGGGCAGGATTTCCAGGACGCCAT
>CAMLNB010000359.1 GCA_946481205.1 uncultured Kangiella sp. | reverse complement strand
TATTTTCGTGCTTCCAGAATCAGATTGAACGGTGTTTCGGTGGCGCGGCGGAACTGCGAGAAACCCGCTTTGCGAAACACCTCAGCCAAGCGGGTTTCGCCAGCTTGTGCACCCAGCACCAGCTGGCTGCCTTCCGAAATGGCATGCGCGCAGCAGATGGTGGTCGACGCGGCGTAATACATCCGCGCGACCGGCGAGATGTTGTCTTCAACACGGTCATTGGCAAACGGCTCGACCAGCATTACCGTGCCGCCGGGCGCAAGCACCAAGCTGGCGTGGCGAGCGGCAGCGATGGGGTCGCCCATGTCGTGCAGGCAATCGAAAAAGCAGATCAGATCAAAACCGCGGTGACGATATTCCGTCGCGCGTGCCACCTCGAACGTCACCCGATCGCTGAGGCCCGCTTCCGCAGCAAGTCGACGTGCTTCCTGAATCGACGCCGCGTGCGCATCGAAACCATAGAAGCGCGAATGCGGAAAGGCCTCGGCCATCAGCAGCGTCGAGTGGCCGTGGCCGCAACCGACATCAGCGACGGTAATACCGGCCTGCAGGCGTTCGACGATGCCATCCAGCGCCGGCAGCCATTGGCTGACCAGGCTGCCGCTGTAGGCGTTCTTGAAGAACGCGGCGCTGCCACAGAACAAACGGCCATCGTGATCGCCCCAGGGTATGCCGTTGCCGGTGCGAAATGCGTCGTTGGCCTTCTGCTCGTCGGCCCACATCGAGGCGACCACTTGCCACGCGTTCGGCATGTAAACCGGACTGTCTTCATTGGCCAGCACCATCGCTTGTTCCGGCGTCAGCTCGTAGCTGTCGCTGATTGCGTGGTAATCGACATAGCCGCCGGCGACTTGCGAATTGAGCCACTCGCGCACGTAGCGTTCGGCGCAGCCGGCGCGCTTGGCGAGTTCGCGCGCGCTCAGCGGGCCGGCACCGGCCATCGCCCGGTACAGGCCGAGCTTGCCGCCGAGGCTGATCATGACGCCGCCATAGGCGCCGGAAATGTCGTTGATGGCGCGCGCCATCAGGGCATCGAGTTTGGCTTGATTGAGCATGAGAGTCCGTCCTGTTTTGCGTGAGAGCGCCCGCGTTGGGAAAAGGGTGTTGCGGGCAACACGGCGGCATCATCGCCAACGCGGTGGACAAAAGGACGAGCTGAATCGGTCGCTGAACGGTTCATTTGTGCCATCGCGTCCGGGCATGGCGTTCGTTGCCGCCGTCGTTCTCAAACGGACGCGACCGGTGCATAGTGCGGACCAAGGCATGTCACCGAGGTCGGATTGTCTGCCGCCATGACCAACACCCACCCCACCGTCACTGGCAACACGCTGCGCCACATCAGCTTGGTGGCGATACCCGACGCCGCCATTTCGACGCTCTACGGCATTTACGATGTGCTCAATGTGTACCGCGCGCTCGACAACATGAATCCGGGTGCTGCGGCCCGCGCTCCGTTCACGGTGGAGATCGTTGGCGAAGCGGCCGGTGCGCTGCCGTTAATCGGCGGTGCGCCGGTGCAGGTCCAGCGATGCGTCGATGCCATCGACAGCACCGATGTGGTCATCGTGCCATCGCTGTTTCTCCAAGCCGACGGTTGGCAGCAGGGCCGTTACCCGCGTCTGGTCGAATGGTTTCGCGTGATGCATGCACGCGGTGCGCTGCTCTGCTCCGCCTGTTCCGGCATTTTTCTGCTGGCGGAAACGGGTCTGTTTGATCACAAAGATGTCACCGTCCATTTTCATTTTGGCGGTGCGTTCAAGGCAGCTTATCCGAATATCCCAGCACACCCGGAGCGGGCGCTGGTTATCGCCGGTCTGCATGAAGAGTTGATCAGCTCCGGTGCATCAACCACCTGGCATGATCTGGTGCTGTATCTGTATGCACGGTTTGCTGGCACCATCACTGCGCAAGACGTTGCCCGTATGTTTGCGTTGCAATGGCATCAGGAAGGGCTGTCGCCCTACATCGTGTTTGAAGGCCGGATGGATCACGGTGATCATCTGATCCAACGCGCGCAGCAATGGCTCAGCGAGCATTTCTCGGTGGCCAATCCGGTCGAGGAAATGATCCGGCATACCGAGCTGGCCGAGCGCACCTTCAAGCGCCGCTTCACTGCGGCAACCGGGCTGACACCGATCGCGTACGTACAGCGGCTTCGCATCGAAGACGCCAAGCGTCGCCTGGAGCGCACCGACACACCTGTCGACGAAATCAGCTGGCGGGTCGGTTACGAAGATGCAGCGTTTTTCCGTCGCCTGTTCAAGCGCACCACCGGTCTTGCACCAAGTGAGTACCGACGCAAATTCCGGATACCGGATTTCGCCGGCAGCCGGTAACGACAACCCGGCCAAGGTTACATCCAAATTGCATCGGTCAAACGCACCGATGCGGCTACGATGCCGCTACCGATGTGCGGCAGTGCTCGTCGCTGCAGCAAATCCTTTTTCCCGAAGAGGTATCCATGCCCCGGTCTCGCATTCTTCTCGCGGTAGTTGCCGGTGGCCTGCTTGCAGGTGTTCTGGATATTGTCTATGCCATTTCCATGGCGCTGATGCGCGGTGGCTCCGCAACCAAGATCCTGCATGCGATCGCCAGTGGCGTGCTGGGCAAGGAGGCCTATCAAGGTGGCACGGCCACGGCTGTGCTGGGTCTGGCTTTGCACATGGCAATTCTGTTGGTCGCAGCGGCGGTTTATGCTTTGGCGTATCGTCGCATTCGCTGGATGCAGCAACATGTGCTGCTGGCGGGTGCCGCTTTTGGCGTACTGGTTTATCTGTTTATGAACTTCGTTGTATTGCCACTATCAGCAGTGCCATTTCAGTTGAGCTATCCGCCGCTGACCTTACTGCAGGGTTTTGTTTCGCATGCGCTGGTTGTTGGCTTGCCGATAGC
>CAMLNB010000358.1 GCA_946481205.1 uncultured Kangiella sp. | reverse complement strand
ACTTCCTCCGGCTGCAGATCGTAGCTGCCGGCGATCAAGCGATCGAAACCGACCCGGCCTTTCTGCGGACTGAGCCAGCGCTGTTCGGCACCGAAAGTCATCAGGCCGATGGCATCGCCTTGCCGCTGTGCGACCATGGCCAGCGTCAGCACCGCGTTGAGCGCGTGATCGAAATGATTGTGCTGAGCGTCTTGCGCCAGCATCCGGCGCCCGGTGTCGAGCAGGAACACGACTTGTTGATCGCGCTCTTCCTGATACTCGCGGCTGATCAGCTTGCGAGCGCGGGCGGTCGCTTTCCAGTCGATGGTGCGCTGGCTGTCGCCATCGCGGTATTCGCGCAGTTGACGAAAGTCGGTGCCTTCGCCACGACGGCGACGACGGATGATGCCTGCAGAGGCAACGCGCCGATCCGTTGCCAGCAAGGTGTGGCCAAACAAGCGGGAAAAATCCGGGAACACTTTGACGTCGCTGCTTGGTCCCATGCGACGACCAAACCACCACAAGCCCATGCTCGATGCGACGCGGATATGGCAGGGGCCGAAGCGTGAGTCCCCGCGACGCGGCGCCGTCGCACTGTACTGCAACAGCGTCGCAACGCCCGGCTGCAAGCGCATGCGGTGTGGCATGCCTTCGCAGCGCCAGCCACTCGGCACGTCGTCGAATATCTCCAGGATCAAAGGACGTCGACCATCATTCTGCAGATTCAACGCCACCTGACCCGGCCGCTCGACCGGCCAGACACCGGGCAGATGCCGCTGCACCAACAGCCGCGGCGCGCGCAGCACCGACAGCGCGTCGATCAGCAGCGCCAGCAACAACGCCAGACCGCTGCCAAGCCACAGCGACAACAACGCTGGCCACGCACTGACTGCCAGTCCGAGCGCAGCCCAGGCCAGCACCAGCACAAACACCCGTTGCGAAGGGATCATCAGCAGCCGCTCATCAATTCCGCGGCGCCGGCACTTGCTCGATCAACGTGCGCAGCACGTGATCGGCGGTCATGCCATCGAGTTCAGCTTCCGGTGCCAACGCAATCCGATGCCGCAGCACTGGCAAGCACGCCGATTTGACATCATCCGGCGTAACGAAATCGCGACCGGCCATCAGCGCCGTGGCGCGGGCAACACGGATCAGCGCAATCGCACCACGCGGGCCGGCGCCGATGGCAATACCGGGGTAATCGCGCGTCGCGCGGGTCAAGCGCACCGCGTAAGCGGCAACCGCGTCATCGACCGGCAAACGCGCCACGACTTGCTGCAACTTGCCCACCGTTTCCGGACTGATCAGCGTGCTGACGGTCGCGACATCAAGGCCGTCGCCAACCCGGTTCTGCGTTACCAACTGTAGCATCGCCAGCTCTTCTTTCTCGGTCGGGTAATCGATCCGAACATTGACCAGAAAACGATCGAGCTGCGCTTCCGGCAAGGGATAAGTGCCTTCGTTTTCCAGCGGGTTCTGCGTTGCCAACACCATGAACGGCGCCGCCAGCGGATAGGAATTGCCTTCAATGGTGACTTGCCGCTCCTGCATCACTTCCAGCAAGGCCGATTGGGTTTTCGCTGGCGCCCGGTTGATTTCGTCGGCGAGCAACAAATTGGTGAACACCGGTCCTTTGCGGATATTGAACACCTGCTCCTTCATATCAAAGATCGAGTGTCCCATGACATCGGCCGGCATCAGATCCGGGGTGAACTGAATCCGCGAGAACTGACCAGAGAACGTTTTTGCCAATGCTTTGACCAGCAAGGTTTTGCCGAGACCCGGCACCCCTTCGATCAAAACGTGACCACCAGCCAGCAAACAGGCCAACACCTGATCGACCACATCCTGCTGGCCGACCAACACCCGTTTGATTTCTTCACGCACCCGGCGAACAATTTCGCCGGCTTGTTGTACACGCTCGGCCATGCCGCCGTTGGCGCCTGCACCGGTATTGCCGTTGGTGACGCTTGTTTCAGTGTTTTCTGTCATGGTCTTTCCTGTCACAGAACTGCCCCAAAATTTGCAGCAAATACATTTGCCGGGTGAACTCGACAGGCAACCGGGCTACCGGAGCCTGCAATGCGAACCGCACGTCATCTAGCGAGAGCTGGCAGGCCGTGGCAATGCGCTCCAGGCGCGCATCGGCGACCAGCTTGATTAGCTCGGGCAGGTAACGGCGCAGATGTGCTTCGACATCGGCGCGAACCGCCGTCAGCAATTGCTCGCGACCGCCATCGAGTTGCCAGAGCCAGCGCGCTGCGGCATCGACATGCTCCAGTTGTGCGCGTCGCTCCAAATCCGGCTCCGGCACCAGCGGGCCAAACCGGACCACGGCGCGCCACAGCCAAATCAGCAGCACCGCTGCCACACCGAGCAGCGCCCATTTGAAATAGAGCCACAGCGCTTCGTACCAGGCCGGCATATCGAGATCGGTGATGATCTGCACGGCTTTGTGCTCGCCACTGAGCCCAACCAGGGCCAGCAATACCTCGCCGTGATCGGCGCGGCCTAGCTCGTAGTTGGTGAAATAATTTTCAGCCAGAAACACCACCTGCCCTTCGCCTTCGCGGTAAACCCGGACGGCGACGGCGTGCTCATCGCTGTAGGCCAGGTCCACCGGCTCATCCAGACTGTGCAGCTGAACATAGTCACTGCGCTGCAGCAGCAAGGGATAACTCGGAGCCGGCAGCTGTATCGCGTCATACGCCGGGACATTGCGGTCATCGTCTTGCTCGGACGGTTCTTGATCAGACGGTTCTTGTTCGGCCGGTTCCTGCGCAGTTTCATCCTGTGCACTTTCGTCTTGCGCAGTTTCATCTTGCCCAGTTTCATCTTGCCCGGTTGTGGCCGCTTCCTCCGCCTCCAGAATCGGCGCCGGATTGTCTCTGGGTTCGCGCACGCGATAACCGAGTCCAACCGC
>CAMLNB010000357.1 GCA_946481205.1 uncultured Kangiella sp. | reverse complement strand
AGATCGGCCGCGAACACGCCGTTGGCGCCAACCTTGTGCTCAACCGACAGACCGTATTTCAAACCGACCGCATAGTCTTCCTGACCGTGCCCCGGTGCGGTGTGGACGCAGCCGGTACCGGCATCGAGCGAGACGTGATCACCGATGATCACCGGCACTTCGCGCGGAAAAAACGGATGCTGCAGTTTCAGCCCTTCGAGCGCTTCGCCTTTGCCGTAACCGAGCACGTGGTAATGCTCGATACCATAGCGGTCCATGCAGTCTTTCAGCAGGCCTTCGGCGAGCACCAAACGCTCTTTGCGGCCTTCGCGCTCGACTTGCACAACGACGTATTCAAGATTGGCATTGAGCGCAACCGCTTGGTTGGCCGGCAGAGTCCATGGCGTGGTGGTCCAGATCACCACCGACAGCACACCGTCGCCATGATGACCCGGCACACTGTGCAGGCGGGCAAACAACACATCCGGATCGAGCACTGGAAACGCGACATCAATTGCCGGCGAGGTCTTGTCTTCGTATTCGACTTCCGCTTCAGCCAGAGCCGAGCCGCAGTCAAAGCACCAGTGCACCGGCTTGTAACCTTTGTGCAGATGACCGTTGCTGATGATTTTACCAAGCACGCGGATGGCGTTCGCTTCGAAATCGAACGACATGGTCTTGTACGGATTGAACCAGTCACCAAGCACACCCAAGCGGATGAAATCCTTGCGCTGGGCTTCGATCTGGCTTTCGGCGTAATCACGGCATTGCTGACGGAACTCGCCCGTGGTGACTTTGACGCCGGCCTTGCCGACTTTCTTTTCGACGTTCAACTCGATCGGCAAGCCATGGCAATCCCAGCCCGGCACGTACGGCGCATCGTAGCCGTCGAGCGTTTTGCTTTTGACGACGATGTCCTTCAGCACTTTGTTGACGGCATGGCCGATATGAATGTTGCCGTTGGCGTACGGAGGGCCATCGTGCAGGATAAATTTTTTCTTGCCAGCGCGGGCGGCCCGAATCTGCTCATACACTTTCTGTTCATGCCAGCGCTGCAGCATGCCCGGCTCCCGCTTGGCCAGATCGGCCTTCATCGGAAAATCCGTGGTCGGCAGGTTCAGTGTGTGTTTGTAATCCGCCATTCTTGTTGTCCTAGAAAAGTCTGAGTCGTAAGAATCTGGTTTCTGAAAATCGCTTATGCCTCAACCGGCCGCGAAGAATGCCCTCGCCTGCTCGGCATCACGGGCAATCTGTGCTTTCAGCGCATCAAGCCCGTCAAATTTCTGTTCGCCACGCAATTTGCGCAGCGGCTCGACCGCAATGCGCTTGCCGTAAATGTCGCCAGCAAAATCGAACAGATGCGTTTCGCAGCGCGGCTCCTTGCCGTTCACGGTCGGCCGGTTACCGATATTGGCCACGCCCGGCAGCGGCCGTTCGGCAAGACCGTGCACCTGCACCGCGTAAACACCGTTCAGCGGCAATACCGCGCGATGCAAACGGAGGTTCGCAGTCGGAAAACCCAGCAAGCGGCCGCGGGCATCGCCATGCGCCACCTTGCCACTCAGCACGTAGCGTTGGCCGAGCATGCGGGCGGCGTTTTCAAACTGCTCATTCGACAAGGCCTGTCGAATGGCGGTGCTGCTGACGCGCTCGCCATCGAGCAGCACGGTGGCGCTGGCTTCGGTGCTGAACGCTTTTGCTGCTTGCAACAAGGCGAAATCGCCGCGACGCTGATGGCCGAACCGGAAATCATCCCCGATGACGAGATGCTGCACCTTTAACCGTTGTTCAAGCCAAACGGAAATGAAGTCTTCGGCCGGTAATTGCGACAACGTGCGATTGAATCGCAACACCTGCACGGCATCGACGCCAAGCGTCTGCAGCCGTTCGAGTTTTTCCCGCAGCCGCAGCAAGCGCGCCGGCGGCTGCCGTTCGCTGCCGCGGGCAAAGAACTCCTGCGGATGCGGCTCGAACAGCATCACCAGCGTCGGCAAACCGCGTCGCTCGCCTTCGGCGCGCAGGCGCTGCAGCAAGGCCTGATGACCAAGGTGCACGCCGTCGAAATTGCCGATGGTGGCAACACAGCCGCTCGCGAAATCCGTTCGCGTCTTGCTGCCGCGCAGCAACCTCAGGGGCGGATTCCGGTTCACTCGTCAAAAGCCTCGGCAAATCAAGGGGATGGAGTATACCCGAGTCGCCGGCGGCCGGCGCGGGTTCGCACCGGTGTCAGCTTAAGCTGTGGCCCTTCAAATGGCGCAGGCGCAAGCCCAACAGCAGCAACATCAGCAGGTAAACCAACCCGCCGGCCGCCACCAGCAAGGCCAGCCAACCCATCCGCGCCCACAGGCCGGCAGCCAGCCAGGCCTCGGTGCCCGGATGCAGCAGCAGCAAGACGGCACACATCGCGGCGCAGGCCGTCAGTACTTTCAGCCACCAGCGGCCCCAGCCGGCTTGCGGCTGGTAACCATCACCCTTGCGTAGGTTGCGGTAAAGCAAGAACGCATTGAGGCTGCCGGACAGCGTGGTGGCCAGCGCCAAGCCAACGAACTCGAGCGGCCAGATTAGGATGGCGTTGCAGATCATGTTGAAGACAACGGCGGTAATCGCGATCCGTACCGGCGTCTTGGTGTTCTGCCGGGCAAAAAAACCGGTCGCCAGCACCTTGACCGACATGAAGCTCAACAAGCCGATCGAGTAGGCAATCAGCGCCCAGCGCACCTGATAGACGTCGGCGGCAGTGAACGAACCGTGCTGATAAATGGTGGTGACGAGACCATCGGCCAACAAGATGAGTCCGGCGGTGGCCGGCACGCCGATCAGTACCAGGAGCCGCAGGCCCCAATCCATGGTCCGATTGAAATCGTCGGCATTCTCGACCGCGTGTTGTTTGGACAGGCTCGGCAACACCACGGTGGCAATCGCGATACCGAAAATGCCGAGCGGGAACTCCAACAAGCGGTCGGCGTAATAGAGCCAGGACACGCTTTTTTCCTGCAGGAAGCTGACGAACACCACGTCGAGCAGCAGGCTAAT
>CAMLNB010000356.1 GCA_946481205.1 uncultured Kangiella sp. | reverse complement strand
CCACGCTGGGCGATGCCGGCAAAACCACAATCATCGCTGTAGAGCGGTACGGCCTGGTACTGGCCATTGCGCAGCACGATTTCATAAATGCCTTTGCCCGAGGCAATCAGGCGACCATCCGGGGTGAAATGCAGATTCTCGGCGTCCGGCAGATCCAGCACCGGTTGTTTCGGTGTGCAAGCGGCGAGTAACAGCAAGAACAAGACAGATACAAAACGCAGACAAAACGACATGAACCGATCTCCTCAAAGAAAGGAGCCGATACCACTGGCTCAAAAAGGTTTAGCCATGGTGTGTCGCGTCGGGAAGCAGCGGTATAGCACAGCGCGGGTGACGAGGGTAGTGATCAGAGTAGTGAAGCGTGTAGAGCGGAGCGTAGTGAGCAGAGTGCTGAACAGAGAATCAATCGTGCGCGATGCGATGGCTGCATTTGCAGGGCGACTGACAGCCGCTACCATACGCAGCACAGACAAGAGGTGAATCATGAGCAAAGAACTGGAAATCATCGATCTGGTGGTTGGTGACGGCAAAGCCGTGGTCAAAGGGGCGCTGATTACCGCGCATTACACCGGCTGGTTGGAAGACGGCAGCAAGTTCGATTCCTCGCATGATCGCGGCAAGCCGTTTCAATGCGTGATTGGTTCCGGCCGCGTGATCAAAGGTTGGGATCAAGGGCTGATCGGCATGCAGGTCGGCGGCAAACGCAAACTGAATGTGCCGGCGCCGCTGGCTTATGGCGAGCGGCAAGTCGGCCCGTTGATCAAACCCAACTCCAATCTGGTGTTCGAAATCGAATTGCTGGAAGTGCTGACCCGCGATGAGTGAATCGCGCTAAGCCGCCAACGCTATGGCGGCGGCCATATACGAGCCGCCGTAGAGCTGCCTGCACCATCCCGACGCAAGCCCCCGCGCCAGTGCGCACAAGCCCTGTGACCGGCATCAAAAAGTCCATTTCCTGATAGAAAAGTCCTGGTTGACCCCCGTTCCGACTGCGACAGTGGCTTCTGAAAGCGCTTTCACTCGGCATGAAGTCGCCCGGCCGTATGCCCCGTGACTGCGCCGGCAGCGGTACGCATTCATCCATTTCTGTTCGGGGACCCACCATGAGTAAACCCTCTGTTTCCTTCAGCCGTTGGCGTCATTGCCTCGGCGCCGGGCTGCTGGCCGTGCTGACCAGCGGCCTGCAGGCGGAAGTTTTTCAGGCCGAAAACTACAGCGCCTATTTCGACACCACCGCCGGCAATACCGGTGGCGTGTACAAAACCGATAACGTCGATATCGAAGCCACCCAGGATGTCGGTGGCGGCTACAACGTCGGTTGGATCGAAGCGACCGAATGGCTCGCTTACAACAATCTGGTGATCCCGAGCACCGGCAGTTACACGATCAACATGCGCGTTGCCAGTCAAGGCGGCGGCACTGCCTCGGTGGATCTGAATGCCGGCTCGATTGTGCTCGGCAGTTTCGCCATACCGGCCACTGGCGGCTGGCAGAACTGGGCCACCGTTTCCAAAACCGTCACGCTCAATGCCGGTACCTACAACCTCGGTGTCTACGCGCAAACCGGCGGCTGGAACTTCAACTGGATTGAAGTGATTCCGAACGCGCCGGCGAGCGTGGTCAGCGTTTATCAGCATTGCAATTACGGCGGCTGGGTCGCGCAACTGGGTGAGGGCTCGTACAACCTGGCCGCGCTGCGCGCACGCGGTTTTGTTAACGATGATGCCTCGTCCATTCGCGTTGCCGCCGGTTACGAAGCGGTGCTGTACGAGCACGACAATTTCACCGGCCGCTCCGCCACCATCCGTGGCGACAACAGCTGCATCGGCGTCAGCAATGCCGGTTTCAACGACATCGTGACTTCCATCATCGTGCGTCGCGCCGCCGGCAATCTGGTGTTCAGCGACGACTTCAACAGCATCAACGGCGCCAACTGGACCTTTGAAACCGGTGGCGGCGGTTGGGGCAACAACGAGCTGCAGTACTACACCGGTGGTCAGAACGCGGCGATTCAGTTCGATGCAGCAGCCGGCAGCAATGTGCTGGTCATCGAAGCGCGGCGGGAAAATCCGGCCAACTACGGTTGCTGGTATGGCAGCTGCACCTATACCTCCAGCCGCATGATCAGCAAAAACAAAAAGACCTTCACCCACGGCCGTATCGAAGCGCGGCTCAAGCTGCCGCAAACGCAAGGCATCTGGCCAGCGTTCTGGGCCATGGGCAACAACATCGATCAAGTCGGTTGGCCGAACAATGGCGAGATCGACATCATGGAGCACGTCGGTTACGAGCCAACGCTGACCCACGGTGCGCTGCACGGCCCCGGCTATTCCGGCAACACGCCGTTCTTCGGCACGCACAATCTCAATGAGCAAGCCAACGCCAACTATCACGTCTATGCAGTCGAGTGGAATGCCAACGGCATCAGCTGGTTTGTCGATAACGTGAAGTTCTACAGCATCACCCGCGCCGAAGTGCAGGCACGCGGCAACTGGGTGTTCGATCAGCCGTTCTTCCTGCTGCTGAATGTGGCGGTGGGTGGCAACTGGCCGGGCAGCCCGGATGGCAGCAGCGTGTTCCCGCAACGCCTGTATGTGGACTATGTCCGGGTCTATCAGTAAACCGTTTTCACCTTGGGGTAGCATCATTTGCGGGGCACTTCGGTGCCCCTTTTTTTGTCGCCCGTAAACCCGGCGTTTAGTCAATGCCACCGAGCAACACGCTCACTGAGCACGGTGCAGTGCCAAGCACGGTATCCATGTCCGATACCATCCCGTCCGCTGAGTGAATAAGCCGGGCGGACGCACACGGGTTTGTTCTGCTTACCGAAGCGCTCTATGCTGTGCTCCAGCAACAGCCAAGGAGCGCAGGGCATGGCACTGAGCAAACAACCAAAGCGAAAAACCACCGTGGCGAGTAAAGCCAGTTCTGTAGCCAAGGCCAGCGCAACAACAAAGACCACAGCCGCCAGCAAAACCGTCACTGCCAAGAAAGCCGTGGCCAAGGCAAAGCCGGTCAAAGCGAAACCAGCA
>CAMLNB010000355.1 GCA_946481205.1 uncultured Kangiella sp. | reverse complement strand
CCGGCGGCGTAGTAATCGAGGCCGAGTTCGTATTGGGCGTGGGCACGATGTGCCGGCGGCAACAATAAGCGCGACAGAATGTTTTGATGGATGCGGATCGCGCGCTCGGTTTCGCCGCGGCGGCGATAGAGATTGCCGAGAGCGAAATGGGTATCAACCGTTTCCGGATCGACATTGACCAGCTCGACGAACATGTCGATGGCTTTGTCCGGCTGATCGTTCAGCACATAGGACAGGCCTTTGAAATAGCGCTTGGCGCGCTCGGCGGAGCGACGGGCTTGCTTGTGCCGATCGTAGCGACGGCCGAACACCCAACCCAGTGCGGCTGCCAGCAGTACCCAAAGCCAGAACGAAAGTGTCATGCAAACCGGCCTGTCACCGGAGGGGCGTTCAATGAACGAGGTTTCAGCGACCCGCTTTCGCGGCAGCGGCGTTCAGTTTCTGCAGTTCCTGCTCGGTCTGCACCAAGCGATCACGCAGTCGACGGTTGACCAGCCGGGCCCGCACCAGCGCCGCACCACAGTACAGCACGCCGATCAGGAAACCGCCGAGGAACACGCCAAGCAGCCAATACGACAAACGTCCCTGCAGGCTACCAATCAGGTAATTGACGGTGACATCACCGCCATTGGCAGCCGAAAACAGCCAGCCGCCAATCAGCAGCAACACCACCACAATGAAAATCAACAAGCGACGCACCGGTCTCAATCCTCATCTTCGTCGTCGTCATCATCCAGCGCGATGATATCGACGCCACCGTTGACGCGGCTACGCAGTTCTTTGCCCGGTTTGAAATGCGGCACATATTTGCCATCGAGCATGACCGACTCCCCGGTTTTCGGGTTGCGGCCGACACGTGGGGCACGATAGTGCAAGGAAAAGCTGCCAAAGCCACGGATCTCGATCCGTTCGCCTTTGGCCAGCGCTTGCGCCATATGTTCGAGCAGGGTTTTGACGACGAGCTCAACGTCTTTGGCATTGAGCTGCCCTTGCATACCGGCAAGCCGCTCAATGAGCTCCGACTTGGTCATCCGGCTTTCCTTTTGCCGTCAAGGAGTTACGATTTGGCCATTATGGCCTGACAAAGGCAGAAATGCACGCCTACTCAACGACTTAGGTGAATATTTTCGGGTAATGGGCAAAATGACCGATAAATGGGGTCGGCGGTCGGGTTTTATCACCATATCTGGGCTGATCATCGCCTTATCGGCACACCGCAGCGTTATGGCAGGCAACAAAAAGCCGGCAGGGCGCCGGCTTTTTGTTGGGCTCGCCCCGTTCAGGAGCTCGCCCGGTTCGACCACCCTTGCGGGTTTCGAACTTACTCGCGGTTGGCCATCTGGGCCTTGATCAGGTCGCCCAGGGTTGCCGGAGTCACTTCGTCTTCCTTGCTGTGTTCGGCAATGGCGCGAGCTTCTTCGTGCTCGTCCTTGGCGCGAACGCTCAGGGAGATGGTGCGGTTCTTGCGGTCAACACCGACGAACTTGGCTTCGATGGTCTCGCCTTCCTTCACTGCGCTGCGGGCATCTTCGATGCGGTCGCGGGTCAGTTCGGAAACGCGGATGTAACCTTCAACGCCTTCGCCCAGATCAATGGTGGCGCCTTTGGCGTCAACGGCAGTGACCTTGCCCGAAACGATGGTGCCCTTGCCGTGAGCGGCCAAGTAGTTCGCGAACGGATCGTTCTCGACTTGCTTGATGCCCAGGCTGATGCGCTCGCGCTCGGCGTCAACGGCCAAGACCACGGCGTCAACATCGTCGCCCTTCTTGAATTTCTTGACGGCTTCTTCGCCAGTCTCGTTCCAGGAAATATCCGACAGGTGGACGAGGCCGTCGATGCCGCCGTCCAGACCAATGAAGATACCGAAATCGGTGATCGACTTGATCTTGCCGGAGACGCGGTCACCCTTGTTGTGGGTAGCCGAGAATGTTTGCCACGGGTTGGCAGCGCACTGCTTGATACCCAGCGAAATACGGCGACGCTCTTCGTCGATTTCGAGGACCATGACTTCCACTTCGTCGCCAACCGAAACGACTTTCGACGGGTGAATGTTCTTGTTGGTCCAATCCATTTCGGAAACGTGCACCAGACCTTCGACGCCTTCTTCGATTTCGACGAAGCAGCCGTAATCGGTCAGGTTGGTGACCTTGCCGCGCAGCTTGGCACCAGCCGGGTAACGGCGGCTGATCTGGACCCACGGATCTTCGCCCAGTTGTTTCAAGCCCAGCGAAACACGGTTGCGCTCGCGATCGAACTTGAGCACCTTGACCTGGATTTCCTGGCCGACTTCGACCACTTCCGACGGATGCTTGACGCGTTTCCAAGCCATGTCGGTGATGTGCAACAGACCGTCGATGCCGCCGAGGTCAACGAACGCACCGTAATCGGTGAGGTTCTTGACCACGCCCTTGGTTTCCATGCCTTCTTGCAGCTGGCCAAGGAGTTGTTCGCGTTCGGCGCTCGATTCGCTTTCGATAACGGCGCGGCGCGAAACAACAACGTTGTTGCGTTTCTGGTCGAGCTTGATGACCTTGAACTCGAGTTCGCGGCCTTCGAGGTGGGTGGTGTCGCGCACCGGACGTACGTCAACAAGCGAGCCTGGCAGGAACGCGCGGATGGTCTTGATGTCGACCGTGAAGCCGCCTTTGACCTTGCCAGTGATGATGCCCATAACCGCTTCGCCGGCGGTGAAAGAACGCTCGAGAGCGATCCACGATTCTTGGCGCTTGGCCTTCTCGCGCGACAGGCGGGTTTCACCGTAACCGTCTTCAACGGCTTCGAGCACCACGTCAACCACGTCACCGACTTTGACTTCGAGTTCGCCGGCTTCGTTCTTGAACTGCTCGACCGGAATCACGCCTTCCGACTTGAGGCCTGCGTGCACGGTGACCACATCCGGGCCGACGTCAACTACGACGCCACGGACCACGGCACCCGAACGCATTTCGACTGCTACCAAGGATTCTTCAAAAAGTTTGGCGAATGATTCGCTCATTGCGACTGTCCTGAAAACGTTTAAATGAAGGATTTCAT
>CAMLNB010000354.1 GCA_946481205.1 uncultured Kangiella sp. | reverse complement strand
CCACTTGCACGGCAGCATCAAAACGCGGACTCCAGCGCAGATTCCATTGCAGGCCCAGCCGCGTATCGGAGCGGTGCTCCCAGTCGCCGGCGGCGTAGGTATCCTGATCCAGCGTACGGCGAAAGCCCATGTCCTCGTTATCGTTGTACGCGGTGCCGAAGGTGGCGAAGCCGGAGAAGCGGATGTCCAGCGCCTCGGCATCTTGACCATGACAGGGCAAGCTGATGCCGCTGACAAACAACGCGGCGACAAGCAGCGGGGCCAGCGGGTACCTCATGGCAAGGAATCCTTCGGGTCAGGCCATGGACGTCGGGAGCAGGGCGCTCCGCGTTGGCGGCATTGAGCAATCGTGCAGGAAGTATAGTCAGCGCCAGCGATCTGGCCGGCTTAACGAGGGGCTTGAGGTGATGGCGGATCAGCTGCTGGAAGCCATGGCTTCGGGCCAGGCCAACGGCCCGCTCTGCCAGGGCTTGCCGAGTGCTGGCGTATCAACGTAAGCCCGCAGCAGCGCGAGAAAATCTGCTCGCGGCAGCGCCTTGGCGCCGAGCGCCGTCGTGTGGGCGTTGGGCACCTGGGAGTCGAGCAGCACATAGCCGTGCCGCTGCAGATGCGCCGCCAGCGCAAACAGCGCAACCTTGGAGCCGTTGCTGCGCGCACTGAACATCGACTCGCCAAAGAACAGGCGGCCCATGGCAATGCCGTACAAGCCGCCAACCAGCGCATCGCCCGCCCAGACTTCGATGCTGTGAGCCACGCCATGCTGATGCAGACGAATATAGGCCGCGATCATCTCTTCGGTGATCCAAGTGCCATCCTGCCCCGGTCGTGGCGATTCCGCACAGGCGCGAATCACGTCGGCAAAAGCGCTATCGAGCGTCAAGCGCCAACCGGATTGGCGAAAATGCTTGCGCAGTGAAGCGGGGCATTTGAGCTGACCCAGCAAAAACACGGCGCGCGGATCGGGCGACCACCAGAGAATCGGATCGCCGTCCGAGAACCAGGGAAAGATGCCGTTACGATAGGCTTCGGTTAGGCGCTCAACCGACAGATCGCCGCCGATGGCGAGCAGGCCGTTTGGCTGCTCCAACGCTAGTTCTGACGCCGGAAATCGGACACTGGCATCCAGTGTCGAAATTCTATTACCCATGTCGCGACGCAGCAATTGTGTGTTTGTTATTTATAGCAGAGGTGTAGTTGCGATTTCAAAATACCGCTAGTACGCTCAGGTTGCTGAGTTAATCAGTTAGTTGAACATCAGACCGGTCGAATGGGTGAATGGATGCTGGATGAATTTACAAAAACAGTGAAAGCTCAGCTATATGAGCGTGCGAGCAGTCCACTTGTCGGAGCTTTCACTGTGTCGTGGATTGCTTGGAACTACAAATTTTTGTTGGTCGTGTTCTCTTCGATGCCTGTATTGACGAAGTTGTCGACTATAAATCAGGTGGTTTTCCCCGATTTGTATGCCGTTCTTGGGCGAGGAGCTGCATTCCCCTTGTTGACTGCACTTATCTACATTTTCGCTTTTCCAATACCTGAGCTGTATGTCTACAGGTACTGGCGTGAGCGACAAAAAAGGGTGAAGGAAGTGCAGCAAGCTATCGATGACGAGACCCCCTTGACCAGAGATGAGGCTCGTCAAATCAGGAAAGATGCCTTCTTAGCGCAGCAGGACTATGAAAAAGAGCTAGAGAGGAAAGGTGTGGAAATTACTCGACTGAGAGATCAAATAGACATCTTAACTAAGAATATTAATGCCAATTCGTTTAGTGCTGGCAGAGAAGAAAGACAGGAGCTTTTACTGACGGAAGAGCAATATATGTTGTTGTCAAAAATTGCGAGTTCCGAGAAAGGTCTTCCAAGAAGAACTGCTTTAGAGATTGCTGGTGGTGAAGGATATCAAGGGCAGCATAATATAGATGTGCTGGAAGAGGCTAACCTTATTCAAGGTTATACTCATGATGAGAACGGTGGTTTCTATTATCGTTCAGCAATTAACGGGCGCAGATACTTAGTAAAGCATCCTGTGTTTAATCAAACTGATTCATCGACTTAGAATTCAACTGTACAAGGGCCTTTCCGCCCTTGTACATAGCCCTGCAGTTATTTTACCAGTGCATCCAGATACTTCTCAGCATCCAGCGCTGCCATACAGCCGGTGCCGGCCGAGGTAATGGCCTGACGGTAGATATGGTCGGCGACGTCGCCGGCGGCGAACACGCCCGGCACGCTGGTGGCGGTGGCGTTACCTTGCGAGCCGCTCTTGACGATGATGTAACCGTCCTTCATTTCCAGCTGACCGGCGAAGATGTCGGTGTTCGGTTTGTGGCCGATGGCGATAAAGCAGCCGGCCAGATCCAGCTTCTGGGTTTCGCCGTTCGCGGTGCTCTTGATGCGCACGCCAGTGACGCCGCTTTGATCACCGAGCACTTCATCCAAGGTGTGGTTCCAGTGGATGGTGATCTTGCCGGCTTTGGCTTTCTCGAAAATATGATCCTGCAGGATCTTTTCCGATTTGAATTTGTCGCGGCGGTGAATGACGTGCACATGTGAAGCAATGTTCGACAGGTACAACGCTTCTTCGACCGCGGTGTTGCCGCCACCAACCACGCAAACCACCTGGTTCTTGTAGAAGAAACCGTCGCAGGTTGCGCAGCCTGACACACCTTTGCCCATGAACGCTTCTTCGGATGGCAGGCCGAGGTATTGTGCTGAAGCGCCGGTGGCGATGATCAGCGCATCGCAAGTGTATTCGGCGTTGTCGCCGATCAAGACAAACGGCCGCTCGCCGAGTTTGACGGTGTGGATGTGATCAAAAATGATCTCGGTGCCAAAGCGTTCGGCATGCGCCTGCATGCGTTGCATCAATTCCGGACCTTGCACGCCGTTGTTGTCACCCGGCCAGTTATCGACATCGGTGGTGGTCATCAGCTGGCCGCCTTGCTGCATGCCGGTGATGATCACCGGTTTCAGGTTGGCACGGGCAGCGTAGACAGCGGCCGAGTAACCGGCCGGACCGGAGCCCAGTATCAGCA
>CAMLNB010000353.1 GCA_946481205.1 uncultured Kangiella sp. | reverse complement strand
TCGAACAGGCCGTCGCCATTCATGTCGACCAGGTAATAGGCCGGTGCGCCTTTCGGTTCCACGCGGACGGCGACCACTTTGCCGTTCTTGACCCATTCCTTGATCGTGGCGCCGTCATCGGGCCGCAACCGCACAGTCGGTTCGATGGTATTGCCGGGGCTGACCACCGGCCGATCCTGCACCGGTTGTTTTTCAGTGGAAACCGGGGCGGCCGGTTCTGCCGCCAGTACGGCGTTCGCAAGGCAAACCAGACTGAAACCGAGAACGAGGCGCATGGCGGCAACTCCTTTACACTGTCGGCCTTGATTATTGACCTAGTCTGCACCCATGACCAGCCAGTCGCCTTTGATCCTTGTCGATGGATCGTCTTATTTGTTCCGCGCCTTTCATGCGCTGCCGCCACTGACCAATAGCAAGGGCAACCCGACCGGCGCGGCTTACGGCGTGGTGGCGATGCTGAAAAAACTGATGCAGCAGCATCAGCCGGAACACATCGCTGTGGTGTTCGATGCCAGCGGCAAAACCTTCCGCGATGACCTGTACCCGGAATACAAAGCCAACCGGCCGCCGATGCCGGACGAGCTGCGCAGCCAGATCGCCCCGCTGCATGAACTGATCAAGGCGCTCGGCCTGCCGCTGGTGATGGAAAACGGTGTCGAGGCCGATGATGTGATCGGCACGCTGGCCAAGCACGCCGAGGCGCGCGGGCTCGATGTGCTGATTTCCACCTCCGACAAGGACATGGCGCAGCTGGTCACCGACAAAGTGAAAATCGCCAACTCGATGACCGACACGGTCATGGGCATTGCCGAAGTCATCGAGAAATTCGGCGTGCCGCCGGAGCGCATTGTCGATTACCTGGCGCTGATGGGCGACAGCGTCGACAACATTCCGGGCGTGCCCGGCGTCGGGCCGAAAACCGCCGCCAAATGGATTCAGGAATTCGGTTCGTTTGACGCTGTACTGGCGCGCGCCGATGAAGTCAAAGGCAAAGCCGGCGAAAACCTGCGCGCGGCGGCGCCGCAGCTGCCGCTGTCAAAAGCACTCGCCACCATCAAGTGCGATTGCACGCTGCCGTTTGATTTTGATGAGCTGAAGCCAAAAGCACCGGACACCGAAAAACTGCATCAGCTCTACGCCGAGCTGGAATTCAAAACCTGGCTGAAAGAAATCCTTGCCGGCGAATCGGCATTTGGCAAAGCCGGCGGCAAAAACGCCAGTAAGCCGACGGCGAAGAAAACTGACGAAACTAGTGAAGTCGCCGCCGAAACCAAACCAAGTGTCGAGATTGACCGCAGCCGTTATGAAACCATCAGCACGCAGGAGGACTTTGCGCGCTGGCTCGGCTGGCTGAACGACGCCGAGCTGTTTGCCTACGACAGCGAAACCACCAGCCTTGATGAAATGGTTGCCGAGATCGTCGGCGTATCGTTCGCGCTCAGCGATGGCCGCGCCTGCTATATCCCGCTGGCGCATGATTATCTTGGCGCGCCCGATCAGTTGAACCGCACCGAAATACTGAACGCACTGAAACCGCTGCTGGAAGACGAGCGCAAACTGAAAATCGGCCACAACATCAAGTACGATTTGAAAGTACTGGCCAATTACGGCATCACGCTGCGCGGGCTGGGCTACGACACCATGCTGGAAAGCTATGTGCTCGACGCCGCGGGCACCCGCCACGATATGGACACGCTGTCACTGAAGCTGCTCGGCCACCAGACCATTTCGTTTACCGAGATCGCTGGCAAAGGCAAGGACCAGCTGACGTTCAACCAGGTCGATGTGCAAACCGCCAGCACTTACGCCGCCGAAGATGCCGATGTCACCTTCAAGCTGCACCAACAGCAATGGCCGCGGCTGCAAAAGGAAGCGCGGCTGCGTGGCGTGTTCACCGACATTGAAATGCCGCTGGTGCCGGTGCTGGCGCGGATGGAGCGGCACGGCGTGTTGATTGATGGCCAGAAACTGCGCCAGCAAAGCCATGAAATGGCCAAGCGCATTGCCGAGATCGAACAGGAAGCATTTGAACTTGCGGGCCGCTCGTTCAACCTCGGCTCGCCGAAACAGCTCGGCCAGATCTTCTTTGAAGAAATGAAGCTGCCGGTGCTGCAGAAGACGCCGACGGGCGCCCCCTCGACCAATGAAGAAGTGCTGGAAGAGCTGGCGCTCGATTACCCACTGCCGAAGCTGATTCTGGAACACCGGCAGTTCTCGAAACTGAAATCCACTTACACCGACAAGCTACCGGAACTGGTCAATCCGAAAACCGGCCGCGTCCATACTTCATTCAACCAGACCGGCGCCGCGACTGGCCGCCTGTCGTCCACCGATCCGAACGTGCAGAACATTCCGATCCGCACTGAGGAAGGCCGCAAGATCCGGCAGGCGTTCATTGCACCGACAGGCCACGTGCTTATGGCAGCGGACTATTCGCAGATTGAATTGCGGATCATGGCGCACCTGTCGAACGATCCGGGCCTGACCACCGCGTTCAAGAACGGCCAGGACGTGCACCGCGCCACCGCCGCCGAAATTTTTGAAGTAGCACCGGAAGAGGTCAGTTCGGAAATGCGCCGGCGCGCCAAGGCGATCAACTTCGGCTTGATTTACGGCATGTCGGCGTTTGGTCTGGCACGGCAAATCGATGTCGGCCGCGAGGAAGCGCAGCACTACATGAACCGCTATTTCGCCCGTTACCCCGGCGTCGAGCAGTACATGAACGAGATCCGTGAGACTGCCAGACAAAACGGCTATGTCGAAACACTGTTTGGCCGCCGGCTGTATCTGCCGGAAATCAAGGCCTCGAACCAGGCCCGCCGCAAGGGCGCCGAACGCGTCGCGATTAACGCGCCGATGCAAGGCACCGCTGCCGACATCGTCAAGCGGGCAATGATTGCCGTTGATGCCTGGTTATTGAAGGAAAACGTGCCAGCGAAAATGCTGCTGCAAGTGCACGATGAACTGGTGCTGGAAGTGGAGCAGAGTGCGGTTGACCATGTCAGGGAAAAGCTGCGCGCACTGATGAGTGGCGCCGCGGAACTGGCCGT
>CAMLNB010000352.1 GCA_946481205.1 uncultured Kangiella sp. | reverse complement strand
ACGTATACCGCGTTGGCAAACAGCTCCAGTGACTCACTTGCCATGCCACGCAGACCAACGGACAGCAGATTGGCATCACCGTCGCCTTCGAATTCGCCGGCATCCTCGATGTCGATGGTGACATCAGCCCAGGTGCGGCCGACGCTGGCAACGAAATCGACATTGTCATTCAGTGCAGTATGAAAACCGATCATCGCAGTCTTGCTGTCGACTTCGGCATCAACCTGAAAGCCCATGATGCGCTCATCACCTTCGGTGCGACCGGCGTCCAGTGTGACGAAAAACTGGTCCGTGATAGCGAACGAACCGGTCAGATTCAAACCATCCAGATCCAGCGAAGCGCCTTCTGCTTCCAACTCGGTTTGGCTGTAGCTGCCCTGCACATAGGTGTAGGACAAGTCATTGGCATGGGCCGCGCTCATGCCCGTCGCGGCGAAACCGGCAGCAGCAACAGTGAGTGCGAGCAGCGATTGCTTGAACATGTTTTACAACTCCATCTGAAACGAACCCGCAGGTTCAGAAAACGAGCCGAACCACAGCTCGAACGGGTGCCAGCCTAAAGCGATGGAGCTGAATCGAAAATGAACTTTGTCGGTGCGATAGTTCAGCGTGCATTCAGAACGGCTTGCGTCATCTCAGTGGCATTTACATCCGTTCGATGGGTGAGGTATTGCTGATACTTGGTTTTTTCTTGGTGACAAAGGTTGAGTTTCCAGCCTGCGGCTTGGCAGGCGGTTGCGCTGCGTTGTCAGGCCGCAGCAGTGTGTCAGGCTGCGCGGGTTCAGCCTGCTGCAGCCTCTTAAGTCGCACATAGCACATTGCCAGGTGAATAATCTGATAGGCACCGATGACACCTATTAGCATCACGAACCAATTATCTTGCGGATGTGTCGTCGTGGGGTGATAGCTGAGCGCGGCCATGATTGAAAGAAAGACCACGGATGCCGCCATCATCAGCAGTGCTTGCCCTGGTGTTTTGGGTTCCGGTAGTGAGTGGCGGCCCGGTTCGGGCGGTGGCGGCGGTGGAATCACTTCGCCGCGCAATTGCCTGTCAGCGATCAAAACATCCAGTAAGTGCGTGCGCTCTGGGAAGCGTTCGGTATCAATGTTGCGACGGGCTTCCTGCAACCGCTCAAGCGAGTAACGGGTGTAGTCGGGGCCGGATTTGGCGGGCGTTGTCATTTCGGTGAGTCGTGGCTGGTCACTGCAATTCAATCATACCAAGAGCAAATGGCGGCGACGCACGCCTCAGGTCAGGAATACCGGCGAAAAACCGCCGCCGGGCGTGCGCATGTTGGTGGTTTGGCCCTGATACAAGCGCGCCGCGGCGAGCAAGGTGCGACCGTGGTAGCGATAGAGCCGGACGTCGGTTTTCAGCGCCGTCGGTGTGCCATCGCTATCAATCAGCCGTTCGCTTGGTGGCGCAAAGGTTTGCGCCACATAGTTGCCCTGTTGCAGTTCGGCCCAAGTGGTTTTAGTCAGTTTGTCACCACGATAAGTGGCCTTGCTGCCGTAGCCTTGCGTCGGTTTGAAGAACCATTGCTTGCGCTCGGACCAGAGTTGTTCGGCATTGCTGGCGGTCAGGGCGATGGTGCGCGGAATGCTGCGCAATAGGGTCTGCTGCATGCTTTCCGGGACCTGCCATTGTTGCAGCTGCTGTGCATCGCTGAGCCGGATCAGGTTGCGTTTGTCGGCGAACAGCGCGTAGCTGTGTGGGTGCGGTGTCAGTACAACAGCGTTGTCGAGATACGCTTGTTGCAGAGCCTGATGGGTCGGATCGCTGAGCAAGAAATCGGTCAGCCGGTTGTAGACCAGATCAATGCTTTGGTTTTCGTGCCAGAGTGTGCCGTCGGCGTAACGCAGCGTGCTGGCATCAGCGATCACGGCTTCAATGCCGTGCTGTTGGAACAGTTGTCGTGCCAGTTCAAATTCCGGGTAGAGAAATTGTCCGGTTGGGTTGTCATCGACAATCGCAATGCGCTGCAGCACGGCCTGACCGCGTTGCCGAGCCCACTCTTCCCGGAACATCGCCAATACGCTGTCATCGAAATCACCGGCAACGGGGGGCCACAACACGGCTTCCATTTCGGCACAACAGGCTTGCTGGGCGCGGCGCAACGCCGCGTTCAGAAACGCACCGCCGGCATTGGTGTTGATTTCGATCAGCTTCGGGGCATCACCGTCACGGTGAAAGTCGTAGCCCATGAACACGCCATGTGGGCCGGGATTGCGCTGCGCGATGGCCGGCGCATCCTGCAACACACTCTGTTGATACGCCGGTGTTGCAACGACATTCTCGATGGCTTCAATCACTTGCTGCATCGCGCGGAATTCGCTCGCCGGCAAAAACAGCGCGACATTGGCAAACAAGCCCGGATAGCGGTGTACCAGATTGTCGGCGTTGTCCTGGCCGAGCTGTGCTGCCAGTGCCTGTGCCAATTGCTGACGATCCAGCGACACGCAGGCGCAGCCGTTATTGAAGCTGTCGGCCAGTTTCCGGGAAAGCTCAAGAGAAGCGGTCATGCTGACATCCGTTACCGCACAGGGATACACGTGAGTGTAACCGCCTTGGGACCGATCGTGCCTTGACCAGTATCAGGGCGGTGTCAGCAGGGATTGGCTTTACGCGGCGTTGCTCGCGTGCTCGTGAACCAAGGTAAAGCCCTCATCAAGCCAGCCGGTGACGCCACCGATCATCTCTTTGACCGGTCGGCCGAGTTGCGCCAACCGTAGCGCGCCACGGCTGGAGCCGTTGCAATGTGGCCCGGCGCAGTACACGACAAACAAGGTGTCGAGCGGGTACTCGCTGAGCCGCGAGGCGATCAGCTTGCCGTGTGGAATATTTACTGCCTGCGGCAGGTGGCCGCGAGCAAACATCTCCGGCGAACGAACATCGACCAGCACGAAATCAGCGGTACCGGTACTGAGGCTGTGGTGAACATCCCAGCAGTCGGTTTCCAGTGCCAGCCGTTGCTGGACATGGCGAATGACGGCTTCGGCCGGGGCGGCGGGGACCTGAGAAACAGCACTGTGGCGCATGGGGAGCTCCTGTCGGAT
>CAMLNB010000351.1 GCA_946481205.1 uncultured Kangiella sp. | reverse complement strand
AGAAAAAAGGCCGCTAACGCGGCCTTCGATTTATTTTGCAAAGTTCAGCGACCATCCAGGCTGACCACGCGCTCGTTCAACGAGACAATCGTCCGGGTCATATCGCGCAACAAATTGACGAACAGATTCGGATGGGTGTTGACCAAGGTCGCAAAATCATCGCGCGCCACCATCATGACACTGCAGCTGCCACGTGCGCGCACGGTTGCCGCCCGGCGTTGGCCGGTCAGCACCGCCATGGCACCAAAAATTTCCTCTTCGTTGATCTCACCGACCTTGACGCCATCGACCGAAACATCGGCCGCGCCTTCCAGAATCGTGTAGACGTACTCGGCTTCGTCGCCTTCGGTGATGATGGCTTCGCCATCGGCAAAGCGGCGGAAACCTGGCTGCGGCCGCTCTTCCGGAGTCACCAATCGACCAACCAACAACAACAGAATCTGCCGGTGCTGACGCGACAACACATCCAACTCGTTGCGCAACACCGGTGACTCCTGCACGCTGGCCAGTGGCAGTACATCCAACGCCACGCTGTCTTCTACTTTCAGTTGCAAGGCCGGCGCCACCCCAATGAACTCCGAGGTGGTGAAGGCATCGCCTTCATCCCAATAGAACAGCAGTTTGCTTTCGGCGTACACGGCAATGCTGCCGCCCTGAACACGGCATAAGGCCGGCACCTTCAACCATGCCAGCACATCGTCTTCTGCCTGCAGCTCGACCAGTTGTGTCTGGGCCGCGGCGGCAGAAAAAATCAGGGCCGCGCTGTCACGCGCGGCCCGCACTGCATCCATCAATGCCGAGGTTGGCTCAACCAATGGAATCATCTGCGCATCCTGCTCCCGGTTCAGTTCGTGCGCGTATTGCGCTTCGGCTCCGAGGCCTCGACCACACGCTGACCCGACTGCAGCCAGATCATGTCTGACAGAAGATTGACCGCTTCAGTCAAGCGGACATCGTTGCTGTCCTCATCGGTGCTGGCTTGCTCCGGCAAGGCTTTCAACGGTGCCAAGCCCTTCAGCTTGCGTCGAGCATTTTCGCGAGCCAGCTGCTTCTGATCAAAGATTTCCCGTTCCGCCTTGCGCTCCGCTTCATTAAGCGTCACGGTGGTGTCTTTCCGGCGCTGGTTGTACTCGGCGATGTCTTCCAGCAAATATTGATACTCCGGATCTTTGGCGATGCGTCGTTCCTGCATGGCTTTCAGTTGCGGCAGGTACTTTTTGACATCGCCAACCGGCGCGTAATTGGTCGCCGGAATGTAATCCCACGGCATCGCGTTCGGCAGCGCACTTTCACCAAATTCGGCGGTGTCAAACAAGGCCGGCAACTGAATATCCGGGATCACGCCACGATGCTGGGTGCTGGTACCGTTGACGCGGTAGAACTTGTGCACCGTCAGTTTCAGTTGGCCGTAGTTGACGCCCGGGCCGTCGCGCCAACGGTTCAAGTCGTAAACCGTCTGCACCGTGCCTTTACCAAATGAGGTCTCACCAATCACCAGTGCGCGACCGTAATCCTGCAGCGCGGCCGCAACAATTTCTGAAGCTGACGCACTTTGGCCGTTGATCAGCACCACCAAGGCGCCGTCCCAGGTCACGCCCGGCTCTTCGTCTGGCAACACCGAGACCTGGCCGTATTGATTGCGCTCCTGGACAACCGGACCTTCGTCAATGAACAGACCGGTCATTTGCGCGGCTTCGTCGAGACCGCCGCCGCCGTTGTTGCGCAGATCCAGCACCACACCGTCCACTTTCTCGGCTTTCAATTTCTGCAGCAGATCGCGGACATCACGGGCAACACTCTTGTAGTTTTCATCGCCCATCGCGCGGGCCTGAAAATCGACATAGAACTTCGGCACCGTGATCACGCCGATGCTGTGCTGCCGACCCGGGCGATCGACTTTGATCACTTCCGACTTGGCAGCCTGCTCCTCCAGCTTGACCTTCTCGCGCACGATGCTGACCGTTTTGGTCTTGCCATCGGCACCGGCCGCATGCGGCATCACTTCAATGCGCACCACCGAACCGGCTTTGCCGCGGATCAGATCGACCACGTCATCCAAGCGCCAGCCGACCACATCGACCATCGGCTGATTGTCCTGGCCAACGGCGATGATCTTGTCTTCCGGGAACACTTGTTTGCTTTTGTCGGCCGGGCCCATTTCCACCAAGCGGACAACTTTGGTGTAGACGTCATCGGTCTGCAGCACCGCGCCGATGCCTTCGAGCGACAGCCGCATCTCAATGTCGAAGTTCTCGGCCTGCGGCGGCGAGAAATAGTTCGAGTGCGGATCAATTGCGGCAGTGAACGCATTCATGAAATAGCTGAATACGTCCTCGCTATTGGTCTGGGCCATCCGACGCTTGGCTGCCTCGTAGCGCTTGGTCAGCAGATCCTTGGTTTCGTCCCAGTTCTTGTTGGCGAGTTTCAGGTTCAGCGCGTCGTTCTTGACCCGTTGCCGCCACAGCTCGTTGAGCTCGTCGACATTCTTCGGCCATGGCGCGGCTTCGCGGTCAAACTGGAAGCTGTCCTTGCCATCGAACTTCATCGGCTTTTGCAGCAAGCTGATGGCGTAGTCGTAACGCGACTCCCAGCGCTTCTGGAACACCGAGAACAGTTCGTACGGCACGCTCAGATCACCGCGCATCAGCGCGTCATCAAGCGTGGCCCGGTATTTGTTGAATTGGTCGATGTCCGACTGCAGGAAATAGCTGCGGTTGCCATCGAGCATGGTCAGGTATTGATCGAACATGCGCAGCGACAAATCATCATTCACCCGTGGCCGGGCATAGTGACCATCGCTGAGGATGCTGCGAATGAATTTGGCGGCCTGGGCATGCTGCGGTTCCGGTTTCAGCACGTCCGTGCTCGGCGCCGCCGGCACCGGGCCCGCGGAAATCGCGACTACCGCCAAGACCGCGGCGGCAACACCGGCGCGCATGGCACCCATCCACTGCTGATTACGCTTCATTTCTCTACCTGATTGCTGACAGCCATCACTGGCCAAACGGTCCGAATAATTTGAGCATGGCACAATCTTTCCGACCCTGCCATGGCAGATTTGTCGGGATTTATTGCAACAAGTTTCCTGTTTACGTGC
>CAMLNB010000350.1 GCA_946481205.1 uncultured Kangiella sp. | reverse complement strand
TGGTGCACGGACCTGTCTTTGAATACGAATGCATAAGGCTGTCCGCACCAGCTTGAGGCGGCCTACCATCTGGCCCACACTAATGCCGTATCGGTTCGGTCGTCAGCGCTGACGACCATGCGGAACCGATGGCCATAATGACAACAAGCGCGTCACCCGTCGACGGTGACTTTTCGGGAGTGAGTTAATGACCGCCAAGCCGAGACTGTCTTTCTGGCAGATTTGGAATATGTGCTTCGGCTTTCTCGGCATTCAGTTTGGCTTTGCTTTGCAAAACGCCAACGTCAGCCGGATTTTTCAAACTCTCGGTGCCGATATTTCCGACATCCCGATGTTGTGGATTGCGGCTCCATTGACCGGTCTGATTGTTCAGCCAATTGTCGGTTATTTTTCTGACCGTACCTGGACCCGGCTTGGACGCCGTCGGCCGTACTTTCTCTACGGCGCGTTGGTGACGACGGCTGCGCTGTTGTTTATGCCGAACTCGCCAACGTTGTGGATAGCTGCTGGCTTGCTCTGGATCATGGATGCGTCGATCAACGTGTCGATGGAACCCTTCCGCGCTTTTGTCGGTGATCAACTGCCGCCGGAACAACGCGCTTCCGGTTATGCGATGCAGAGTTTTTTTATCGGTGTTGGTGCTGTCGTTGCCAGTCTGTTGCCGTGGATCTTGGCCAAGGTTGGTATAGCCAATACCGCCGAGCCGGGCGTGATCCCAGACACCGTCAAGTATGCGTTCTATGCCGGTGGCTTGGTGCTGTTGGCGGCAGTGGGCTGGACGGTGTTCCGCAGCAAAGAATACCCACCGGAAACACTGGCCCGGTTTGATGATGCCCACCCGGTTCGTACGACGCCGCTGGAACGCGACAAGGCGCAGCGTCATGGCCTGTTGTGGCTGCTCGCCGGGTTGCTGGGCTGCGCCATTGTGTATGGCAGTGGCGAAGACAAGCAGCTGTATTTATTGACTGCGGGTCTCGCGGTTTATGGCGCGTTACTGCTGGTGGTCAGTCGTGGCGACAAGCCCAATATTGTCCGGACCATCCTGGCCGATATGCAGCAGATGCCGGACACCATGCGGCAACTGGCCGTTGTGCAGTTTTTCTCGTGGTTCGCGCTGTTCGCGATGTGGATCTACACGACATCCGCGGTAACGGCCGTGCATTTCGGTAGCACCGATACCGCATCACCCGCCTATAACGATGGCGCCAACTGGGTCGGCGTCTTGTTCGCCGCCTACAACGGTTTTGCCGCGCTGGCGGCGATAGTGATTCCGTTGCTGGTGCGCGCCTTGGGTTTGCGCGTCAGCCATCTGATCAACGTCTGGCTTGGTGCCGCAGGTTTGTTGTCGTTTGCGCTGATTCGTGATCCGGATTGGTTGCTGTTGTCGATGGTCGGTGTGGGGTTTGCCTGGGCGTCCATCCTGTCGTTGCCCTATGCCTTGCTGTCGAACAGTCTGCCGGCTGAGAAGATGGGCATCTACATGGGCATCTTCAATTTCTTCATCGTCATCCCACAGTTGTTGGCTGCCAGTGTGCTGGGCTTCCTGCTGAAGATTTTCTTCGGCGGTGCGCCGCTGTTTGCCTTGGTGATTGGTGGCATCAGCCTGCTGGTTGCGGGTCTGTGTGTGCTTCGGGTGCGCGACATCAGTGCGCCCGCGACTGCGGCGCCATTGCCGGCCAGATAAGTCGCAGAACGCCCCGCTTGTTGCTGTATCGAGCAGCTGCGGTTGTTGCTCGTATCTTCACTTATAACGGATGTCCACCATGAAGTTGCCGTCTGCTTTTCCGGTTTCAGCCCTGTCTGTTCTGATCATGACGGTGCTGATGGCCGCCTGTAATTCCCAGCCAGAAGAGCAAGCCGCAGCAGCGGCTACGCATCCAACGGAATCGTTCTATGGCACCTTGGAGCCATTCGCGAGCGAAGCGGTTTATTTTGTCGTGACCGACCGTTTTGTTAACGGTGACCCCAGCAATGATCAGCGCGAGCAGGGTGGCGCCTGGCGCACTTTTGATCGGCCGGTGCCGGGTGCGCCGGAAGGCGAGAGCGACAACATCGGTTACCTTGGTGGTGATTTCAAAGGCATTGTCGATAATCTGGATTACATCCGCGGCATGGGTTTCTCGGCGATCTGGCTGACGCCGATCGTCGACCAGCCAGACGCCGCATTCTCCGGTGGCAAGCCGGTCAGCTGGGGCAGTTTCTGGACTGATCAAGGCAAGACCGGTTATCACGGTTACTGGGGCGTCAATTTCTACAAACTGGACGAGCATTTGCCGAGTGCCGGGCTGGATTTTGCTGGCTTCAGCAAAACGGTGCATGACAAGAACATGAAAGTCGTGCTCGATATCGTTGGCAACCATGGCGCGCCGTCTTACACCATGCCGATACCGCAGCCCGAGTTTGGCAAAGTCTATGACAAGGACGGCAAACTGATCGCTGATCACGGCAATCTCGCACCGGCTCAGCTGGACCACGCCAATCCTTTGCACCAGTTTTTCAACAAGCAGCCGGGCATTGCCGAGCTATCCGACTTCAATGAAAACAACCCCGCCGTGCTGGAATATTTGGTCGGGGCTTATAGTCAGTGGCTTGAGCAAGGCGCCGATGCGTTCCGTATCGACACCATCGGTTGGATGCCGCACACGTTCTGGAAGCAATTTGCCGATCGCGTGCGGGAGAAAAAGCCTGGCATGTTCATGTTTGGTGAAGATTTCCGGTGGCAGGCCAGCGATATCGCGCCGCACACTTGGCCGCAGAATGGCGGCATCAGCGTGCTCGATTTTCCGCACAAAGCCTCGTTGGCCAAAGTGTTTGAACTGCCCGGTACCGAACAGCGAACAGGCGATTTTGCTACGCTGAACGAATCGCTCTATTTGGACAAGGGGCCGTACCAGAATCCGTATGAATTGATGACCTTCTACGATAACCACGACATGGCCAGAATGAACGCGAGCGATGAAGGCTTCATTGATGCCCACAACTGGCTATTCACGGCGCGTGGTATTCCGGTGATTTATTACGGCTCGGAAATCGGTTTTATGCGTGGCCGTGCCGAGCATGCTGGTAATCGCAATTACTTTGGCCAAGAGCGGGTCAATGCTGCC
>CAMLNB010000349.1 GCA_946481205.1 uncultured Kangiella sp. | reverse complement strand
AAGGCGAGACTGTGATCAGCCTGATCGTTGCTCACGAAGGCACCGACATTCTGACTGCGACTGAGAACGGTTACGGCAAGCGCACCGCGCTCGAAGCCTATCCGGTCAAGGGCCGTGGTGTTCGCGGTGTGCTGTCGATCAAGGTCAGCGAGCGTAATGGCAAGGTCATCGGCGCAGTGGCGGTCAAATCCGATGAACATATCATGCTGATTTCCGACAAGGGCACGCTGGTGCGTACCCGTGTGGCGGAGGTTCGCGTGATGGGCCGTAACACTGCCGGCGTTCGCTTGATGCGGATGCTGGAAGGCGAGCACCTGGTCGGCTTGGAATCGATCACCGTGGTCGATGCGGGTGATAACGAAGACGTCGTCTCGCCGCTCGTCAGCGATGATGCCGAAGAGTAATTTCCCGGCTTTCGCGCAATAACGTAGGTTGGGCTGAGCCTAGGCGAAGCCCAACACCTCCCGAAATGCGCTGTTGGGCTTCATTTCATTCAGCCCAACCTACAGCGGTAAGTGACGGCAATGCGTAAATTCAATTTCTGTTCCGGCCCGGCGGCGATGCCGGAAGCCGTTCTGAAACGAGCTCAGGCTGAGCTGCTCGATTGGAACGGCCACGGCTGTTCGGTGATGGAGATCTCGCACCGTTCCGATGCCTTCGGTGAGCTGGCGGCGAATGCCGAGCGCAAGCTACGTGCATTGATGAGTATCCCGGACGATTACGCCGTGCTGTTCTGCCACGGCAGCGCCACGCACCAGTTCGCGATGATTCCGATGAACCTGCTGGCCGAAGGCAAGACTGCGGATTACCTCACTACCGGTATCTGGTCCGACAAAGCGGTCAAAGAGGCCAAGAAGTTCGGCAGCGTTAACGAGATCAAGGTGCTGGTCGAGCGTGATGGTGTGTTCACCGTGATTGACCGCAGCGAATGGAAACTCAGCGCTGACAGCGCCTATCTGCATTACTGTCCGAACGAAACCATTGGCGGTGTCGAACTGCATTCGATTCCTGTTGAAGGCCGCACGCTCGTAGCCGACATGTCGAGCTGCATTCTGTCGCGCCCGATCAATGTCCGCGATTACGGCCTGATTTACGCGGGCGCCCAGAAGAACATCGGCCCCGCCGGCATGACCATCGTGATCATTCGTAAAGATCTGATGGGCAAAGCCGTCGCCCGCACGCCGACGCTGTTTGATTACAAAGTGCTGGCCGACAACGGCAGCATGTACAACACGCCGCCGACCTGGGCGTGGTATCTGGCTGACTTGGTGTTCGACTGGATTGCCGAGCAGGGCGGTGTGCCGGCAATGGAAAAGCACAATGCGGCCAAAGCCGACGCGCTGTATGCCTGCATCGATAGCAATCCGTTCTACCGTAACCCGATTGCCAAGCCGTTCCGCTCGCGGATGAACGTGCCGTTTCGTTTGCACGACGAATCGCTGAACGACAAGTTCCTGCAGGAGTCGGAAGCGGCCGGCATGCTCGCATTGGCCGGTCACCGTTCGGTCGGCGGCATGCGCGCCAGCATCTACAATGCAATGCCGATGGCTGGCGTGCAGACCTTGATTGAGTTCATGACCGATTTTGCCAAACGCAACGGTTGATGGATTTGCTGTAGGAGCAGGTTTGCCCGCTCCCACATAATCAGATTTACAAGGCGGCGCGAGCCGCCTTCTTTCCAGATGAACGCGCTGCCGAAGGATCGCCGGCAGCCCAGCAACAGGTGAACACGATGAGCATCGATTTCTCGAAACTGGCTGTTGAAGGTGTCCGGACCTTGCATCCGTATCAGCCGGGCAAACCGATTTCCGAGCTGGAGCGCGAGCTGGGGATCACCGACATCATCAAGCTGGCCTCGAACGAGAACCCGCTCGGGCTGTCGCCGAAAGCGAAAGCGGCGATTGAAGCTGAGATCAAGGATATCGCGCTGTATCCGGATGCCAACGGTTTCTACCTGAAAGACGCCATCTGCAAGCGCTTCGGCTTGAAGCACGAGCAGCTGACGCTCGGCAACGGTTCGAACGATGTCATGGATATCGCGGTGCGCACCTTTGTTGGCACCGGTGATGAGGTGGTTTGCTCGCAATACTGTTTCATCGCGTTCCCGATCAGCGCGCAGGCGCAGGGCGCCAAGATCATCAGCGTGCCGGCGAAAGCCGATTTCGGTCATGACCTGACCGCGATGCGCGCTGCGATCACGCCGAAAACCAAACTGGTTTACGTGGTCAATCCGAACAACCCCACCGGCAACTGGCTGCGCGCCGGTGAGTTGAAAGCGTTTCTCGACAGCGTGCCGGAAAACGTGATCGTCGTGTATGACGAAGCCTACTTCGAATACGCCGACGGCACGCCGGAATATCCGGATGCGTTCGGTTGGCTGAACCAGTACCCCAATCTGATCGTGCTGCGCACGTTCTCGAAGGCCTATGGCCTCGCTGCACTGCGTGTCGGTTTCTCGGTGGCACAAGCCGAGTGCGCCGGTTTGATGAACCGGGTCCGGCAACCGTTCAACGTCAACTCACTGGCACTCGCGGCGGCGGTCGCGACGATGAACGATACCGACTACATCAAACGCGTGGTTGAGCTGAACAAGAAGGGCATGCAGCAGTATCAGCAGGCCTTTGAAGAGCTGAAGCTCAATTACATTCCGTCGCTCGGCAATTTCATTACGGTGGATCTCGGCCGGCCGGCGGCGCCGGTGTATCAGGCGATGCTGCGCGAAGGGGTAATCGTCCGTCCGATTGGCAATTACGGCCTGCTGAACCACATCCGGATTTCGATCGGCTTGCCGGAGCAGAATGAGCGTTGCATCCGGGCGTTGAAGAAAGTGTTGGCGGGTTAAAGCGGCTCTCGTAATTCCCCCCTCTCCCCCGGCCCCTCTCCCGCAAGGGGAGAGGGGATGTTAGCGGCATAGAGGGTCTGTATCCCCTTGACGGGGGAGGGACGGAGAATGGGTGAAACCTCCCGCTCGCAGCGCTTGCCCGCTGCCAAATTCACGGGTTGTCATGCTTTGGTCCTGCAATCGGACGCGCCTCAACGTACTTCCCCCTGAAACTACCGTACACAGTTTTCGGTCCAAAACCCCGCCCACTCGTCATTCAACTCGCGTAGA
>CAMLNB010000348.1 GCA_946481205.1 uncultured Kangiella sp. | reverse complement strand
ACGGCAAAAATCGGAATGCCGGAGCGGATGCGCGACATCCAGATTGGCGTGGCGCCGCTTTCGGTCAGCGCGATGATCGCTTTGATCGGCATGTGGTTGGCGAGGTACATGCTCGCCATCGCAATGCCTTCTTCAACATGCTTGAACTTGTCGTCCATCCGGTGCCGCGACAGCCGCGACTTGGCCTGCGATTCGGCGCCCACGCAAACCCGGGCCATCGCTTCGATGACTTTTGGTGGATTCTTGCCGACCGCGGTTTCGGCCGACAGCATCACCGCATCGGTGCCGTCAAGTACGGCGTTGGCGACGTCGAATACTTCAGCGCGGGTCGGGATCGGGCTTTCGATCATCGACTCCATCATCTGGGTCGCGACAATGACGCCGCGATCGAGGTGACGTGCTTGCGCGACCATGTGCTTCTGTACCGCTGGTAATTCGGCATCGCCGATTTCGACACCGAGATCGCCACGGGCGACCATCACGGCATCAGAGGCGCGGATGATTTCGTCAAGATTCTGCAGCGCTTCGACCCGCTCGACCTTGGCAACAACACCGGCACGCGAGCCGGCTTCCAGCAGCAAAGCCCGACATTCATCGATATCTTCCGCACTGCGCGGAAAACTCATCGCGACGAAATCGGCTTCGAGCTGCGCCGCGGTTTTGATGTCCTGTTTATCTTTGTCGGTGATGGCTTTTGCCGACAAGCCACCACCCTGACGGTTGATGCCTTTGTTGTTCGACAATTCACCGCCGGCAACCACTGTCGTTTCGATCCGGTCGCCTTTGACGGCAGAAACACGCAGGACAATGCGGCCATCGTCCAGCAACAGCGTGTCGCCAGTGCGAACGTCTTTCGGCAATTCCTTGTAATCGATACCGACTTGGCTGTCGTCACCATCCTCTTTGCCAAGCCCGGCGTCGAGGGCAAATGCAGCGCCTTCTGTCAGCGTCACCGATTTGTTCTTGAACCGCGAGACGCGAATTTTCGGCCCCTGCAGATCGACCAGAATGGCGACAAAACGTTTGGCTTCATCGGCCAGTCGGCGCACCAGATCGACGCGCTTGGCGTGATCCTCGACCGAACCGTGTGACATGTTCATCCGAACCACGTCGACGCCGGCGCGGATCATGTCGCGTAAGACTTCTTCACTGGAACTGGCGGGGCCGAGGGTGGCAATGATCTTGGTGCGACGCGGGGCGGGGTTGGACATGGTGTGCCGTATGCTCTTTTGTTGTGGGCCGGATCGTCAGGGCAGACGCCGCGTCACGCCATTGCAGCGTGCTGCGGTTTTGCCCAAGCATACCGGCTCACGCTGGCGAACAACAATCCACCTTGACGCGATTCGTTATGACAAACGTATGCATCACAACGAATCGCGCTCAGCGCGTGCTTATTTGTGCAGCTCGGTGCAGGCGTACAGCGTGTTTTGCAGCAAGGTGGCAACAGTCATCGGACCAACGCCGCCCGGCACTGGCGTGATCCAACCAGCGCGTTCGACCGCGGTAGCGAACTCGACATCGCCGCACAATTTGCCGTTGTCCAAACGGTTGATGCCGACATCGATCACGATCGCGCCCGGCTTGATCCATTCGCCTTTGACGAAATTCGGCCGACCAACGCCGACCACCACCAAATCGGCGCGGCCGACTTCTTCTGCCAGATTCTGGGTTTTGCTGTTGCAGACCGTGACCGTGCAGTCGGCCAGCAGCAGTTCCAGCAGCATCGGTCGACCAACGATATTCGACGCACCAACAACACAGGCTTTCAGGCCGCGCAGGTTGACGCCGGTTTCCCGGATCAGGGTCATGCAGCCGTAAGGCGTGCAAGGGCGCAGTAGCGGGCGTTTTTGTGCCAAGCGGCCGAAGTTGTAAGGATGGAAGCCATCGACATCTTTGTCGGGGCGGATGCGCTCGACCACGGTGTCAGCGTCAATCTGGGCCGGCAGCGGCAGCTGGACCAGGATGCCGTCGACCGCCGGATCGGCATTCAATTTGTCGATCAGGGCCAGCACGTCGGCCTGTGGCGTGTCGGCCGGCAGGTTGTATTCAAAGGAGACGAACCCAGCCTCTTTGCAGCGCTTGCGCTTGGCACCGACGTACACCTGCGAGGCCGGGTTTTCGCCGACCAGCACCACGGCGAGGCCGGGTGCGCGTTCACCGCGGGCCACGCGGGCGGCAACGTCAGCGGCAATGGTGGCTTGCAGGCGGTCGGCAACAGCTTTGCCGTCGATCAGTTTGGCGGTCATCGGAGGAAGGTCGGAGCAGCGGAAAAAGGGGCGCTATTGTCGCAATTTTGCTCAGATTTCCCAAGCCTGATTACGGTCTGTGCTAAGTGCTTGATTTCGGGGTTTCGGCAAATTGACGACCCGGGGTGACGCCTGTATCATGCCGCGCTCGCCGAATGCGGCGTGGCAAAAACGCGACGATTTTCGGGGAATAGCGCAGCTTGGTAGCGCACCTGTTTTGGGTACAGGGGGTCGTGGGTTCGAATCCCTCTTCCCCGACCATTCTCGCGTTGCCCTGCCAGTCGTCTACGGACGACGAATAGGGTCTCGAACCGGTCTTGCGCTCGTAGCTCAGCTGGATAGAGCATCGGCCTTCTAAGCCGAGGGTCGCAGGTTCGACTCCTGCCGGGCGCGCCACCACCGGTTGCGTGCGGCAGTAGCAGGTTTAGGTTGTTGGCCTGCAGAGCAGTAAACGTTTTATGGTGGGTGTAGCTCAGTTGGTAGAGCCCCGGATTGTGATTCCGGTTGTCGTGGGTTCAAGTCCCATCACTCACCCCAGTTTCTCAGGAATGGCTGTTCCGAAGATTGGCTGCATAGCTGGTTTTCCGGGTCGTTAGCTCAGTTGGTAGAGCTGCGGACTCTTAATCCGTCGGTCGAGTGTTCGAGTCACTCACGACCCACCAATTAAGAAAACCTGAGCCCATCGGTGGCTCAGGCGTAGTGAAAACAAGTCCCATGCACCGGTCCAGTGGCGTTTCTGGCCCATGACCGCCAGTACGCAACAGGTCCGGTGAGGCCGGATCGCAGCGAAAGTGGCGAAATTGGTAGACGCACTGGATTTAGGTTCCAGCGCCGCAAGGCGTGAGAGTTCGAGTCTCTCCTTTCGCACCA
>CAMLNB010000347.1 GCA_946481205.1 uncultured Kangiella sp. | reverse complement strand
AGGCTGACAGGAGCCCGCGTATGTCAGAGCCATCCCAGATTCCACCATCCCAGATTCCACCATCCCAGATCCAACCATCGCAGTCCGGTGCAGAACCGTTGCCAACCCCCGAGCCGCAACGACCTGGTTTTTTCAGCATGGTCCAAAGCGTGCTGGCGGCTGCGTTCGGCGTGCAGAGCGAGAAAAAGCGCCAACAGGATTTTCAGCACGGCAAGCCGGGCGATTACATCGCGCTGGGCGTGATCTTCGTGATTGCCTTCATCATCACCCTGGTGGTGATCGTCAACATGGTGCTGGATAGCGCCGCAAAATAAGCCGGGCGGCAAAAGCGGGATAAAAAGAACCCCGGTGGCATGACGCCGACCGGGGCTTCGAGAAGGGATGGAATCCCGCAGACTGTCAGAACTACTTAAAAGCTGACATCACACCCTGTGATGCCTTCCGCCGAGCGACACCGGGCGGGTCACTCGACGACTACAAAACAACTCACGACGACTTAGGCAGCCTTGCTGGCCTTGGCCGGCTTGGCAGCGCCTGCGTCAGCAAACGCAACCGGGAAACGCTCGGCGACAAAGCCGGTGATTTCCTTGCGGTTTTCTTCGATCAGCGCACCGAACTTGCTGGTGTCTTCGCTGACCTTGGTTTGCAGCGCCTGCAGCACTTCCAACTGCTGGCTGGCCAGCGTCTTCAGTTGCTCGGCATCACCGACCTTGGCGGCAGCTTGCAGCTGTTTGAGACCAATGGCGGCATAGGCGTTGAAGCTTTCAAGCTGGGCTTGAGCCAGCTTTTCCGCCTGACGCAACACCAGCTGGTTAAACTCCACCACCGGCTGGTAGAACGAACGGCCTTGTTCGTTGATCGAGTTAAACAGATTGTTCCACATGGCATTGCCTCCTTTCGGCAGTTTGCTGCAGCGCAGCATAGCGAGAGAAATGTTGCAATGCAACAATAATCTGCCAGCATGACAATCAGGCGACGCCGATCGACCTAAAACCGAGCGGCAACCGGTACGAATGAACTGGTTATTTGGCGGGGCACGGCTGCCCGGCCAGCAAGGAGAACAGCATGAGCGCGGCACCCACCCAACAGAGTCCCAGTCAGCAGAACTCGGCCCCCGGCGACAACTTTGCCGAGCAGGCCGAACTGATGACCCGCATCAGCAAAGCCTGGCAGCAGCTGATCGGCCTCTATGCCCAAGGCGGCGCCGACTTCAGCCAGGACATGGCCCGACTGGCCGCGATCTGGGCGCGCTGCTTTCAGGAAAGCTGGGCGCTCTGGCAAGCGCGCGGGCCGCAGCATTCAAGCCTGCAAGCCTTCAGCGATCCGAGCCTGTTGCAGAACCAGTTAGCCGCGCGGATGACGCAAGCGGCCACCAGCCCGAGCAGCGACAAGCGCTTCAAGAGCGAACACTGGCAGCAGGGCTATTACGCGCTGCTGCGCGAAAGCTATCTGATGTATGCCGAGCAGCTGTTCAAAGCGCTGCAACCGCAAAACGCCAGCGAGCGCGAACAGACCGAAGCGCTGCGCTTCTTCACTCGGCAAGCCATCAATGCCTTCAGTCCGAGCAATTTTCCGCTGACAAATCCGGATGTCTGGGCCGAAGCCCAGCGCACCAATGGCTTGAGCTTGCTGCGCGGCGTCGCCAACTATTTGGAAGACACCGTCCGTGGCGGCGGCCGACTGAACATCAAGATGACCGATCTCGATGCGTTCACTCCGGGCATCAATGTCGCGGCGACACCGGGCGCGGTGGTGTTCCAGAACGATCTGATCCAGCTTTTGCAGTTCACGCCGAGCACCGACAAGGTCTACCAACGACCGCTGCTGATCATTCCGCCGTGGATCAACAAGTTCTACATTCTCGATCTGCGGCCGCAGAATTCACTGGTGCGCTGGGCGGTTGAGCAAGGCCACACGGTGTTTGTGATCTCCTGGGTCAACCCCGGCGCTGCGCACAAAGACAAAGGCTTCGACGATTACCTGCGCGAAGGCACGCTGGCGGCAATTGAAGCCGTACAGAACCTGACCGGCGAAAAAGAACTGAACGCGATGGGCTACTGCCTTGGCGGCACCCTGCTTGCCAGCACGTTGGCTTACTTCTCGGCGCAACCCAAGAAAAAGAATCCGATTGCCCGCGCCACCTATATGGCGACGCTGATCGATTTTTCCGAACCGGGCGAGATCGGTGCCTACATCGACGAGCAGCAGCTCGATCTGCTCGACGCCCAGATGCAGAAAGAAGGTGTGTTCAACGGCCGCAATATGGCGACCGCATTCAACAGCTTGCGTGAGAACGATTTGATCTGGAGTTACTGGGTCAACAACTACCTGCTCGGCAAAACGCCGATGGCCTTCGATCTGCTGTACTGGAATTGTGACGCCACCAATCTGCCGAGCAAAATGCACAGCTTCTACCTGCGCAACATGTACCTGCACAACCGCTTCAAGGATCCGAACGGCATCACGCTGCTCGATACCCCGATCGACATTCGCAAGATCAAAACGCCGGCTTACTTCCTGTCGACCGAACAGGACCACATCGCACTGTGGACCGCAACCTACAAAGGCGCGCTGCTGCACAGCGGCCCAGTCCGCTTCGTGCTCGGCGGCTCCGGTCATATCGCCGGCGTGATCAATCCGGATGGCAGCGACAAATACGGTTATCAAACCAACGACGAGCTACCGACCGACCCACACATGTGGCTCGCCGAAGCGACCCAGCACCCCGGCTCTTGGTGGCGCGACTGGCATAACTGGGTCACGCAGGATGACAAACAGAACGAACCGGCGCGCGTGATCAAAAATGCGATTGAACCGGCGCCGGGTAGTTATGTAAAGGTGAAAGTCTGAGCGTAATCGCGCAGTTCCTCTCGTGATTTACTACCCCTTCCCAGTCTCCCCCTTTACAGGGGGAGGAGCTTTTCTTCCCTCCCCTGCCAGGGGGGAGAAGACGGGAATGCAAGTTCGTCACCGTTGACGAACTTGCCGTCTGAACGACGCCAACTCTAGTTGGCGGCTGGGCGGGTTAGGGTGGAGGCTGGTACGAGATGTGATTCGCTGTTACGTGCTACCGCCACTCACTCAAATCAATCACCAAGCGCTCCAACCGCGCATCATCTTCCGGCC
>CAMLNB010000346.1 GCA_946481205.1 uncultured Kangiella sp. | reverse complement strand
TGCCGCATCATCCAGACCGGGGTGCAGTCGACCGGTTGCCGGAGCGCGGCGCGCAGGTAACGGTCGTTTTGCAATGGGCTTGGCGTGGTCATCAGTGGAGTCCCCGGAACGGCTGCGTGGCAGTGGCGAAAAGACAAATGCCACCGCAGGGGTGGCGTTGGCATTTTACCTGAGGGCCGGGGGCCCAGTGCGGCTCAGATCAACGCTTGCCGGCTTTGATCTCGTCCTGGATGGCCTTGATCGACTTGATCCACGGCCCACCTTTGCGCACCGCTTCCGGCAGCGCATCGCGGGCGCGTTCGGCGGCGGCGCGGTCGGCAAACGGCGCCAGCACCAGCACCTGCCACGGAGCGCCGTTCTTGACGCCGTGGTAGACCAGACCGCGATCGAGTTTGTGCTGACGGATGAACTTGTTCATGGCGTCATCGTCGCGCAGACCGATGATCTGGACCGCGAAGTAGCTCGGGCTGGCATCCAGCAAGGCCTGTTCATCGGCGCTGTAGCGGCCATTGCTCGATGCGGTGGTGGCCGGTTTGCTGACGGTGGTGGTCGGCTTGGTCGCCGGTTTTTCGGTCGGTTTGGTGGCGGTGTTGTTCGCCACGGTCGGCGCCGGCGCTACCGGCTCTGGCGAGAGCTCGACTGGTGCGGTTTCGACGGGTGAAGTTTCGAGTGGCAAGGGCTCGGTGCTGCCATAGGACTCGCTTGGCGGGGTCTGCATACCGGTTTCGCTGCCGGTCGGCTCTTCGATGATTTCCAGCGTGGCCGGCGCCTGTTCGGTGCTGACCGGCTGGGCATCGATGTCCAAGTCCTGTCGACGGGCATCGCTGAGACCGCCGGTCGGGTTGCCGTTGCTGGCGGTGGCGCTGTCGGGCTCGCCGCTGATCCATTCGTTCAGCTCGCGCTGATAGAGCAGCAACAGCGCCAGCACGAACACGCCGGCAGCGATCAGCGGCAGCTTCAGCCAACGGTGGCGTTGCCAGAAGCTTTGTTCGTCGTCTTCAACGTCGGCCTGATGCTCGCGCACATCGGCGCTGAAATCATCGTTGTTGTCGTCGTGTTGCATGTCGTCTTGGGAATGGGCCACGGCCTGCTCCGCTAATTGGTTGAGAATGGCGCCCGGCCAACCTTGTTGCTGTTGCCAGGCCGCGCGCACGATGGCGCGCTCGGGTTCGCTTTCGCCTTGCGCGGCGGCCCAGACCGTTGCCAGACGCTGCGCGTCGTCGGCACTGAAGGCTGGCAGCACCAAGCGATGCTGATCGTGCGGGCCGAGCCCGGCGTAATCGAGTTCGGCCAGCGCGGTTTGCAGCATCTCGTCGCCGAACAATACCAGCGTCAGCCGCGGATCTTCGCGCTCCCGTTCACTGACTGCGCATTCAAGCAAGCTGCGCAGCACGTGCAGGTTCAAATCCTGGGCGTCATCGACAATCAAGGTACGACGACCGGCTGGTGCCCGGGCAATGGCCAGCGACAGATCGGTTTCGACCATCGCGATCTGGGTCAGGCCCAGTTGGCGCAGCGCGTCTTGATCGAGTTGCTCGCTGGTCATCAGCGGCTGCGCCGGAATCAACGCGACCGGCAGGCTGTTGGACACGGCGGCTTTCAGCCGGCGGGCGACATGGCTGCGGCCGGCACCGGGCGGGCCAAATACCAAGATCAGGCTGCGACCGTAGTGACAGAGATGCTGAAGCTCGTCTTCGAGTTGGGACAGCGCCGGCGTGGCGCAATGGAAACTGCTGAATCGGGAATCGGTGGCCACAAAAGTCCCTGTTCTTGTCTGGGCGCCGGTGAGTGGTTGCGGAAAACAAACCGGCGCGGTGGCAGCGCCGCCACGATGCCATAGTGCGACGTAATCGGTAAAGCGGACTGCGGTCTGACTGCGGTTTAGTTACGCTGCAACACGCGCAACACCGGCTCGGGCTCGATGCCATCGACAATGGCCGAGCGACCGACCGCCGTGGGCAAAATGAAGCGCAGCTTGGCGCTGAGATTTTTTTTGTCGAGCGCCATATGGCGCAGCAAGGCGGCGTAATCGATAGCGGCCGGTAATTTGTGCGGTAACCCGGCACGCTGCAGCCATTGCCGTATCTGCTCGGCCAATTGCCGATCCGGGAGATGACCCAGTTCAGCAGCGAGCTCGGCAGCCAGGACCAAACCGAGCGCGACCGCTTCGCCGTGCAGCCAGGCACCGTAACCGAGCTCGGTTTCAACGGCATGGCCGAAGGTATGACCCAGATTCAACAGCGCCCGCTCGCCTTGCTCGGTCGGATCGCGGGCAACGATGGCGGCCTTGTGCTCGCAACTGCGGGCGATGGCACTGGCGAGCGCGTTGGCATCGTGCTGCAGCAGGGCATCGAGGTGCTGCTCAAGCCAGAGCAGAAAATCGGCGTCGCCGATCAGCGCGTACTTGATGATTTCCGCCAGACCGGAACGGTATTCGCGTTCCGGCAGGCTGCGCAGGGTGTCGAGATCAGCAATGACAGCTTCCGGCTGATGAAATGCGCCAATCAGGTTTTTGCTGGCTGGATGGTTGATGGCGGTTTTGCCACCGACCGAGGAATCGACCATCGCGAGCAACGTAGTCGGCACTTGAATGCAGGCAATGCCGCGCTGGTAGCAGGCGGCCGAGAAACCGGCGAGATCGCCAATGACGCCGCCACCGAGCGCGATCAGCACGCTGTTGCGCCGGCGCTTGTGGGCGACCAACGCATCCATGACCGCGCCGAACTGGCTCAGCGATTTGGTTTCTTCACCGGCCGGCATGACCAGGTGAGGCGCATCGGCACCAGCGAGGCCCTGCTGCAAACGCGGCAACCAGTGCGGAGCAACGTGCTGGTCAGTCAGGATGAAGGCTTGGCGGCCGGCCAGCAGGCGCTGCCACAGGGCAGCATCCGCCAACAGGCCGGTATCGATATGGATGGGGTAGGACCCTGGATTCAGCGGTACCGTGACAATGGCCACCGCGCGACCTCAGTCGCCCTGCAGCATGTCGCAGATGTCTTTTGCGACAGCTTTGACCGAACCACGGTCAGTTGAAACCACGTAGTCGGCGATTTCGCGATAGAGCGTATCGCGATGCCGGGCCAGCGATTCCAGCGTTTCTTTCGGGTCATCGGTTTGCAGCAGCGGCCGGCGCTTGTCGCGACGGGTGCGTTCGAGCTGCTGCTCGATGG
>CAMLNB010000345.1 GCA_946481205.1 uncultured Kangiella sp. | reverse complement strand
TGGCCGAACTGCCAGTGCCGTCCGAAGACGCCGTCAAAGGCATCATCGGTTTGTCGTTGCCGGCGGTGTACGAGATTCTGTTTCCGGGTGCGCATCCGGAGCAATTAGATGCACTGAAGCAGGAATACCGCACGGCGTTTGTCGAAACCGATCCGACACCAACGCCCTTGTTTGAAGGCGCCCGCGAGACCTTGGATTGGTTGAAGGACAGCGGTTTTGTCTTGGCGGTAGCGACTGGCAAGGCGCGTTACGGTTTGGAACGAGCTTGGAAGGAGGTCGGTCTTGATACGTTCTTCCATACCTCCCGGTGTTCTGACGAAGCCGAAGGCAAACCGCATCCACAGATGGTGCTGGATATCCTGAAGGAAACCGATACCCCGGCGCATCGCGCCCTAGTTGTGGGGGACACCGGTTTCGATATGGAAATGGCGAAACGTGCGCAGGTCGACCGCTTGGCGGCAACGTATGGCGCGCACGATCTGGCGGATTTGCTGGCGCATGACCCACTGGACCAGCTGCACGATATTCAGCATCTGCCGCAGTGGCTAAAAACGCGACCTTGAGTCGCGTTTTTGTTGGCTGCGTCGGTCGTGCTTGGCGGTGTTCAGCTCGGCTTTACAGCGACCAGATTGATCAGCGTCTCTTCACGATTTGGCTTGGGTTTGAAACCGAGCCATTCAAAGAAACCAATATCCGAACGGCTCCACCAGAGATAGGGATAAGAAATCCGCTCCGGCGGCACGATGAAACCGGCTTGGCGAACCAGCGCAAGATACTCTTCAGCAGTTTTTTGCACATGCATCGGGTGCCGGAACAGGATGCGGATCGGCAACGAGTGGATGTATTTTTTGGTCGATTCGGCGAGCAGCAATTGGCCGCCCGGTTTCAGTACCCGGAAAATTTCTGCCAGTGCCGCTTCCTGCGCGACGATGTGGTGCAAAGTCTGGTGGCAGAACACCAGATCGAAACTGTTGTCGGGCAAGCCGGTCGTTGTAGCGTTGGCGGTGATCAGCTCCGCGGTCAGGCCGGCATCGCGCAGCGTTTCGAGTGCCCGTGGCTTGGCAGCCGGATCGGCATCGACGCCGACCATGCGCAGCGGTTGAAACCGCTTGGCCAGCTCCAGCAAGGCTTTACCGTGACCAAAGCCGATATCGAGAATGTTTTCAAACCGGGCCGTGCGTTCGCCCTGTCCGCGCTGCAGTGGCGGGGAGTGTTCCGGTGATTGATGCGATGACTGTTGCTGCAGCCGTTGCAGATCATCGAGCGCCCGTTGCAACACATGCACGTACCAAGTTTCGGTACCGAGAAACCAGACACCAAATCGAGTTTCCTCGACAAAGGCCGTGCGCTCGTTCAGAGGGGAAATTTCGTTCATGGGTAACCGGTGTGACTCAGAGCGGTAGATCTTTCGGGAAGCCAATTAGTTCATTGTGATCGAGCTTGTCGATCGCCTCCGGGCCGAGCTCGCGGCTGTTCCAGGCATAGTTGAGCTTGGCGTAAATCATGGCCATCAGCTCCGGCAGCAGTTCATCGACCGACTCCGGGTCCGACTCCAGCTCGGTGACGACATCTTCCAGCGAGCTCAAGGCATCGTTCAGGGTGGTCAGCACCCATTCGGCATCCATAACACACTCCGGTAAGCGAAAACGGTGCGGGATCGTAAACGAAAAAGCAGAGGGCCGCTGGTGCGGCCCTCTGCTTTTCTATCAGCCTGCCTTGGGTTACAGCTGCGGGCCGGCCGCTACGACTTTGGCGTCGACCTTGAACTTCTTGAAGTTCTCGATGAACAGCTGAGCCAGTTTCTTGGCTTCGGCATCGTAAGCGGCCTGATCTTCCCAAGTGTTGCGCGGGTTCAGCAGCTTGCTGTCGACGCCCGGCAGTTCGACCGGCACGTCGAGATTGATTACCGGCAGGTGCTGGGTCTTGGCGGTTTTCAGCGCGCCGCTCTGGATGGCGGCGACCACGGCGCGGGTGACCGGGATCGGGAAGCGGTGACCGCCGTTGCCGGCCGGGCCACCAGTCCAGCCGGTGTTGACCAGATACACCTTGGCGCCCGACGCATCCAGACGCTTCATCAGCAGCTCGGCATAAACGCCGGCCGGACGCGGGAAGAACGGTGCACCGAAGCAGGTCGAGAAGGTCGGTTCGATCGACGAGGTCGAACCCATTTCGGTCGAGCCCACTTTCGCGGTGTAGCCAGACAGAAAGTGGTAAGCGGCCTGTTCACGATTCAGGATGGACACCGGCGGCAGCACGCCGGTCATGTCGCAGGTCAAGAAAATCAACGCTTCCGGTTCCGGACCGCGGTTCTCCTGCACGCGCTTCTCGACGAAGTCGAGCGGGTAGGCGGCGCGGCTGTTCTGGGTCAGGGTGTGGTCGTTGTAGTCCGGGCTGCCATCTTCGTTCAGGACAACGTTCTCCAGAATGGTGCCGTGGCGGATGGCGTTCCAGATGACCGGTTCGTGATCCTTGTTCAGGTGGATGCACTTGGCGTAGCAGCCGCCTTCGATGTTGAACACGGTACCCGGGCCCCAGCCGTGCTCGTCATCACCGATGATGTGGCAGGCCGGATCGGTCGACAGCGTGGTCTTGCCGGTGCCGGACAAACCGAAGAACAGCGTGACCTTGCCGTCTTTGGCCTGGTTGGCGCCGCAGTGCATCGGCAGGGTGTCTTCGGCCGGCAACAGGAAGTTCTGCACCGAGAACATGGCTTTCTTCATTTCACCGGCGTAGCGCATGCCAGCCAGCAGCACCTTGCGGGCGCCGAAATTGATGATGACGCAGCCGTCGCTGTTGGTGCCGTCGCGGGCTGGATCGCAGATGAAGCCCGGTACATTCAGGATCTGCCAAGCCGGCTTGTTCGACGGGTTGAACTGGCTCGGGCGAATGAACAGGTTGCGGCCGAACAGGTGCTGCCAAGCGGTTTCGGTGCGCATTTCGATGGGCAGGTAATGCTTGGGATCGGCGCCGACATGCAGGTTGCTGATAAAGGCTTCCGGCAGTGCGTTGTAATGGGCTTCGACCCGGGCCCAGAGGGCGTCGAACTTGTCGGCCGGGAACGGCTTGTTGACTTTGCCCCAGTCGATCTCGTTCTGGGTGCTCGGCTCCTGGACGATGAACCGATCGGCCGGGCTGCGGCCGGTGCGCTTGCCGGTTTCGACCACGAGGGCGCC
>CAMLNB010000344.1 GCA_946481205.1 uncultured Kangiella sp. | reverse complement strand
CAAAATTGGCGATGGCACGCGGCAGCAGCTGTGCTTCATTGCCGTCGTAATAGCGCTTGGTGATCTCGACGATGGTCTTGCCGGCCTGCACAAACAATTCACGGCGATCGGTGTGGCTCGCCAGCATCGTGCCGTTGCCGGGTAGCGCCAAACCGAGTGCTTCCAGCAGGCAGTTCATCGAGTTGGCGGTAAACATGCCGGAGCAGCTGCCGCAGGTCGGGCAGGCATTGTGCTCGGTCTCGGCGACCTGCTCGTCGGACACACTCGGATCGGCCGCCATCACCATCGCATCGACCAGATCGAGCTTGATGGTTTCGCCGCCGCGAACGACTTTGCCCGCTTCCATCGGGCCGCCGGAAACGAATACGGCCGGGATATTCAAGCGCAGCGCCGCCAGCAACATGCCGGGCGTGATCTTGTCGCAATTGGAAATGCAGATCATCGCGTCGACGCAATGGCCATTGGCGACGTATTCGACCGAATCGGCAATCAGTTCCCGCGACGGCAGGCTGTACAGCATGCCGCCATGGCCCATCGCAATGCCATCATCGATGGCGATGGTATTGAACTCGCGCGGCACACCGCCGGCACCACGCACCGCTTCCGACACCAGCTCGCCAATTTGCTTCAGGTGCACGTGACCCGGCACAAACTGCGAATACGAGTTGACCACCGCAATCAGCGGCTTGTGAAAATCATTGTCACCGAGACCGGTTGCACGCCAGAGCGCGCGGGCGCCAGCCATGTTGCGGCCAGTAAAGGTGGTTTTGGAGCGATAGGTCGGCATGAGCAGATCTTTGCAAAAAGGATTTTTGACGGAGCGGGCTTGCCCGCTCCCTCATGAACACACTCAGGCGTAAGCCGCGTGCACAAACGCCGAAGTCGGATTCTCGACCGGGTCCAGCCAGCCCCAGATATCTGGCGTCTGGCCATTGAACAAGCCGAAGAATTTCTTCTGAATGGCCTCGGTCACCGGGCCGCGTTTGCCGGCGCCCACTTTCAGGCCATCAACCGTCTTCACCGGGACAATTTCCGATGCGGTACCGCACAGGAACATTTCGTCGGCAACGTACAGCGCTTCCCGGGCGATGTTCTCTTCCCGCACTTGATAACCCAACTCCTTCGCCAGCACCATCACGGTATCGCGGGTAATGCCGGGCAGAATCGATGCGGTCAGCGGCGGCGTGAAAATGGTTTTGTTCTTGACCAGGAACACGTTCTGGCCGGCACCTTCCGACACCATATTGTTGTGATCGAGCGCCAAGCCTTCGTGGTAACCATGACGACGGGCTTCGCGGGCGATCAGCGCACCGGACAGATAATTGCCGCCGGCTTTGGCGCCAGTCGGCATCGTGTTCGGGGCCAAGCGGTGCCAGCTCGACACGCCAACATCGACGCCGGTTTCCTGCGTGCCAGCACCGAGGTAGGCGCCCCATTCGAACGCAGCAACAACCAGATCAATCGGCGTTTCCGCATCCGGAACAATTCCGATGCCGCCGTAACCGACATAAGCCAGCGGCCGCAGGTAAGCAGACTTCAAACCATTGGTGCGGACGATCTCTTTGCAGGCCGACTCGATCTCATGGCGGGTGTACGGAATCTCCATCCGGTAAATCTTGGCCGAGTCATACAGCCGCTGGATGTGATCACCAAGGCGGAAAATCGCCGTACCAGAAGGCGTGTCGTAAGCACGGATGCCTTCAAACACCGACGAGCCGTAATGCAGCGCATGGGTCATTACATGCACGGTGGCCTCGGCCCAGGGTTTGATTTGACCGTTATGCCAGATTTTCGCAGGGGCGTTCAGAGCGGCCATGATGGTTTCCTTTGTTTGCGTCGTGATCGGTTTCAGTAGGTATATCAGTCAAATGCTGTGCTGCAAAGGCCGGGATTTGCAGCCGCAACACAAATAACTCCAGGCTGTCGCGCAGCGCTTCAGCGCTGGCGGCAATGATGTTGTCGGAACAGCCAACGGTGCACCAGCGCTGCTCGCCGTAGGCGGCCTCAATCCAGACTCGGGTCGTTGCGCCGGTCGCCGCCTCCGGATCCAGAATGCGGACCTTGTAATCGGTCAGCCGAACGCCTTCCAGTTCCGGATAGAACGGTTTCAGCGCCTTTCTGAGCGCAGCATCAATCGCGGCGACTGGACCACTTGCTTCCGCTGCGGTCAGCTCCTGCTGGCCGGCAACCGTGACTTTGGCGGTGGCGAGGCTCGGTTCGCTGGTGCCATCACGTTGCGCGGTATGAACATGCAGATCGCGCACGGCAAACGGCGGCTGATAGCCGGGCAAATGCCGACGCACGATCAGCTCGAAACTGCCATCGGCCGTTTCCAGTTGCAGGCCACGTGCTTCGGCCTGCTTGATCTGATCTGCAATGGCTTGCTCTTCCCCTTGCAAATCCAAACCAAGCTCACGCGCCCGCATTCGCACATTCCCACGCCCGGCCAATTCCGACACGACCACCTGCCGACCATTGCCGACCCGCAACGGATCGATGTGCTCGTAACTGGCCTGCAATTTTTCGATTGCTGCGACATGCAAACCGCCTTTGTGGGCGAACGCGTTGACGCCGACAAACGGCGCGAACGCATCCGGCGCCAGATTGGCGATGTCAGCGACCGCGCGCGACAACGAAGTCAGCGCCGCAAGCTGTTCTGCCGCCGCGCAGCGATGGCTAGTTTTCAGCGCCAGATTGGCCAGCACCGAAACCAGATTGGCATTGCCGCAGCGCTCGCCGATGCCGTTGATGGTGCCCTGCACGTGACGAGCGCCGGCGCGCACCGCCGCCAGCGAATTGGCCACAGCGAGCTCACTGTCATTGTGGCAATGCACACCGATCGGCGTTGCTAACGTTGCGCGTACTGCCGCCACCGTTGCCGCGACTTGCTCCGGCAAACTGCCACCGTTGGTATCGCACAGCACCAGCCAATCGGCGCCGGCTTCGGTGGCGGCCTGCAGACAAGCCAACGCGTACTGACTGTCTTCAGCATAACCGTCGAAGAAATGCTCGGCGTCAAGCACGACCTCGCGACCTTCGGCTTTCATCAGCTTGACGCTGTCGTAAATGACCTTGAGGTTGTCCTCGCGCGTGGTCCGCAGAATGTATTCGACATGCAGCGGCGAACTCTTGCCGACCAACGTTACCACTGGCGTTTGCGCTTCCAACAGCGCCG
>CAMLNB010000343.1 GCA_946481205.1 uncultured Kangiella sp. | reverse complement strand
AGGCCGAGAAAAGCGAAGGCGCCAAGGCCAACGGCAAGATCCTGATGGCCACCGTCAAAGGCGATGTCCATGATATTGGCAAGAACATCGTTGGCGTCGTCCTGCAGTGCAACAACTTTGAAGTGATCGATCTGGGCGTGATGGTGCCGGCCGAAAAAATCTTGCAAACCGCCGTCGAGCAGAATTGCGACATCATCGGCCTGTCCGGCCTCATCACGCCCTCGCTCGATGAGATGGTCAACGTCGCCCGTGAAATGCAGCGGCAGGGCATCAACAAGCCGCTGCTGATCGGAGGCGCCACCACCTCGAAAGCGCATACCGCGGTCAAGATCGACCCGCAGTTCAATCTGAACCAGGTGGTCTACGTGCCGGATGCCTCGCGCGCCGTCGGCGTTGCCACCACATTGCTGTCAGATGAATTGCGCGTGCCGTATGTGCGTGATATCAAGACCGAGTATGAAGCCATCCGTGCCCGCCACGACGGCAGCGTACGCGGCCTGACCAGGCCGTATGCTGAAGCCGTGACGCGCGGCATTCAAACCGATTGGGCCAATTACACGCCACCGGTGCCGACCTTTACCGGCGTGAAAGTGTTCGACGATTACCCGCTCGACGAGCTGGTGCCTTACATCGACTGGACGCCGTTCTTCATCACCTGGGATCTGGCCGGCAAATACCCGCGCATCCTGCAAGACGAGGTAGTGGGCGAGGCCGCCCGCAGCTTGTTTGCCGATGCCCAGGCCATGCTGAAAAAGCTGGTCGAAGGCAAACTGATCAAGGCCCGCGCGGTGCTCGGCTTCTGGCCAGCCAATTCCGGTGTTGACAACAGCGCTACTAAAAAAGCTCCGGACGATATCACCGTCTATTCCGACGACAATCGGCAGCAAGCGCTCGCTACGCTGCACCACCTGCGCACCCAAACCATCAAACAAGGCGCTGCCGATGTGCACAGCTCGCTCGCCGATTACATTGCCCCGCACCGCAGCGGCATGAAAGATTACCTCGGTGCGTTTGCCGTGACCGCCGGTATCGGCGTTGATGAACTCACCGCCGAGTACGAGCGCAACGGCGATGACTACAGCAGCATCATGGTCAAAGCACTGGCCGACCGTTTTGCCGAAGCACTGGCCGAGCGCCTGCACGAGCGCGTGCGCAAAGAGTTCTGGGCTTACGTGCAGGATGAGCAGCTGGATAACGAGCAACTGATCAAAGAACAGTACCGCGGCATCCGCCCCGCACCCGGCTACCCGGCCTGCCCGGACCACACCGAAAAAGCCACGCTATTCCAATTGCTCGACGCCGAAAACCGCATCGGCATCACGCTCACCGAACACTACGCCATGTGGCCCACCGCCGCCGTCTCCGGCTGGTACTTCTCGCACCCGCAAGCGGAATACTTCAACGTAGGCAAAGTGCAGAAAGATCAAATCGAAAGCCTCGCCCAGCGCAAAGGCATGTCGGTAACCGAACTGGAAAAATGGCTCAGTCCGGTGCTCGGTTACAACCCTTGATTGATCGAGTACTCCCTCCCCCTTGATGGGAGAGGGCAGGGGAGAGGGTGAATCCTCAAGGCCACTCAGTTCCGGCCGGTCCACGAACCGCTATCTCCATTCTCAGTCCCCTTTCCATTGATGGGGCGGAAGTGAGAATTAACAGAGCAGTGCTCTGTTCCGCCAGTGCGCCATGAGTCGAAGACAAATAGCTGGGGCGCGGAGCGGGGTGTCTGCTTTCCATCCCCTCTCCCTTGAGGAGCGGGGCTAGGGTGAGGGTGATCTGACAGCGCGGAAAAACCTTTACTATCGATAATGACTGACTCGTTAGACTTCACAACCGATCCAACGGACTGACCGCGCCAGCCCCCATCTTGGCGACATGGGTATAGATCATCGTGGTTTCCACATGGGTATGCCCCAACAATGTTTGTATTGTCCGAATATCCGTTCCACCCTGCAGCAAATGCGTTGCAAAACTATGGCGAAAAGTATGGCAGCGAACCAATTTGTTGACGCCTGCAGCCGCGGTGGCGCGAGCCAGTGCGCGGGACAATGTTTGCGGATAAAAGTGATGCCGTCTCGTTACCCCAGTCCTCGGGTCGCGCGATAACTCAGTCTGCGGAAACAACCAGTGCCATGCCCACGTTTCACCGGCCTTCGGATACTTCTTTTCCAATGCCCATGGCAGCGCGACGCCAGGCAGCTTTTGTGCACGGTCCTGTTCGAAGATCAGGCGTGAAGCACGCAGTTGCTCCTGCAATCCCATCTGACAGGTCTGCGGCAACGGCACCACGCGGTCTTTCCCGCCTTTACCCTCACGTATCGTCAGCGTGGCGAGCGGCAAGTCGATGTCCTTGACCCGGAGCGACAACAGTTCGGTTCGCCGTAAACCTGAACCATAAAGCAGTTGCACCATCAGCTGATACGGCGCAGGCAAGGCGAGAATGATCGCTCTGACTTCGCTTGGAGAAAGCACAACCGGAATGCGGACAGTGCGCCTGGCGCGCACCACATCATCCAGCCACGGCAAGTCCGTGCCGAGCACCTTTCGATACAAAAACAACAGCGCCGCCAAAGCCTGATTCTGAGTGCTTGCCGAGACGCGATCTTTCACCGCCAAAGCGCTCAGAAATTGCTCGACCTCGTACTTCCCCATCTCCAAAGGATGGCGCTTTCGGTGAAACAAGATGTAGCGGCGAATCCAATGACAATAGGTTTTCTCGGTACGCAGGCTGTAATGCTCAACCCGCAGCTTCTCAACAACCTGATCCATCAGCCTCTGCGCCATAACTCCCTCACGGCATGTGCTTTCTGCGCTGGCATCCTAGCCAAGCAAATGAACGAGGGTCAGGCGTCAAAAAGCGCGCCAACGGCGAATTTCTGCCTCTTTTGCTGGTTGAACCTGGCAGATAGCAGTGTCAGAAGAATCGCACATCATTCTGTAAGCCATTGAGTTGGCGAGGAAAAATCTGTCACCTTCGTCGCCGAACCGATTTGATTAGGCGGCACTGCTTTCCAGTGGAACCGCCATGGCGCCTAATCAAAGTAGGATGTTTCTGTGAAATCGCTGTAACCTCTTGAGCTGACGAAGAAAATAGGTCAAATTCCACCCCATTCAAAAACTGTTAGGAGGCGTGCCTCCTAATCACTAGTTAGAGGCCATCGGATTTCCGGTGGCCTTTTGCTTTCCCGGTGCCGTGCAATTT
>CAMLNB010000342.1 GCA_946481205.1 uncultured Kangiella sp. | reverse complement strand
ACGGTGAATTCCGAACCGGTACCGAGAATGCTGTTGACGCTGATCGTGCCCTGCATCAGCTCCACCAGCTCACGACACAGCGCCAACCCAAGCCCCTTACCGGCGAACCGGCGATTCCAACCACTCTCACCCTGACTGAAGCGTTGGAACAGCTTGGCTTGGGTCGGTTTATCCATGCCGATGCCGGTATCGCGCACGACAATCTGAATGCCGTTGGCATCGTGTTCGACGGCCAGCAAAATGCCGCCACGCACGGTGAATTTGATCGCATTGCCCAGCAGCTGGGTCAGAATCTGGCGCAAGCGTTGACCATCGCCGAGCCAGAACCGCGGCAGCTGACTGCCCATGTTCAGCTCCAGCGCCAAGCCTTTTTCCTGCGCGCGCGGTCGCTGCGCCGCCAGCACCGATTGCACCAGTTCCGGCAGATCGACCGGCTCGCGTTTCAATTCGACCCGGCGCGCTTCCAGTCGCGAGTAATCAAGCAGATCGTCGATATGCTGCAGCAATTCGCGCGCGGAGCTGTCGACCGTGTCGGCATGTTCGCGTTGTTCACCGACCAGCGGCGTCCGCTGCAACAATTGCAGCGCACCGAGTACGCCATTGAGCGGCGTACGCAGCTCGTGGGTCATGGTCGCCAGAAAATCGCTCTTGGCCTGACGCGCTTGCTCGGCAGCGAGATGAGCGTGCTTCATTTCCCAGCGTTGCCGACGCCAGCGCAGCAGCATGACCAGGAACACCACGGCCGACAGCGCATAACCGGTGTACGCGTAACTGCTGCGCCACCACGGCGGCGCCACTTCGATGTGCAGCTGTGCCGGCGGGCTCCAGTCGCCGAAGCGGCCATCGCGGGCGCGCACTTCCAGCGTGTATTTGCCTTCATGCAGGCTGGAGAAACTGGCTTGTCTGGCATCCGCACTGGTGGTGATCCAACGCTCATCGAGGCCTTTCAAGCGGTAGCTGTATTCGAGCGTGCGTGGGTGGGCAAAGCTGAGTGCGGAAAACTCGACACTGAACAGCGTGTCGTCGTAACCCAATTTGAGTTCCGGCGCGGTGACCAGCTCGCGTTCGGCACGAGCGGCAAACGGCACCGGTTCGTTGCGCAAACGCAGCAGCGTAAACACCGGTGAGGGCAGCGGTTGCATCGGCACCAGCGCGGCCGGTGAAAACACCGTCAGGCCGCTGACCCCACCAAAATAAAACCGGCCATCGCTGCCACCGTGCCAGGCACCGAGATTGAATTCTTCGCCCTGAATACCGTCGGCCGGGGTGTAGGTCAGGAAGCGTTTGCCAGCTTCATCAAACCGGACCAAACCGCGATTGCTGCTGAGCCAATAAATACCATCGCGCTCGCGCAAAATGCCCCATAGCGTATCGACGGGCAAACCGTCCTGCAGTCGGTAACTGGTGAAGCGCTGACTGCCCGGATCAAAAACATTGAGGCCGCCGCCTTCGGTGGTCAGCAGCAAGCGCCCGGAGCTTTCAACCAGGATCGCCGTGACGCTGTCGGAACTGAGCGAATGCGGATCATCGGGATGGTACTGCCAGCGCTGGAATTGACCGGTTTGCGGTTCAAAGCGCAGCAGACCGGCGCGTGCGCAACCGCCGAGCCAGAGCTCGCCTTTCAACCCGGGCGTCAGCGTATACAAACAGGTGTCGGCGCTGTCATTGCCATTGCCCGGCGGAACAAACAAACGTGCCCGACCGGTGAGCATTTCGTAACGCACCAACCCCTGCCGCGTGGCCAACCAGAGCGCGTCATCGGCGGCCGGGATCAGATCGTAAACCGTCACCGCATGCAAATTGACGGTGTTGTCGGCGGCGAGTTTGGCGGCGCTGGCCGCATTGCTGTTCAGATCGATGCGGGTCAGACCGCGGGTGCGTTGCCCGGCCCATAACGTGCCGCGCGGATGTTCGAGCAGACTGAGCACCAGATCATCGCGCTGACCGTTGTATTCGGCCTGCACCGGCACCACGCTCATCTGCTGGCGATCAGCACTGAAGCGATGCAAATGTGCGCCGAAGGTGCCAACCCATAGCTGGCCGCGACTGTCCTCCAGCACGCTCATCACAGAATTGTTCTGCAGCGCGTTGTCACCGCTACGCTGCCGCAGCAAAGCGAACTGGCGCGTGGCCGGATTGTGCAGCGACATGCCGTTCAAACCGCCGAGCCAAATCAGGCCATCGCGATCTTCAAGCATCGCGAATGGCCGCTCATCCGCCAGCGACAGCGGGTCGTTCGGATCTTGCGAGTAGTGCTGCAGGCGCTGACCGTCATTGCTGCGCACCAGCACGCCATTGCGAGTACCGATCCACAGTTGGCCGTTGCGATCACGCAGCAAGCTCAGCACATTGCGGCCACCGTTGCTGGCGCTCGGCGCCCACACCGCCAGTTTTTCTTCGAGCGCACCGCTGTCAGTGCGGAAGCTGTACAAACCGTTATCGGTGCCGATCAACAGTTGGTGATCGCCATCCACGAACAAGGTTTGCAAACGCCGGCCAGCGAGTGCTGCCAGCGCCGGAAACCGTTCGGCGGCCAGACGCAATTGCTGATCGCCACCGAGCCACCAAAGCGCATCGCTGGCAATGCTCCACCGAAGTTCGCCGAGGCGAACGGTGTGGCGCAAGGCCAGGCCGGCACTGCCGGCCACTTGCTGAAAACTGCCATCGCTTTGTTGCAGCCAGAGCCCGTCATCGGTGCTGATCTGCAGACCGTTGTCAAAACCGAGATGGTGAACGCGGCGGCTGCCGGCGCTGCCGCCCAGCGCAATGCGTTCGAACTGCTGGCTGCGATCATCGAACCGGGCCAAGCCATTGTCTGCAGTGCCGACCCAAAGCTCACCGTTCGCCGTTTGCACCAGCGCGTTGATGTCGCTCGATGGCAGCGTGGCGGCGTCGCCGGGGCGCGCGTAATAGGTTTGGAAACGGTGGCCGTCGTAACGGTTCAGGCCGTTGCGGGTACCGAGCCACAAGAAGCCGCGCTGATCTTGCAGCATCGCTTTGACGTGGCCATCGGACAGGCCTTGTTCGATGTGAAAGCGCTGGAAGCGCAGATCGTCGCCGTGCACCGGCAACACCGCGACGCCGCAACCGGCGGACAGCAACAGGGCAAAACCGAGCAAGCGCTTGCGCACGCGAACGGCTCCGGGCTCAGGATAGGTCGCCACTATAAACCGGTACTGCTAAACCAGGTATCGGTAAACC
>CAMLNB010000341.1 GCA_946481205.1 uncultured Kangiella sp. | reverse complement strand
ACCTGGGCATCGACCCGGTACACGGCGTTCAGATTGGCGACGGTCAGCACGGTTTCGGGGTTGCCTTGGGTCACCACCCTGCCGCGGTCGAGCAGGATCAGGCGGTCGCAATAACGAGCCGCCAAATTCAAATCGTGCAGCACCACAAGCGCGCTGCCGCCTTCCGCACAATGCTGCCGGAACAGCTGCATGGTGTGATGCTGATGATGCAAATCCAGCGCGGCCGTCGGCTCATCGGCCAGCAGCAGCGGTGAGCGCGTGGCCAACAGCCGGGCAAACATCACCCGCATGCGTTCGCCTTCCGACAGGCTGGTCACAGCGCGCGCCGACCAAGCGCTAATCTCAGTGCGCACCATCGCGGCATCAATGTGCTGCGCATCATCAGCCGGCAATGCGCCACGCCGCCATGGCAGTCGACCGAGCGCGACCAGTTGACGCACGGTCAGTGGCCAGTGCAGCGGTGCGCCCTGCGCCAGATAAGCGCGGCGGCGCGCCAATTCATCTGCGCCATAACTGTTCAGCGGTTTGCCATCGAGCTGGATCCGGCCATGCTGAGGTGTCAGCAAACCGGCCAGCAATTTCAGCAGGCTGCTTTTGCCGGCGCCATTCGGGCCAATCAGTGCGATCAATTCACCGGGCGCTAGCTGCAGACTGACTTCCTGCAACACTTCTTTCGCGTCATAGCGATAGTGCAGCTGCTCGGCCTGCAAACCGGCGTGCAGTGCAGGTGTGGCGACAGCGGCTGCCATCAGTTCGGACTCCGGTTACGCAGCACCAGCAGCAGAAAAAACGGCGCACCGACCAGCGCCGTGATCACGCCAATCTTGAGCTCCTGCTGCAGCGTCAAATACTGCACCAGCCGATCCGCCAGCAGCAGAAAAACAGCGCCTGCCAGGGCGCTGGCCGGCAGCAGTTGACTCGGTTGCTGGCCAATGATTGGGCGAAGTAAATGGGGAATCAACAAGCCGACAAAACCAATGCTGCCGCTGACCGCCACGGCCGCGCCGACGGCCATTGCAATGCCAGCGATCAGCCAGAACCGGTGACGCGATACCACAAAACCCAGCGAGTGCGCAGTGTCTTCGCCGAGGCTGAGTGCATCGAGAAAGCGGCGTTCACGCCAGCACAGCAACAGACCAAGCAAGACGAAGGGCAGTGCCAGCCAGAACTCGGTGAAACTGCGGTTGGCAAACGAGCCGAGCAACCAGTACACCATTTCCGACATCGCATACGGGTTCGGTGCCAGATTCAGCGCCAATGCAATACAAGAACCTGCCAACGCATTCAGTGCAACGCCGGCGAGCAACAGCGTGGTGATACTGTGCTGGCGACCCGCCAAAGAAAATAACACGGCGACGCCGAGCACAGCGCCAATGATCGCGAATGCCGGCAGCACAAACCAGAACGCGCTGCTGAAGCCATAGTAGATCGCGATAACCGCGCCGAGCGACGCGCAGCTGGACACGCCAATCACGCCGGGCTCCGCCAGCGGGTTGCGAAACAAGCCTTGCAGTGCAGCGCCGGCGACACCCAGCGCCGCGCCAACCAGCATCGCCAGCACGGCGCGCGGCAAGCGAATCTCCAGCACAATAATCTTGCTGATGTTGTCGTCCGGTTGCACCAGTGCTCGCCAGACATCGTCAAGCGGCAACGGCACTTGCCCGTGCATCAGCGCCGTGATCAGCAGCACCAGCAATGCGAGCAGCAAGAATCCATACAGCGATCGGCTGCTCACGCGGGCATTGGCATCGGCAAGCATCAGTGTGCCTCCGCCAAGGCTTGCGCGGCATCGGCAAGGCCCAGTCCGGGGCACAGCCAGCTGGCACTTGGGAAGGCAATCAATTGACGATTCGTTTTACTGGCACGCAGCGCCGGGTGCTGCAGCAAGCGGTGCGCCAGCGCATCTTGATTGCCAAATTGCTCTTCAAGAAAAATGCGCTCCGGTTGCAACCAGAGCAGTGTTTCCAGATCCAGCTCGGCATCGTAGGCAAGGCCCAGGCGTTCGGCGGCGCTGTCATACCCGATCCGTTTCAGCAATTCGTTCTTGATCGAGTGCTGTCCGGCAGTGTAGCCATTTGGTGCCAGACTCAGCGCCAACCGTCGCTGTTGCGTTGCGGTGCGTTGCTGAGCGTGCTGCAGGCGCGCTTGATACTGCTGCAGCAATTGCTCGGCACGCGCCTCTTCGTGCAGCAAGCTGGCGACGGCGCGGACATGGCCAGGCACGTCGGCCAAACGCACCGGCGAAGCCAGTGTTTGCACCGGAAAGCCCAGCTGACGCAGCGCTTGCACTGCTTTGCCTTGCTCGTAATCGGCGCCAAGGATCAAGTCTGGCTTCACCGCCACAATCTGCTCGGCGAGGCCGGCATGTGTTGGCAAACCCTCGGCGAGTCGCCACAGCCGACTGTAGCGCTCGTCGAGCGCGAGCCGTGACACCGCGGCGATATGCTGGCGCTCAGCGAGTGCCAGCACCAGTTCATCCATGCACAGCGACAGCGAGACGACCCGTTTCGGTTTTTCCGCTGCGTAAACGGCAGCGCTGGCAAGCAGCAGCATGGCCATCACCGCAAGCAACGACCACTGTCTGCGCATGTGCATCATGCCTGGTTCCACTATTTGCATTGATCAGTAATCAATGCCGGGCCGCGCTTTGACGCCGGCGCGGTAGGCGTGCTTGATATCCTGAATCTCGGCGACCGTGTCAGCGATGTCGCGCAAGGCACTGCCACCGCCGCGACCGGTGATCACCACGCTTTGCTCCGGCGGTCGTTGCTGGATGGCGCGCAGAATTTTCGCTTCGTCCAGATACTTGAAGCTCAGCATATAGGTCAGTTCGTCGAGCACCACCAAACGATACGCCGGATCGGCTAGCAGCTCTGTCGCGACTGCCCAGGTACGCTCCGCTGCCGCGATATCCGCTTCGCGATTCTGGGTATCCCAAGTGAAGCCGGTACCCATTTGATAGAAGCGCACATCCGGGCGTTGGTCGCGCAGGAACAGCTCCTCACCGGACAGCTGCACGCCCTTGATGAACTGCACTACACCAACCCGATGGCCGTAACCGAGACTGCGCAGCACCATGCCAAAAGCCGATGTGGTTTTGCCTTTGCCATCGCCAGTGAGCAACAGCACCAAGCCGCGTTCGGTGTTGGCCGCAGCAATGCCGGCATCGACGTGCTCTTTCAGCTTGGCCATCTTCTGTTGATGGCG
>CAMLNB010000340.1 GCA_946481205.1 uncultured Kangiella sp. | reverse complement strand
GAGCTGGTCGCCATCGAAGCTACATCCAGGCCCGCTTCGCGTATCGACACCGCGACATACTTGGCCACCGAACCAAAGCCGGGACAGTTGTCGGTGATCGGCAAATCGTTATCGACCGTTTTCGGAATGCCGACGCAGGTCAGCGGGTAACCGTGCGACGCGGCAAACTGGGCGATTTTGTTGGCGGTATCCATTGAGTCATTGCCGCCGTTGTAAAAGAAATAGCGAATGTCGTGGGCAATGAACACTTCCAACAAGCGCTCGTATTCGGCGCGATTCTGCTCAATCGATTTGAGCTTGTAGCGGCAGGAACCGAACGCGCCGCCGGGCGTATGCTTCAACCCGGCAATGGCTTCGCGGCTCTCCAGACTGGTGTCGATCAGGTTCTCGAACAGCGCACCGATGATGCCGTCGCGGCCGGCAAAGACCTTGCCGATTTTCTTCGGGTATTTGCGCGCCGTTTCCAGCACACCGGCGGCCGAGGCGTTGATCACCGCGGTGACGCCACCCGACTGGGCATAGAACGCGTTGTAGACTTTGCTCGCTTGCTTGCTGGAACTGGCTTTGGCCATTGTGCTGCTCCTGTTGCGCCGTCTGTTGGTATGCGGTCGTTGTTACGTGGTCATTGTTGCGTGGTCATTACTACGTAGTCACTGTCACGAGGTCATGCGCCCCGCTGGTCTGCGGCGTGGACGCTGTTCATCGGCTGCCGGCATAATAGCGAACCCCTCGCCGAAGCTGATCTGATCAGGGCCATCGTATGTTGTCATTGCTGCGGCTGTTCTGGCCGCTGTGCCAGCTGCAGCGTGGGCCGCAGGATCTGCCTGCCGACCCGACCCTGCTGCTGCGGGCGGTGCTGTTCTGCCTGCTGCTTGGCTTGCTATCACTCAGTTTGTCGATGCCATTGGCCGATGCCGCACTGCGCGCCGTCGTGTCGATGGTAATCAGCTTGGCATTCTGGGCCCTGTTGGTACGCACACTGGCCAAACCCGGCCGCCAGTTGCAAACCCTGACAGCGGTTTATGGCACTGCTGTGATTTTGAATCTGCTGCTGCTGCCGGTTACCTGGCTGCTTGAGGCCTCCGGCGACAATCCGAGCTTTCTACCGTTCCTGATACTCGGACTAATGGTTTGGAGCATCGTCATCAACGGCCACATTCTGCGCCACACCATGGAATGGCCCTTGTTCGCCGGAGTAGCGCTGGCATTAGGCCTGTTTACAGCACGCTACAGCCTCTACGCCGCCATTTTCAGTTAATTCGGAACCTGCTGACTCATTATGCATATTCATATCCTCGGTATCTGCGGCACCTTCATGGGCGGGCTCGCCTTGCTCGCGCGCGAACTTGGCCACAGCGTCAGCGGCTCGGATGAAAACGTCTATCCGCCGATGAGCACCCAGCTCGAACAAGCCGGCATTGCGCTGCAAACCGGTTACGCACCCGCTACCATTCCTCCGCACACCGATCTGGTGCTGGTCGGCAACGCGCTGTCGCGTGGCAATCCGGCGGTGGAATATGTACTCAATCGCGGTCTGCGCTATCAATCCGGTGCGCAGTGGCTGGCCGAAGCGGTATTGCACGAGCGCTGGGTTGTCGCCGTTGCCGGCACTCACGGCAAAACCACCACAACCAGTCTGGTCAGTTGGATACTGGAATACGCCGGCCTGAAACCGGGTTTTTTGATCGGTGGTGTTGCCAGCAACTTCGGCATCTCGGCGCGGCTTGGCAATGCTCCATTCTTTGTCGTCGAGGCCGATGAATACGACACCGCGTTTTTCGACAAGCGCTCGAAATTCGTTCATTACCATCCGCGCACCGCCATCCTGAACAATCTCGAATTCGATCACGCCGACATCTATCCCGATCTCGCCGCCATCGAAACGCAATTCCATCACCTGATGCGCATCATTCCCGGTGAAGGCAAAGTGATTTACCCGGCCCATGACGAGGCGCTACAGCGGGTGATCGCACGCGGCTGCTGGTCGGCCAGCGAAACGCTCGGCACTGCTGGCTGGCGTGCTGACAATATCAACGCCCGCGACAACAGCTTCGATGTGCTCTGGCAAAATGAAAAGCAAGGCCGGGTCGAATGGTCGCTGCTCGGCAGTCATAACCGCGACAACGCCCTCGCCGCACTCGCGGCGGCCCGTCACTGCGGGGTGCCGGTCAGCCAAGCCATCGAAGCGCTCAAACACTTCCAAGGGATCAAGCGCCGTTTGGAACTGCGCGGCGAAGCCGGCGGTATCCGTGTTTATGACGACTTTGCCCACCACCCGACCGCCATCGCGACCACGCTCGCCGGATTGCGCGCGCAAGTCGGTACGGCCCGCATTCTGGCAATCGTCGATCCGCGCTCGGCGACCATGAAAATGGGCGTGCACAAAGACACGCTGGCGCCCTCATTGGCTGGCGCTGATGCTGTGCTGTTGCACAAACCGGCTAACCTGAATTGGCAAGCCAACGTGCCAGCCGATTTCGGCAAGCCGTGGCAGACCTACACGGATGTGGAGAGTATCGTGGCCGCTGCCAAGGCGTGGTGCCGGGCCGGCGACCACGTGCTGGTGATGAGCAACGGCGGCTTTGGCGGCATTCACGACAAACTGTTGGCCGCGTTGGCCAATTGAGATTCGATCACGAGCGGTGCAGCTGCCATTCTTCTGCATACGCGTAACGGAGCGCCACGATGACTGAACGTGCCATCACCCTCGCGCTGACCGGCGCCTCCGGCGCGCCCTATGCGCTGCGCCTGCTGCAATGCCTTGCCAGCCACTACGAAAAAATTTATTTGCTGCTATCGCCACCGGCGCGCGTTGTGCTGGCCACCGAAGTTGATTTGAAACTGCCGGAAAACACTCGCGACTGTCAGCAGAAGTTGCAGCAGCACTTACAACTCGCAGAAAGCAAGATCGAAGTATTGGCTCGCGACAACTGGTTCAGCCCCGTCGCCAGCGGCTCCAGCGCACCGAAACAAATGGTGGTCTGCCCATGCAGCACCGGCACCCTGTCAGCCATTGCGGTTGGCGCCAGCGATAATCTGATCGAACGCGCCGCCGATGTCGTGATCAAGGAAAAAGGCCAGCTGATTCTGGTACCGCGCGAAACCCCATTCTCAGCCATTCATCTTGAAAATATGCTGAAGCTCGCCCAGCTCGGCGTCACCATCATGCCGGCAGCGCCAGGCTTCTACCACAACCCAAAATCAGTCGAGGA
>CAMLNB010000339.1 GCA_946481205.1 uncultured Kangiella sp. | reverse complement strand
AGTGGCCGTGGCTGACCGAATGGGTCTGTACAGTCACCGGTACCGGGTTGCCGTCGTTGTTCTCGAAGAAGAACGGTTGCCGGGCTTTGTTGCGGGCGCCGATTTCGTTCATCGTCGGCAGCTCGTACAGACGGCCGTTGATCATCACCGAGGCGATCTTGTCGGACTGGCGAACATCTGCCAGTACATCGCCATCGAGAATGACCAGATCGGCGAGCTTGCCAACTTCGAGCGAACCGATGTCCTTGTCCATGCCGAGGTAACGCGCCGGGTTGATCGTTGCGGTGCGGATTGCTTCGAGCGAGCTCATGCCGCCGAGCCCGAACATCCACATCTCCCAGTGTGCGCCGAGACCTTCGCGCTGACCGTGGGCGCCGATGTTCACCGCGACGCCGGCACGCTGCAATTCGGTTGCCGTTTGCGCGACGCGGATGATGTTGAAGTCTTCCACCGGTGCAGTCGGTCGGCGCACGCTGCGCGGCTGCAACACGGTTGCCGGAACAAATTTCGACAGGATCGGATGCTTCCAGACGTCGGTGGTGGCATACCAGTAATGCTCACCATCAAGACCGCCGTAACCGACATTCAGTGTTGGCGTGTAACCAACCTGGGTTTGCGACCACAGCTGTTTGACATCGTCATAGGCAATCGCGACCGGGATCGCATGTTCAACACCGGTGTGACCATCAACCACCATGGTCATGTTGTGCTGGAACAGCGAACCGCCTTCCGGCACCACCATCATGTTGGTCTGCTTGGCCGCTTCCAACACTTGCTGGCGCTGCTCACGCCGCGGCTGGTTGTAACTCTTGACGCTGATCGCGCCACCAGCCTTCATCCGTTTCAAGTGGGTCAGCGCGTCATCGAGACTGCCGACTGGCGCCGTGAACGGTGCCTTGGCGCCGTACAGGATCGTACCGGTCGAGAAAATGCGCGGACCGACCACGGTGCCGGCTCTCTGCATTTCCGCCTGGGTGATGATTTCCGAAGTGTCATTGGACGGGTCGTGAATCGTGGTCACGCCGAACGCGAGCGAGGCGTAATTGACCCAGCTCTGCTGCGGAATGATTTCGTCTTCACCCATGCCGCCATGCCAGTGCACATCGATCAAGCCCGGGATTATGGTTTTGCCGGCGGCATCTACTTTTATCGCCTTGGCCGGCACGCTCACCTCGCCCGCCTTGCCGATCGCGACGATGCGATTGTTCTCGATAACGATGGTACCGTTGTCGATCACTTCATCACCTTTCATCGTAACGATACGCGCACCGCTAATGACGGTCACCGCATTCGGCTTGTCCGCCGTTTGTTGGAAGCCGATCTTGACGCCAGTTTCGCTGGCTTTCGGCAGCTCTTTCGGCGCACCCGGCACAAACGCGAACGCGTTCTTCAGTTCACCGGTAAACAGCTCGTCACCGAGACCAAAGTAGACTTTGCTGCTGTCGCCGGACCAGTGCAGGTATTCCCCGGCATTGACGTCGAGCTGCTTGACCGGCAGCGCCTCCATTTTCGGGCCGATACTGATCGGTTTGCCGGTTTGCGGCAGCGGCGTCACATAGGCATGGAAGCGTTCGGTAAACGACAGCCACTTGCCATCCGGTGACAGCGCAAACTCGTGGGCGAATTCGCTCTTGGCGATTTCCGTTTCTTTGCTCGCGGTCACCGCATCGCCGCCGGTCAAATCGATCCGGACCAGCTTGCTGTACCAATCGACTTCGTTATTGACGCCGGAACGGGTGACATAAACCGCATTGTTGTCACTGCCATATTGCGGCGCGGCGCCGTCTTCGGTGATCCGTTTCGGTTCACCTTTGCCGTCGGCCGAGACGACATAGACACCGGTTTCCAGCGCATGCCACGGCGAGGTCAGATAGCCGCCTTTGGATTTGACGAACACCACCGAGTTGCCATCCGGCGAGAACTTCGGCTCGCTGTATTTGCCCGGCGCCTTGACCAGCACGGTATCGCGGCCGCTGCTCAGGCTCAGCTTGCGGACGGTGCCAAGCTCGCCGTCATTCCAGCTGACGTACACCACCTCACGGCCATCGCGCGAGAAGCTCGGGAAATATTCGAAATGCTGGCTCTGCTTGGTGATGCGCTTCGGCGTGCCATTCGGCAGATCTTTTACGTACAGATAGCCGAGCGCCGAATAAATCACTTTGTCGCCTTTTGGCGAAACATTGACCCAGCGCAGCTGCTTGACATCAAATTGCTCAGGCGCCACCAGCGTTTCAAAGCGCACCGCTTTGCGGACGTCGCGGCTGTCCTTGACCTGGAACGCAATCTCGCTGGCGGTTTTCTGCTGCCAATCTACCTGCCAGATTTTGCCCTGCGCCCAGACAACGATGTGTTTGCTGTCCGGCGTCCAATCAAATGCCGGGTAGACGCCGTGCACCGACCACGCTTCCTGCATATCCCGTTCGAGTTTGTCCCAGACCGGGAATTCGCGGCCGCTACCCAGATCTTTCAGGAACAATGTGCTCTGGTTGCGAACGCGGCGGACAAACGCCAGATACTTGCCATCCGGCGACGGTGTCGGCCGCACGGCACCACCGGGGCCACTGACAAAGGGCTCGACACTGCCATTGCCCAGATCCATGCGGAAGATTTGGAAAATCTGTTTGTTCGAATCCTTGTTGTACTCAAAGGATTTGCCGGCCGTGGTGTCCTGCGAGTAGTACACGTAGCGACCATCCGGCGAGAATGCCGGCTCGCCCAGATCTTTCTGCCAGTTGGGCTTTTCATTCAGCTGCACGCCTTTGCCGCCGCTGACGTGATAGAGCCAAATCTCGCCCGAACCGAGCGAACGGGTGCCGGTATAATGCTTGCGCGCGGCAATGTAGTCACCGTTCGGATGCCAGACCGGATTGTTCAACAAGCGGAAATCTTCGTTGGTCACTGCTTTGGCGTCACTGCCATCAGCGTTCATGACCCAGACATTGTCGCCACCGCCGGCATCGCTCATGTAGGTGATCCTTTTGCCGTCCGGCGAGAACCGCGCCTGCATCTCCCAAGCCATGCTGTGGGTCAGCGCTTTCGCTTCGCCACCACTGCGCGGCATCACATACAGATCACCGAGCAGATCAAACAGAATCTGTTTACCGTCCGGACTGACATCGACGGTCATCCAGGTACCGGTTTGGGTATTGAGCGTGACCGTCGCCGTTTCACCGGGCGGGTTGTTGACATCCCATTTCTTCTTGTCGTCTTCCTTGGCGTGGAC
>CAMLNB010000338.1 GCA_946481205.1 uncultured Kangiella sp. | reverse complement strand
GCGACGATGCGGCGGTTTATCAGTTGAATGACGAGCAGGCGATCGTTGCAACCACTGATTTCTTTACCCCGATCGTCGATGACCCGTTTGATTTCGGCCGCATTGCCGCGACCAACGCGTTGTCCGATATTTACGCCATGGGCGGCAGGCCGTTATTCGCTTTGGCCATTGTCGGCATGCCGATCAACAAGCTGAAGCCGGAAACGATACGCGAGATTTTGCGCGGTGGCGAAGCGGTATGTAAGGCCGTTGGTATCCCGATTGCCGGCGGTCATTCGATCGACACACCGGAACCGATTTACGGTCTGGTCGGTATCGGCGTCGTGCATCCCAAGCAGCTCAAGCGCAATGACCGAGCACAGCGTGGTGATGTGCTGATACTCGGCAAGTCGTTAGGTGTCGGCGTGCTGTCCGCAGCGATCAAACAAGGCAAGCTCGGTGCGGAAGGCTATGCGGCGATGCTGGCGACCACCACGCAGTTGAACACGCCGGGAATGGCGCTGGCGAACCTGCCGGGCGTGCATGCAATGACCGATGTGACCGGCTTCGGTTTGGCGGGCCATGCCTGGGAAATGGCGCGCGGCGCTCAAGCTGAAATCGTGCTGAATTTTGCCACGTTGCCGATCTTGCCCGGCGTAGTCGAGCTGGCCAGCCAAGGCGTGATCACCGGCGCTTCTGGCCGCAATTGGACCGGTTATGGCGAACACATTGCCTTGTTTGAAGGCTGTGCAAGCTGGCAGCAAGCCTTGCTGACCGATCCACAAACCAGTGGTGGCTTGCTGGTGGCCTGTGCAGCGAGTGCTGTCAGCGACGTACTGGCCTGCTTTCATCAACAGGGGTTTACCGAGGCTTGCGTTATTGGTGTGGTTGCTGGGGGCGCTGCCAGAGTGCGTGTACAGGTGTAAAGAAAACGGCCGCAAGTGCGGCCGTTTTTTACGGATTGCTCAGCTGCGTTTGACCGTTAGCGTGCCGCGTTTGGCGCCATCACGAACGACATCCAGCGTTTTGCTCTCGCCGGCCTTCAGCTCAAAATGCATGGGTTGATAGTAGGGAATCAGCAAGGTCATTGCGGTTTTGTCACTCGGTACCGAGCGCAGTTTGATATCGACGGCTTTGCTGACAACTTCTTCATATTCTTCGCCGCCACCGCCATAGTCGTCCATGCTGCCGGGTTTGGCTTCCCAGCTTTTGAACGGCAACACCTGATAATGCGCAGAGCGGATATTGGCGATGTAGGTTTCCATATGCGAATGGATGGCGCAGCCCACGCGAACAATGCTGTCTTCCGCCCAGCTCAGCTTCAGCTTGACCGTCTGGCCCGGTGGCACCAGACCGACATCGAAGCGCGTGCCGGTGCTGTAACTGTTGGCATAAAGGTTATGGCGAGCGCTGTCAGAATTGTGAAACTGGATTTCGGCATTCTGTGAGGCCGCTGCCATGTAGCGATCGAACTGGCGATTTTTCTGATCGATGGTCAGCTGGTTGATCTCGACGGTGCTGTCGCGAACAAACAGCACCGCGGCCGCGGGCGGTGCGCCATCAAACTTCAGCTCGCCGACGATCAGATCGGCCTGCAGCGGTAAACCGATAACAGCCAACAACAGTAATGCTATGCGCATGATGCCTCCTGGCAGCAGTTGTTCTGTTCACTTGTAACGGCAGGCAATCGTATCAGCGTTCAATGACAACCGCGCGCAATCGTGCTGGTGCGCAGGCCTGTCAGCGACCGCCGTCGCGTTGTTCCCGTCGCACGCGATCCATTTCGCGCAGCTTTTCTCGCATGGCCGGGTCTTGCACCTGCTCAATCCGTTCGGCGATCCGACGATCTTCTTCCTCTACATCGATGTCTTCGCTGTATTCACCGCTGCCGTCATCTTCATAGCCGTAACCGTCTTCTTCAGCCGCCCGCTGCACCGACGCCATGAACTTCATGCTCAGGATGAAGACCAGTACGGTGAGTATCAAGCCACTGATAGCCCAGCGGCGCTGACTGCGGTTGAACGCTTCCAGCGATTCCCACTGCTTGTTTTCCCACGCCCACTGCCGGCCTTTGAACAGTAGTACGAAGGCCATGACGATATTGATGACCGGCACCAAGGTCAGCAAGGCGATATAGGTGCCATTGAACAGGCCCCAGATCCAGCCCCAGAAGAACGCGCCCCAGCTCAGGCCGGAGACATCGCTTGGCCGCTCTACGGGCTGCGCCCGGCTGCCAACGCGGCCGAAGCTGCTCGTACTTTCCCGTGTCTGGGGGGCCCGGTAGGGATTAACCGGCTCCGGTTCCGGTTCGACCCGGCGCTCGACCGGGGTCAGCGTCCAGGCCGAACTGGTGGCCAGTGAGGCGGGTGCCGGTGCGGGCTCGGCCTCGACCGACAGGGCAGCCGGCGCCGGCTCGGTCGCTTCGACCGACAGCGTCATTGGCGCAGGCGTCGGCGGCGGAGGTGTTTCAACCATCTCTTCCATCTCGGCCAGTGCACCCATGGCGCGCAGCTGGGCCAAGTAGGCATTGGCCTGATCGACATCTAGGCCTTTTTTTAGGACGCAGCGGCGGCCGGAAAACAGCGAAGCGAGCTTGGCGGGGTCGGTGATGCGGAAACGGTCAGCGAAACGGGCTTGGACCTGGGCGGGATCGGCGCTCAGTGCCGTATCTCCCCGGAAGACGATCTGGTACAAAATCTAAGGCTCCTGCGGTGTTTTCATCACCCGGTTCCCACCGGGCTGCGCAAGAAACCACAGTTGCCGGGCGGGGTCAATGACCGACCTGCACACTTTTTACGCAGAGTTCGGCGTTGGACAGGTCCGAGGGGCTCGCGTAAAATCCCAGAAGTTTAAATCCACCCCTTGTAACCGGCTCCGGTGCCCGCTTCGGCAGGCTTCGGTGCCAGTCGCACGCCTGTCGCCCGGAGGTATCTTGTCCACGCCCGCTCTCCTCGCCCTCGAAGACGGCAGCCTGTTCCGCGGAGTCAGCATCGGCGCCCATGGCGCGTCGGTCGGTGAAGTGGTGTTCAACACCGCGATGACCGGCTATCAGGAAATCCTGACTGACCCTTCCTATACCAAGCAGCACGTGACGCTGACCTACCCGCATATCGGCAATACCGGCTGCAACGCTGAAGACGCCGAGTCGGACCAGGTCTGGGCCGCCGGCCTCATCATCCGTGATCTGCCGCGGCTGGCTTCGAACTACCGCATGGAAGAAGACCTCGGCAGCTACCTGAAAAAGCGCAACGTGGTCGGCATTGCCGACATCGACACCCGCCGGCTGACCAAGCTGCTGCG
>CAMLNB010000337.1 GCA_946481205.1 uncultured Kangiella sp. | reverse complement strand
AGCTTGCGACCCAGTATGGTCAGCTCATCCTGACGACTGCGCGCCAACTCATTTTCTTGCCGGGCAAACGCGGACAGCGCCCGGAAGCTGACAATCAGTTCCTGCACGAGTTGTCTGCGCTCGTCCTGCACCCGCTCCAGCTTCCAACTCCGGCGCTGATCCAGTTCCTGCAAGCGCTGGCGGTTCCAGCCCCACTCCTGTACCCGGCGTTGCAGCAGTGGCCGTCGCCAATCCGGTTGGCTGACCACCTGCGACAAGCGTTCACCTGTTTTCAGATAGAAACTGCGTCGTATCAGATCGAGTCGATCGAGTCGGCCCAGTCGCAACAGATGTTCTTCCACCACTCGGTACACCGACAGATACGGATCGATGGCGTCATCATCCAGTCGATTTTGGTAAACGTGCTGCTTGAACTGCAAGGACAGCGGCGGCGGCGGTGGTTGTTGCGCATACGCTTCCATCAACGCCAGTTTCAGCACCGATTTGTATGGCGAGTCGATAGCCTTGTTCAGCTGCCAGAGCGCACCGGAAAAAAACTCTGCAGGCGGAATCCGATCAACATTGCCTAGATCGATCACATCACTGGCGCGAATATAACGCTGGGTCAACAAGCGCTCGCCATATTCCTGATAATGCGCTTGCTGCTCTGGTGGTACCAGCCACCACAGCGGCAGGCGCCCGGCCAGCAGCAGAGCACTGCGATAAAACTCATCCAACAGCAAACGATGTTGGGTGCTGCCGCTGTGCTCGGCCGAGAGCTGACCAAACTCGCCAGCTCGCACTGCCGCAGCCGTCATCGGGTAGACATGCAAATGCACGCCTTCCTGGCGCGCGAACGCCGTGATCCGCTCCGCTTTCTCGCGCAGCTTGGCAAAACCGGTGTCTGGCAGATCATCGCGGTAAATCAGCCAGACATCGAGATCGCTGTCACCGCTATGGCCAACCGTGCCGGTAGAGCCCATCAGATACAAGCCGTGCAGATCGCGCTTCAGACTGGCGCGCTTCTCATAACGAAAACCGCGTGCCAAACGCTTGGCTGCCAGCAGGCTACTCTGGCTCGGGGTGTAATCGGACAGGCTGCAGGGCACATCGGTATCGACCCAGCCGGGCAGCAACGGGTGATTGACATGAAACAGCAATGGCAGGAGATCGATCAGCTCGCGTTCGCGCTCACGTGCCGATTGCCGCAAGCGCTCAAGTCGATTGCGGTTCAATTGCAGGAAGCGTTTTCGGATCAGCAGCAGCTGTTTGCGATCGAGCTCGGCAGCCGGATCGGGCGTCGCGGTCGCGCTGATCAACGCCGGTGTGGGAGCGGGCGCAGCGGTCATGGTGCTCAGTGTAGCAGCGACCATCTGTCCGGCGCGTCCTGCCGGGCGGTAACGGCCAGCTTGCCAAGCGCGCGACGGCTCGCGACACTGTCGCGCAATGCCGCAAAGGAAGCATCAGGCCGTGACCGCTGCCCCCCCCGCACCGAACCGTCCACCGGAGCCCGGCACAGCGCCCAATCTGCGCACCGAGCTGACGCGTTGGTGGCGCGAACAGGCGATGATGCCGAGCGCGGATTTTTTGCCAGACTTTTGCGATGTCCGCTTGGTGTTTCTGGTGGTGCTGGGTGCCGAATTGATGGCGCTGGTGTTGGCGCTGGCGCAATCACCGCGCAGCGATCTGTGGCAAACCTTGGGCTTGCTGTCCTTGTTCGTGCAATGGGTGGCGCTGACCTGCACGGCCACGCTATGCCGGCTGCGCCGGTTTCTTGCGCGCCGTTCCCTGCTCACTGCGGCTGCGCTGAGCTACTTGGTGATTCTTGCTATGACGGCCTTGTTCTCCGTGTTGGCGGTACGCGCCGGGCTCGGGCTCGATGGCAATACCCTCGGCCGGCCAGAGCTGGTGGTGGGCCGTAACCTGGCCATTGCCGGCATTATCGGCGCCGTGGCGTTGCGCTACTTTTATCTGCAACAGCAATACCGTCGCCGGTTGCGGCTGGAGGCGGAAGCCCGCGTGCAAGCGCTGCAAGCGCGCATCCATCCACATTTTTTATTCAATTCCATGAATACCATTGCCAGCCTGACCCGGAGCAATCCGCGTCTGGCCGAAACCATGGTGGAAAATCTGTCCGAGCTGTTTCGCGCCTCGTTGGCGCTGGCTGGCAGCAAGACCACGTTGGCGGAAGAGTTCGAGCTGTGTCAGCGCTACCTGGACATCGAGCAACTGCGTTTGGGTGCGCGCTTGAAAGTCAGCGTGGCGCTGGAGCCGGCGCTGCAAGATTTGCCGGTGCCGCTGTTATTGATTCAGCCGCTGGTGGAAAATGCCGTGTATCACGGCATCCAGCCGTTGCCGGAAGGCGGTTGGGTGCGCCTGCAAGCGCTGCAACATGCGGACTGGGCGATCATCGTGGTCAGCAATCCGGTACCAGCCGCGCCGAGTCAGGGTGGCCATGGTGTTGCGCTGGCCAATATTCGCGAACGCCTGGCGGTGCTCTACCCGGCCGGCGCTCGCCTGACAACCGAAACGGTGCAGGATGAGTTCATCGCCCGGGTTTATATCCCGTTGCCGGACAGCCTGCGCGCAAACGACACGCCCAAGGAGAGGCAGACGTGAAAGTGTTGATCGTCGATGACGAGCCCTTGGCGCGCGAACGCTTGCGTCGTTGTTGTGAAGAAGATCTGACCGGTTACCACGTCGTTGCCGAAGCCGGTGATGGCGCCGCTGCGATTCAACAAGCCCAGCAACACCATCCGGATGTGGTGTTGCTGGATGTGCGCATGCCCGGCATGGACGGCATCGAAGCGGCACGCCATCTGGCCGGGCTGGAACCAGCGCCAGCGGTCATTTTCACCACCGCTTATGATGACTACGCGCTCGACGCCTTCGCCGTGCACGCGGTCGGTTACCTGCTCAAACCGGTCCGTCGCGACAAGCTCGAAGATGCGCTGAAAATGGCCGCCAGACTCAACGCCGTGCAACTCGCCGCACTGCGTGGGCCGGAAGACAACAAACCGCGCGTCCGCAGCCATATCAGCGCCCGCGTACGCGGCAATCTGGTGCTGATCAAAACCGCCGACATCCTCTACTTTCAGGCCGATCAGAAATACATCACCGTGCGCCACAGCGGCGGTGAAGTGCTAATCGAAGAAGCGCTGAAAGATCTGGAAGAAGAATTCGGCAACCGTTTTGTCCGCATTCACCGCAATGCGCTGGTTGCCCTAGATGGCATCGTCGCGCTGGAACGCGACGCCCTCGGCCGCACCGTGGTCAAACTGAAAGGCATCAGCGAGACCTTGGA
>CAMLNB010000336.1 GCA_946481205.1 uncultured Kangiella sp. | reverse complement strand
CTTGATAACAACACAGCCGCTGCTTACCAGCAAGGCGCTGCGCTCAATGCGCGCGCTCGGAACCCGGCACCTGATGACCCAAGGCTGCCGCATCAATGGCATCAAAGCGGTAAACCTCGTTGCAGAAATCACAGGTCACCGAAATGCTGCCGTCAGCGGTCAACAGTTCCTTGATGTCTTCCGGCTCCAGCGTACGCAACGTATCGGCGCAGCGTTCGCGCGAGCAGCGACACTGGAAGCGGACCGGCTGCGGCTCGAACAAGCGCAGGTTTTCTTCGTGATAAAGCCGGTGCAGCAGCGTCTCAACCGGCAGATGAAACGCCTCTTCGGCTTTCAGTGTTTCCGCCAGCAAGCGAATGCGATTGAAGTCGTCCTGTTGCGACATGCCCGGCAACGCCTGAATCAACATCCCAACGCTGCGCCCGGCTTCGTGCCAGAGCAGTACCCGGGTCGCCAGCTGTTCCGACTGCTGGAAGTAATGCTCCAGGCAGCCAGCAATATCGCCGCCATCAAGCGGCACCACGCCCTGATACTGCGGCCCCTGCTCCGGCAACAGACTCAGTGCCAGCTGGCCGTTGCGGACCAGTTCGGCAAAGCCGGTCGGCAGCTCGCCCTGCTCCGGCTGACGCCACTGTGCCAGCGAGCGAATGCCAAGGCCGGTGTAATCGGGATCGCCGGTGCTTTCAGCCAGCAACAGCTTCACCGGCCCGCCTGTCTGCAGCTGCAGCGCCAGCCGGCCCTTGAGCTTGACCGTGGTCGCCAGCAGCGCGATGGCGGTGGTCGCCTCGGCGAGCAGCTTGGCCACCGGGTCCGGGTAGGGGTGGGCGGTCAGGTTGCGGTGCAGGGTCCGGTCGAGCCGGACGATACAGCCGCGCACAGACAGGTCATCAAAAATGAAGCGGTGCAGCTGGTCCCATGGGACAGTGGTAGTCATGGTCAATCCTGATCGGGGTAAGTCGGGTCGGGAAACGAATGCTGAAAGCGGCTCAATTGCCGGCGCTGACGCTTGTCCGGCCGGCCCTCGCTGGTCGGCTGGCTCATCGCTGCCGCTTTGCGCAGCGCCGCCTGCTGCTGACGCCGGTTCAGGCTGTCGGCGGTTTCTTCATATAAAAGCTGGGCGTCAACGGCGGAGCCACGCCGCTCGGACAGGCCGAGCACGACCAGCTCGCGATCATCAAAGCCGGCGCGAACGGAAAGCCGGGCACCGAGTCGAACCGCGTGCCCCGGCTTGACCCGCTGGCCGTCGTAATGGACCTTGCCGCCTTCGACCGCGGCTTGGGCCAAGGACCGGGTCTTGTACAGCCGGGCCGCCCAGAGCCATTTGTCGAGCCGGATGCGGACCGCATCGTCGGCCGCGTCGGCAGTCGGTTTCTGGCCACGGCTCATCGCCCAGCCTCCGGTCGTTGCAGCCCGCTGGCAAATGTGCGGCGGTTGTCATAAAGAGGAGTTGTCATGCCGCTATTCTACCGGGCCGCTGAAAAGGCGTCCGGCTACAAATCGGTACACGAAGCCGGCGCTACGGCGCTGGCCGGGCTCGGTAGCGCTTGTTATCCTTGCCCTCCGCTTCGGGACCGAAGTAACGCATTCTTATAACTAGAGACAGGATTCTCCCGTGGTTGCCGGCCTTCCCGCTCCCCTGTTGAACACATGGCGCGCCATCCCGTTGCTGTGGTGGCAGCGCCTGTTGATCGCTCTGGCCTTGTTCTGGCTGCTGTACACCCTGGCCAAGCTGAGCTGGCAGGTGTACGACGCCAGCAGCTGGACACCGCCAGCACCGGCACAAAGCCAAGCCCAATTCACCCCGGTGCAAGTCGATATCGAGGCCTTGGTCGCCGCCGAGTTGTTCGGCAGCACCGAAGTCGTGCCGGTGGATACCGGCCCGCAAGAAGCGCCGGACAGCACCGCCTCGCTGAAACTGCTCGGTGTGTACGCCGCCGAAAATGAACAGAAAGCCAGTGCCATCCTGCAAGAAAACACCGGCAATCAAAGCGTGGTCTTTGTCGGTGAAGCGCTACCGGGCGGTTACGGCACGCTCAAGCAGGTGTTTGCCGACCGCGTGGTGATTGATCGCGGCGGCCGGCTGGAAACTTTGCGCATGGAAGATCTGACCGCCCAGCTCGGCGATCTGTCCGGCGGCGCTGCACTCGACGCGGGCGAACCGAAAACCGAGGCGCGCGTCATCGACAAGCGGCGCGATGCGCAAGTGACGCAATCACTGCAGGAAATCCGCGGCAAGCTGCAAGCCGACCCCACCTCGCTGACCGATGTGCTCAGCATTGAGCCGGCCTATGACAAAGGCACCAAGCAGTTGCAGGGCTATCGCATCGGCCCCGGCAAAGATCGCAAACTGTTTGGCCGCTTCGGCCTGCAACGCAACGATTTGATCACCGCGATCAACGGCGTCACCCTGGATGACCCGACGCGCGCGCTGTCATTGATTAACGATCTGAACGACGCCAAGGAACTGACCGTGACGCTGCAACGTGGCGGTCAACCGCTGGACATTCAACTCAGCCTGCAAAACCCGTAACGGATAACGCTCGTGAAGAACTCTCTCTGCACTGCCCGGCGCTTTCGCCACAGCCTGATCGCCAGCGCCCTGTTTGCCAGCACACTGGCTGGCAGCGTGTTTGCTCCGAGCGCCGAAGCGGGCCAGGCCATTCTGAATTTGAAAGACGCCGACATTCGGGTCGTCATCGAACAGGTCAGCAAACTGACCGGCAAAACTTTTGTGCTCGACCCGCGTGTGCAAGGCCAGAAAATCACCATCCTGTCGCAGCACATGATGGATGAAAAAGAAATCTACGATACCTTTCTGACCATTCTGAAGGTCTACGGTTTTGCTGCTGTTGAAACCAACGGCATCATCAAGATTGTCCAGGAACAAACCGCCCGGCAAGACAGCGTGCCGGTCGCCGGCCCGGACAGCACCCGTCGTTATCGCGGCGATGAAATGATCACCCGCGTGATCAAGGTCGAACACGTCGATGCCAACCAGCTGGTGCCGGTGCTGCGCGTACTGGTGCCGCAACAAGGCCATATGGCGCCATATGCCCGGACCAACGTGCTGGTGATCAACGACACCGCCGCCAATATCGAGCGCCTGGTTGAAATCATTCGTCAGATCGACAAAGCCAGTGAAGAAGAAATCGAGATCGTGCCGCTGAAGCACGCCTCCGCTGATGAGATCGTCCGGATTCTGGAAAACCTCGAACGCCAGGGCGCCAAAGCCGAAGACCCGATCAACAAGCCACGCTTCACTGCCGACGTTCGCACCAACAGCATTCTGCTCAGCGC
>CAMLNB010000335.1 GCA_946481205.1 uncultured Kangiella sp. | reverse complement strand
TTCTGACAGTGGCCGGTGCAAGTGACGGCGTACAGTCGCGCAATGCCGCTGCCCTTGAACGGATGTCCAGCAACACCATGAGCAATCCGGCCCGCACCACGGCCCGCCAAACCGCTACCGGTTCCGCCGCAAACGAACCCGCGCCGCTGCTGCAGTTCGCAACGCTGTATGCCAGCCCGTTGCTGGCCGTGCGCAGCTACCAATGCCGGGCCTGTCGTGGTCAATTTGGTGCCGAAGAGCATTCGGAAGCGCATTGCATGGTCTTGCTGCGTCGCGGTTTCTTTCGCAAGCAGGATTACGGTTCGCGACCCGGCCGACCCCGCTTGCAGGCACAGACGCTGACCGCCGATGCCGGCCAGGCCATCTTTCATACTCAGGGCACGCCGTACCGGGTCAGCCACCCGTCCGATTGCGGTGACAGCGGCACGGTGCTGTCGTTGGCGCCGGCCTTGTTGCAGACCATCATTCGGGATTGGTATCCGGCGATCGATGAGCAGCCGGAGCGGCCTTTTCCGCAATTGGCGATGCGTTGCAGCAGCGCCCACTACCTGCGTCACCGCGCACTGGTGCAAGCGCTCGAATCCGGTGCTGACGATGCCAGCGATCCGCTGTGGGTTGAGTCCGCTGCGTTGGCCTTGCAAACCGAGTTGTTGCGCTCGGCATATCAATTGATCGCGCCAGCAACTCCGAACCGGCGGCTCCGCACGGAAAGCGATCACCACGATCGCGCCGAAGCGGCGCGGGCGGTGCTGTCGCGCCGACTCGGTGAGCGCTTGTCACTGGCCGATGTGGCCGATGAAGTGCATCTGTCGCCGTTTCATTTGGCGCGGGTTTTCCGTCACCACACCGGCGCGACCTTGCATCAGTACCTGACCCAGTTGCGTTTGCGCGCGGCGCTGGATCGCTTGTTGGAACAGCCCTGCGATCTGGCCGCACTGGCACTGGAACTCGGCTTCTCCAGTCACAGCCATTTCAGCGAACGCTTTCGCCAGGAATTCGGTTGTGCACCCTCAACGGTGCGGCAACAACGCTGGCGCGATCTGAGCAAGAACCTGAAAGCGGCGACCACACCCACTGCTTAAGCTCTGGTCATCAAGCCCTGCGGCGGTACTCAATCCGAGCGACCGGCAGTGGCTTGATCACACGGAGTCATCATGGCAACTGCAACAGCAAAATGCCCGGTCTGCGACTGGGAAATCAAAGGCAAAGGTATCGCCGTCAATGCCGGCGGCAAAACCTTGTCCGTCTGCTGCGATGAATGCGCGCAGAAAGTCAAAGCTGATCCCACGCCATATCTCAAAACCCAATCGTGAACCATCAGCGTGATCTGCACCGCTGGCGCGTTGGTCAGCCACTTTGCTGGTCAGTGCGTTAGCGGTGCTCGCCTCATCACATGCTGACATTCGTCAGCGCAGGACAAGTCGCCATGACGCTATCAGTGAACGTTTTGTTGGGAGTTTGCATGTTGAGTTTGACGCTGCCGATCCAAGCCGGACCGCAGGATTTCGACTTTCTGTTAGGTCGCTGGCAAGGCCACAGCAAGCGACTGGTGCAACGCTTTGCCCAGAGCAATGACTGGGAGCAATTCCAATCGACCCATGATGGCCGACGCATGCTCAATGGCCTCGGTATTGAAGACGATTTTCGCACTGAGCATTGGCCCGGGTTTGTCGGCCAGTCGATGCAGGTCTACAACCCGGCGACGCAGTTGTGGAGTGTGTACTGGATCGACAATCGCGATTACAAGCTGTCGCCACCGGTGATGGGTGCATTCAAAAATGGTGTCGGCGTGTTTGAAGGCGATGATGTCTTGAATGGCGTGCCGATTCGAGTCCGTTATGTCTGGTCAAACATCAGTGCGACCGGTGCCCGCTGGGAGCAATCGTTCTCCAATGACGGCGGCAAACGTTGGGAGCTGAACTGGATTATGGAATTCCGTCGCGAGTGACGACCGTAATGATGCAAGCGTGCTCGGCGGGCCCGTCAACGCCGGCAGCCGAGCCCGCTCATTCCGCCTGCACAGGGCGGTGATAGCTTTCGTTGCGGATGACATCGCTCCAGAACGTGGTCGTGATGTCATTGATGGCACTGGTCTCGGCATTCAGCAGCACAACCAAGCCGGTGTCACGTTGCTTGGAATAGGCAATTTCAGCGACATAGCCTTTGACCCAGCCGCTGTGCAACACCAGATCTTCACCGCCAAACCGGTAGATGCGCCAGCCCAATCCGTAATGGGCATCGGTCAGGTGCTCGCGCCAACCGCGCCGGCGCAGATCGCGCAGCGTCCGCACCCGCTTGCGTGTCAGCTCATCCACCACCGCCGGCGGAATCACGTTTGGAAAATGCCCGAGCTGCGCCAGCAACCACTTGGCCAGATCTTCGGCGCTGGCATTGATGCCGGCAGCCGGTGGCACTTCGTAGTAACCGGGCTGTACTTCGGTGGTCATCCACTGGCCCTGGCGCTTGATATGCGGTAGGGCGCGATTGCTGCTGGCCAGAAACGCCTGTTGACCGACCGAGGCATCACGCATCTGCAGCGGCTGGAACAAGCGCTGTTGCACCAGCGCTTCGTAAGGTTGCCGTGTGGCGTGCTCGATCGCCGGTTCGATCAGACTGAACAGAATGTTCTGGTAGGTGTAGCACTGACCGGGTTTGCAGATCGGCTTCAGTTCGCGAAAGCGTGGCAGAATTTTTGGCAGCGGTACGTTGGCGTCGAGCAGATTGTCGTAGGCATTGGAAATGATGCCGGTGCTCTGGCCCAGCAAATGCTGAATCTGCAAACCCTGCATCTGGGTTGGCGAGTTCAGCTTGAATTGCGGCACGTAGTTGGAAACCTGATCATCCCAATGCAGCTTGCCTTCCTGCACCAGCAGCGCTGTCAACTCGGCGGCAAATGTTTTTGACACCGACGCGGTGCGAAACACCGTCTGCGCCGTCACCGATTCGGCTTTGCCCAACGCCCGCACGCCATGGCCACTGGCCTGCACGATGCGGCCATTCTTGACGATGGCGTACGCACCGCCCGGCACCGACGCCGCATCCAGCACTTGGCGAAAGTGCCGGTCAAAGGCCTCGTTGCTTGGCGCGCTACCAATGAGCGCCAGTGGAATTGCGGGTACATAAGCGGATGATGGATCGACGGCGGGCAGGCCATAATCCGGCGCGCCGAGGTTTGGTGTGTCGTGTGGGCTGACGTTATCTGGTGTTGGTGAAGCGGGCCTAATGGCAGCTGGAGCAAAAAAACGCGGGGCAGCAGGATCGGATGCGACAAGCGCGGTCGCCGGAGAATCCGGCGCAGC
>CAMLNB010000334.1 GCA_946481205.1 uncultured Kangiella sp. | reverse complement strand
ACGACCGCGACGGCATTGGACAGATTCAAACTGCGTTGACCGGGCCGCATTGGCAGGCGAATCGTCTGCTCCGGCGGCAAACTGTCGAGCAATGCTTGCGGAATGCCGCTGGTTTCCGGACCGAAAATCAACGCATCACCATGCTGATAACGCGCCCGATCGTGACGGGTTTTGCCGTTAACTTCACAAGCGAATATGCGGCTCGGTTGCACTGCCTGAAGAAAAGCTTGCCAGTCGCGATGCACCTGGACGCTTGCCCATTCGTGGTAATCCAGTCCGGCACGGCGCAGTTTCTTGTCTTCCAGCTCAAAGCCGAGCGGTTCGATCAGATGCAGCTGGAAGCCGGTATTGGCACAGAGCCGGATCACGTTGCCGGTGTTGGGCGGTATTTCGGGATTGAACAGAACGATATGCAGCATGACAGATCAGCGCAACAAAGGCCTGACGCCATTGTCGCGCATTTTTCTGCACTCAGCACGCGGGTGACCGCGGTATGCGCCGAGAGCGGTTTAAGCTTTGCGCCGCTGCATCGGCTCGGTTTCAGTCGGGGTGACGGTTTTCAGGTAACGGGTTAGCGTGTTGCGGCCCCAGCCGAGCAGGTAGGCCGCATCCTGACGATGGCCATTGGTCGCATCCAGCACCGACTCGACCAGCAGCTGTTCCAAGGTTGCAGCCAATGCCTGAACTTTGGCGGCATCCTGCGCGCGGGCGGCGGCCAGAATTTCATTTCTGAGCACCATCTGCCATGGCGCGCTGACGGCGCTAACAACCTCATTGACCTCGACGGTGCTGTCGCTGACTTCATCCGGCAAATCGCTCGGCTGAATCTGCTCGGCCGGCGCCATGACGGTCAGATAGCGGCACAGGTTCTCCAGCTGGCGCACGTTGCCGGGCCAACTGAAATAGCGCAGCCGGTCGAGCGTTTCGGCGCTGAGGTATTTCCGTGGCAGGCTGGCTTCTGCGGCGGCTTGATTGAGAAAATTCTCGGCCAACAGTTCGATATCTTCCGGCCGCGAACGCAGTGGCGGCAGATCGATGCGCACGACATTCAGGCGATGGAACAAGTCCTCACGGAAACGACCTGCTTTGACTAACGCCTGCAGATCCTGGTGCGTTGCCGCGATCACCCGAACATCGGACTGCAGCAGTTCTTTGCCACCAACTCGGAAATAACCACCGTCTGATAGCACGCGCAGCAAGCGGGTTTGTGCCGGCAATGGCATGTCGCCAATTTCATCGAGGAACAGCGTGCCGCCTTCGGCTTGTTCGAAGCGGCCAGCAGTGCGATTGACGGCACCGGTGAATGCGCCTTTTTCATAACCGAACAATTCCGATTCGATCAGCTCTTGCGGAATCGCCGCCATATTCAGCGCAACAAACGGCTTGCCGGCGCGCGGGCTGTGCTCATGCAGGGCACGGGCGACGCGCTCCTTGCCGGTACCGGATTCGCCGATCAACAGCACGGTGAACTTGGTCCGGGCCAAACGACCAATGGCGCGGAACACCGGCTGCATCGCCGGCGAGCGGCCGATCAATTCCGGATTGTCGGCGGCCACCGCAGCGGCCACGGGTTGATGTTGTTGCTGCATGGCACGCGCAACAATGGCCAGCAACTCATCAATATCAAACGGCTTGGCCACAAATTCGAATGCACCGGAATCGAACGACTGCACTGCGCTGGACAGATCAGCATGTGCAGTGATGAGCACCACTGGCAGCTGCGGTTGGCTGGCCTTGATTTCACGCAGAAACGCCACGCCATCACCGCCCGGCATCCGGATATCGGACAACACCAGTTGCACCGGCTCTTGTGCCAGCAAGATGCGTGCTTCCGGCACATCGGCGCAGACGCGGGTTTGATAGCCAGCAGCGCGCAGCGCGCGGTCGAGCACCCAACGGATGCTGTCATCATCATCCAGAATCAGAACGGTGTTGTTGTCTGTCATCGTCACTCAACTCATCGCTCTGTCGAGGTCTCGGGCCGCTGGCGTTCGCGCCAGGGTAACCAGACCGTGAAAACCGTATGACCCGGCGCGCTCGCGCATTCGAGCAGGCCATCGTGTTGCTGCACCAAGGTTTGCGCGATGCTCAGCCCCAAACCGGTGCCCTGACTTTTGCCGGTGACCAGCGGCAGAAAAATGCGATCCCGCAACTCCACCGGCACGCCAGGGCCGTCATCAATAACGTCGAGCCGCAACGCCAACTTCCAGCGCACGCTGCCGAGCGTGACGCCGTGCTCAGCGCGCGTACGCAACCGGATATGACCAGCTTGTGTCTGCACGCCTTGTCCATGTTGAGAGGTTTGCCCCGCAACAACCGACTCCACCGCGTTTTGCACCAGATTGAGAATGACTTGGTGCAAGGCATCGGCATTGCCGATCACATCCGGCAAGCTCGGGTCGTAATCGCGTTGCAAATGCACGCCGGTCGGCACCGTCAGCTTCACAATCTGCAAAACCTGTTCCAGCACCGAATGAATGTTCAACGGCGCTTTGGTCAGCGTTCGAGCTGGCAACAGCAAGCGGTCGACCAAGGCCCGCAAGCGATCCGCTTCGCGCTGGATCAGATCGGTGAATTCGGTCAGTGACGGTTCGTTTGCTTCGCGCTCTTGCTGCTGCAACTCGCGCGCCAGCAGTTGCGCTGCACCGCGCAGACCGGCCAGCGGGTTTTTGATTTCGTGCGCCAACGCGCGCAGCAGCTCGTGCAACTCCTGTTGCTGGCGGGCGCGCTCAGTATCGTTATGGCGACGTTGGCTGTCGTCGAGCGGCCGCAGTTCCAGCAACCAGCCATCCGGCAACGGCGCGACGACGGCATCGATGCGGGCCGTGGTGGCAAAAGGCAGATCGATGGCTAGTTCATGGCCATGGCAGGTGCGCTGCTCAGCCCGCGCCCGCTGCAGCAGATCGAGCGCCGGATGCGGCGCTGGCAGCCAATGGTTCAGCTTGCTGCCAAGCAGCCGGCGACGGCTATGGCCAAACAGTGCCTCGGCCGCACTGTTGACGGCGATCAGCCGGGTTTCGGCATCCAGCTGCAGCACCGCCGTCGCGAGGCTGTCGAGCAAGGCGTCGGCGTTGGGCGTGGCGAACTCCATCGTCTCGATCCGTCCAAAAGCACTGCGCCGCATTGTAGCGGCGCAGTGGGGATTGCACAAAAATGGCGCACCAAATAGGTGCGATGCCGACGGTGGCGGCCAGCTATTTGCGCGGGCCGTTGTTAGCCGGCTTGGTTGGAGCTACCGGCTTCGGGTCACCCGGCTGGGCCGCCGCCTGCTGCTGAGGCCAGCTGACCCGCAGCGAACCGTTTG
>CAMLNB010000333.1 GCA_946481205.1 uncultured Kangiella sp. | reverse complement strand
TATCGGTCTTCATGGTCAGCATCGATTCCGAGGCTTTCATGCTGTAGCCACCGGAGTCGAAAGTGATGCCTTTACCGACCAGCACCGCGGCGACCGGCGCGTTTTCCAGCCCGGCCGGGCAAAACTCCAACTGCAGCATCGCCGGTGGCCGGGTCGAACCGCGGCCGACTTCATAAATACCGACCCAGCCGGCCTCGCGCAGCGCATCGCCGCTGACCAGCTTGGATTTGATCGCACCCGGTGCCAGCTGTTCGAGGAAGGCCACAACCCGCTCGCACAGCGTCACTGGCGGCAGGTTTTCCGGGGTTTCGTTGATCAGATCGCGGACAAAACGGCTGACTTTCAGCCGCGCCGCGAGCTCGCTTTGCTCCGCCGCCGGCAGCTCGGCCGTGCGCAGCTCGCTGCTGTGCTTGGCATTGTCAAAGCCTTGGGCAAACGCCCATTGCGCCGCCAGCGCCCAGCCGTCGCCGACCAGCTGCACGCCGGGCAAGCTCATGCCGCCGAGCCGGCGCCCGGCTTGTTGAATCCGGCGCAGCGGATCGTCAGTGCCGGTGTGGATCAGCACCTGATCGGCCGCAAACGACACGGTCGGATTCTTGCCCCAGTGGTTGGCGGCAGCTTCGGCAGTGAGACGGACTTGCAGCAATTCACTCATCGTCAGGCATTCCTGTGGCGGAAAACGGGGGCAACCAGGCTTCGTAATACAACGCGGTCGATGTCAGTCATCGCGCGCCTGAACGGCGGCGCACGACCATCAACCGATGCTTACAACAAATGGCCCAGCTTGTTCGACTTGGCTTCGAGGTAACGGAAATTGTGCGGATTGGAGCCGAACTTCATCGGCACCCGTTCGGTCACGGTGATACCCGCGTCTTCCAGCGCTTTGACCTTGCGCGGATTATTGGTCATCAGCCGGACGCTGCTCAGTTGCAAGGCTTTCAACAGCGCCACAGCGTCGCTGTAATCGCGCTGATCCGGGCCAAAACCGAGGCTGACATTGGCTTCGACGGTATCCTGCCCCTGATCCTGCAGCGCGTAGGCGCGCAGCTTGTTGACCAGGCCAATGCCGCGGCCTTCCTGGCGCAAATACAGAATCACGCCACGGCCTTCGGCCGCGATCATCGACAGCGCCGCTTCCAACTGAAATCCGCAATCACAGCGCAAGCTGTGCAAGGCATCGCCGGTCAGGCATTCAGAATGCAGCCGCAACAACGGCGCCGGGCCCGGCGCGTTCAGATCGCCCATTGCCAGCACCACATGCTCCTTGTCGTTGCCGGTTGCGGCAGCAGGCAGCACACTAATGCGGAACTCGCCATACCGCGTCGGCAAACGAGCGGTGATAAATTGAGCAGTCTCAGAGCCAGGAACCGTCTTGGACACAGCAATAGTCTCGGACACAGTAAAAGACACAGGAAAACCACCCGTTTTGGGTGGTGAGCGAAGGCTGAAATTGTACACCAGCCTGTCAAGCCCCTGCCGAAGCCAGCAAAACCGATGCGTGAACTCTGCCAACTGACTGATATTCCGAACGGCGAGGCCAAAGCCTTTCCGTACACCGACAAGCAAACCCTGCTGGTGACCCGGCGCGGCTTGCGCGCCTGGGCCTATGTCAATCGCTGCCCGCATGCCGGGGTGCCGCTGGAGTGGCAGGAAAACCGTTTCATGAGCCTCGACGGCAGCCAGTTGCAATGTTCCACGCACGGCGCGCTGTTCAATGTCGACAACGGCTATTGCACCTGGGGTCCGTGCCAAGGCCGGCGTTTGCAAAGTTTGCCGATCACGATTGAAAACGGCGTGATCTATCTGCTGGAATAGCGCGCCGCATTGACCGGACCAACCGCCAAACTCGGCTATTGTCGGATGTGCGCTTTCGTGCAAATGCACAGATGACAGTTGCCAGCGCCGTCGCGACCGCTATAGTGCACGACGGGTTTTAGCACCTGGTCACTACACCGTTCCCGTAGGTGGGTGGTCAGCACCTGAGCAAGGGAGATACCAATGGCCCAGAAGCCTGCCAGCAAAAAAGCGGCACCTGCCGCTGCGAAACCGGCAAAAGCCGCGGCCAAACCAGCCGCGAAGCCGGCTGCCAAACCGGCAGCAAAAGCGGCGCCGAAGGCGGCACCGGCCAAGGCCGTGAAAGCGCCCGCCGCCAAGCCGGCACCGGCGAAAAAACCGGTCGCGGCTGCCAAACCGGCAGCCAAGCCGGCTGCAAAAGCAGCGCCTGCGGCGAAACCGGCCGCCAAAGCGGCTGCCAAGCCGGTGGTCAGCAAGGCTGCCGCCCCCAAAGCTGCCGCCAAGCCTGAGCCGAAAGCCGCGGTGAAAGCAGCGGCCAAACCTGCAGCCAAGCCCGCCGCGAAAACCGAATCCAAGCCGACCGCCAAAGCGGCGCCGGCCACCAAACCCGCAACCCCGGCCAAAGCCGAAGTCGCCAAGGCAAGCTCCAGCAAAGACGAGTCTGCCAAGGCCGCGCCGAAAGCCGTCAAAAAAGAAGTCGCAACACCCGTGAAAGCAGTCGCTCAAGAAAAAACCAACAAGTCTGTTGTTGAAAAAGCCGTCGTGGAAAAACCGGTCGTTGCCAAAGCGGTCGCGCCGGAAAAAGTGGCCAAAGCCAAACCGGCCGCCAAACCGCTCGACAAAGACGGCAAAAAGAAACTGACCGCCGAATTCACCGAAGCCCAGCTGAAAGCCTCGACCTCGCAAACGCTCGCCAGCCTCGGCATTGCCCCGTATCCGCTGAAGAAAGACGAAGCGTATATGTGCGAGCCGCAAGCCAATCACTTCCGCCATATTCTGGCGGCGTGGAAGCAGCAGCTGCGCGAAGAAGTCGACCGCACCGTGCACCACATGCAGGACGAAGCGGCCAACTTCCCGGATCAGCTTGACCGCGCCGCCCAGGAAGAAGAATTCAGCCTCGAACTGCGCACCCGTGATCGCGAGCGCAAGCTGCTGAAGAAAATCGACGAAGCGCTGAAGCAGATCGACGCCGACGAGTACGGCTACTGCGAACAGTGTGGCGTCGAAATCGGCATTCGCCGGCTGGAAGCACGGCCGACGGCTTCGCTGTGTATCGACTGCAAGACCTTGGCCGAAATCAAGGAAAAGCAGTACGGCAATTGATACGCGCCGACTAGCAAAAACGCCCGCAGCTTGCGGGCGTTTTTGTTGCTGGTGATCTCGGTTGCTAGTGATCTCGGTCGCTGCCGATCTCAACCGCTGTCGGTTGCGTATCGCACCGACAGCGTATGAATGGCTGTCGCGTCAGCTTTGCGCGGCCTGCGCCACCACTTTCGTGCGCACTGGCCATTTCAGAA
>CAMLNB010000332.1 GCA_946481205.1 uncultured Kangiella sp. | reverse complement strand
CCGCTTGTAGTAATACGAGGTCGCGTGCAACACGCCATCGGGCGTCGCCGCGAAATCCGGAATGCTACCGGCAAACTGCCAACCGTGATGGCGATACACTGTCTCGGCGAAGGTGCCGGACAAGGTATCCAGAACCAACAAGCTGACGCCTCCATCACGAGCCGATTGCTCAACCACGTTGAGCAAGGCCGAAGAAATGCTCCGGCCGCGGAATGTCGTCAAAACAAACAGTTTCTGCAATTCGGCGCGGTGCTTACCGTTTGCTTTGGTGCAGCGATCGAGCTGTACTGACCCGACGACTTGGCCCTGCCAGCAGGCCAACCACAGCGCATGATCTTTCGATAAGGACGCGAAAACCTGCTGCCAGTAGGCTGCTGCCACATCCTCTGATAACGGTGCCAGAAAGCCGACTGATGCGCCGTCATGCACCACATCTTGCAGTAAGGCAACGAGAGCCGGCAGCAGCGACGCATCTGGTTGTTCTATACGCTTTATCGTCAACATCACGGGACTCTCCGAAACCAGCAAGCGGGCTGATGTCTGTAACCCGCACCCCACTGCGCTTCCCTTCAGCAAACCGTGTGCCAGTAAGCGGTTTGCGCATCGCGCGTAATCTGGTTGAGACATGCCACGGATTGGCCGCCATCGCTGCAGTGACTTGCGTTAGCTTGTATAGGAAATAATCTCAGGTGCGCATGCACAATCGGAAAGGGCTTAGCTGCACAGTTTCGGAGCGATGCACCAATTGGACTCAGCATTCAGTGGTAGAAGCCCCATCTGCAACGCGACGGTTAAGTACGTCGATGCCAGTCTCTTGCTCGCCGCTCTCGCAGCACACATCAATTGGCGGCATCAAGCGACGCCCACAGCGCGCAAACGATACCGACAAGATACAAGCCACCGAAAACGGTCTTGTTGTGCTGAGCGAGCCACAATGGCAGGTAAATATCAAAATTGGCTTGGCGCTCGTCGGTATAACGAGCGGCGACCGCCGTTAACGGGCAACGCATTCGATTGACGACCAGCACGATAACTTCAAGGAAGACAAAACCTATCAGCACCCATGCCATTTCCAAATGACCAAGCAAAGCGATCACGGGGATGGCCAGAATGGAGCCGGCAAAGACTGCCCAGACGATGGTGTGCAGCAGCTTGATGGCTCGCAGTGTTGATGCAGGCTCCATCCTTTCCTCGCACATTGGTAGCAGACCTCGGGCGCCATCGTCACGGCAAGGGATGCAGTGTTATTTCAGCGCATCATCGGGATCGGCCGCTCGCTGCGGCAGCATGCAGGCAGGATTGCGTTTGAAGCGAAAGTAGCCCACTAGTGTGAAGAGGCCGGCACTGATGCCTCCCCAAATCAACGCGTACACGATGGCCCGATCAGCAGCGGCTCCCTTAAGGAGCTGCACAACGAACAACAACGCCACCGCAACAACAAGTGCGACAATCGAGCGCTTGATCCAGAACCCTGGGCCCATGCAACCTCCTGTGTAAATAACTAGCACTGTCCATTGTGAATGACATGAAGTGCCAAGAAAGCTCAGCCTAGCGCGCGTTTTGAAAACCAGCCATGGATCAACCCGGCCTGATAGAACCCGACTGGCTCTTCAAAGCCACCAGCACGGATAATCGATGCTACCTGTGCCGGCGGCAGTATCGCGACATCTTTTGCGTACGCGGCACGCATTTGTTCGACACCCGCAGCCGGAATACCTGCCACCTGCATCATACGCATCCAAGTCTGTAGCAAGGCGTCGTATTCAGGTGAGGTCGTGTCGGACGCGAGATCGGAACTCGCTAGTGTCGCGCCGGGATGAAGTCTCGCGGCAATGGCGCGGAAGAAATCAATACGTGCCTGCCGCTCCAGAATGAACTGGGAGACCAGAAAGCAAGTGGCCGCATCAAAGCTTTGCTGGCCAGGCAAGGACTCCAGATAGCCTTGGTGGAAAGCACAGCGCGACGCAACACCGGCCTTCTCCGCCTTGTCGCGGCAAACATCCAGCATCGCGCCGGATGGTTCCACCACGGTAAACGTCCACTGTGGAAAACGCTTGGCAAGATAGAGCATTTCCTCGCCTGTACCGGCGCCAATGCACAGAACACGTGCATTAACGGGAATATCGGCAAACACAGCCTCCAGCAGAAAATGCAAGGCCTCACGGATAGGCGCGGTCTTTGCCCAGCGCTCATCGTAACTTGCCGCTTGTTGATCAAAGATGGCTTTGATTTCATCACTTCGCATGAACATTCCTGCTGACGTCGCGTGACGTTTAACGCCTGTATGCTGAACTCACTCGCTACCGCTCGGCCACGCTACTCGTGGGAAGGGTCGAGACCTGCATATCATAATAATGGTTCTGGCCTTCGTCTTCATACTCGCCGATCAGCGCGAGACCCGCCGCCGCGCATAGGGCCTTGTACGCTTCAGCGCCCAAAGATTGTGACTGCCGCCCTGTCAGCAGGTCATTCCATGCGCAGTGTTGTGTCGGTGAGGTAAACAGCAACCTGCCTTCTGGCTTCAGCGCTGCGGCGATTTTTTGAATCAGCGCTCGCTGTGCTTCAGCGGACAATAGGAACATCACGCCGACCGCAATCACGCCGTCAAAGGTTCGGGCAAAGAAGCGAGAGGTCTCGATCGCTTCACATGCCGCTTGTGCCTGCGGCAAACGGCACTGAAACGCTGCGAGCAGACTTGCTGAGGCATCAACGCCGTACACGACAAAGCCCTCATCTGCCAGCATGGTCGCAATTGGTGCCCCGGAGCCGCAGCCGAGATCCAGAATGGCGCCGCCTCGCGGCAATGAACGAGCCCACTTGCGAACGGTTTCAACACCGATATTTGATAGCTCGCACTGCCGCATGAACGCTGACGCGACCGCTTCGTAACCATTGGATGCGTCGGAGGCCGGCGCCTTGGGCTTTATCGGATCCATTGGGTTCTCACTAGCTTCCGCCTGTATCGGAAACGCCGATGAGCGCCGCCAGCAACGCCAAATCGCTCAGCTGACTCGCTCACGCAGATGAATGATATTGCCTTCCGGGTCGCAGACATTGCGTACCCGGATGCCCGGCCCCGGCCAGACAGGACCACAGAGCTTGCCGCCGCATTGCTCGATCACCGGCACCACCGCCGCGAAACTGTCCACCGTAAAGAACGGTTTGATGGCTTGCTCCTCACGCGGCACCGGCGGGACATCGATGACGATTTGGTTTCGATACTGCGGCGGAATCGCATGAATGATGAGCTGCACATCAGGCGACTGCAAAATCCGATGCTCATCGTCTGCATGGAGCACACGGGCAGCCAGAACCTGTTCGTAGAACGCGGAAACCG
>CAMLNB010000331.1 GCA_946481205.1 uncultured Kangiella sp. | reverse complement strand
CACACCTTCTGGTCGGGTAGCGGTCAGCGCCGAACATCGGTACGCTGGCCGTTGCAATGCGCAAAGGGTAGCAAATTTGCCGCAGGGACGCGTTTGGTTATAGGTCGAGCTTGTCCGCTGCGGTGGTGATAATGCGTATTACCGGTATTTTCTTGTTGTTGATGCTGCTGACTCCGTCGCTGATGGCGGCCGATGCCGGTACTACTGTCGTTGTTCAGCCCGTCGCAGAAGCGACCGCGATCCCGCTGTTGGTGCTCGCCAGTTCACGCCGGACCAAGGCAGCCAACGCACCAATGACCTCGGAAACCACCGAGCGTCTCATCAGCTATCTGGCCGCCGAATCTGGCATACGCTTTCAGTTGCAACCCGTGCCGTGGAACCGCGCCGTGATGATGGCAATGCGCGGTGAGGCCGCCATCTATGGATTGTCACGCACTGCCGAACGCGAGCAAGTGCTCGATTACTCCATGCGGGTATACAGCGAGGAGGTTTTGCTGGTAACCCGTCATGACAAAGCGTTTGAGTTTCGTTCACTGGACGATTTGCGCGGCAAACGCGTCGGTGTGCAGCTTGGCGGCAGCTATGATGATGAATTTGAATACGCCAAGAACCGTTTGTTCATCGTCGATGAGAACGCCAATGGCGCTACGGCGCGCATGCGCCAATTGCTCGCCGGACGCATTGATGTTGCCGTCTATGGCAATGGCAGGACACGGCTACAACGCTTGTTGGCACGCTCGCCAAATGGCAGCAAGGATTTCGCAATTTTGACGCGGCCGTTGACCCACAACGAGCGCTATTTTGCTTTTCCGAAACAGACCAACGCCACAGTGCTGCTGCAGCGTCTGAATGCGGCTATTGCCCGCGGCATTCGCAGTGGTCGGATTGATGCCATCCTTTCAGTGCCAGATGCACCAGACAGCGAGAACGCTAGTCACGCCAAGTCTGACGGCGAAGCGACGCCATAGTGCTAGGCAAGGTCCAACTCAGCTCTCGTCGGCCAGTGCTTGCAGCAACGCCAGCTGGGCCCGATGCGGATTCTTCTTGCGCACCTGGGCCTTGCGGTAATTGCCGTCCGACTGCAGCAGCCAGGCCTGGCTGTTGTCCTGCAGATAATTGACCAGCGTTTCGTGTTTAAGCCGGCGCGCCAGCTGCGGCTCCAGCACCGGAAAACAGACTTCGACACGGTGATAAAGATTGCGATCCATCCAGTCGGCACTGGAGGCGTAGATCTCTTCTTCGCCACCATTGCGGAACCAGTACACGCGCGAATGTTCGAGAAAACGGCCGATGATCGATCGCACCTTGATGTGATCACTGACACCAGGTACGCCGGGGCGCAGGCAGCAGACACCGCGAACGATCAATTCGATTTTGACCCCGGCCTGTGAGGCGGCATACAGCGCCTGAATCATCGCGCTTTCGGTCAGCGAGTTCATCTTGGCGAGTATCTTTGCCGGGTTGCCGGCACGGGCATGCTCGGCTTCGCGCTCGATCAATTTCTGCAGCCGCGATTGCAAGGTAAACGGTGCTTGCAGAATGCGCTTCATCTCCAGCGTTTTGCCCATGCCGGTCAGCTGCTGGAAAACCTTGTGCACGTCTTCGCAGAGTTCCGGGTCGGCGGTCAGTAGCGAGATATCGGTGTAAAGCTTGGCATTGCTGGTGTGGTAGTTGCCGGTCCCCAAATGCACATAGCGACGCAGCTTGCGTTTTTCCCGCCGCACGACCAGCGTCATTTTGGCATGGGTCTTGTGACCGACCACGCCGTAAACCACCAGCGCACCGGCTTCCTGCAGCCGTGACGCCAGATCGATATTGTCCTGTTCATCGAAACGCGCGCGCAGTTCGACCACGGCGGTGACTTCCTTGCCGTTGCGGGCCGCCTCAATCAACGCTCGCACCATGTCGGAGTTCTTGCCGGTGCGATACAGCGTTTGCTTGATTGCCAGCACATCCGGGTCGACGGCAGCTTGCCGAACAAACTCGATCACCGACTCGAAACTCTCAAACGGATGGTGCAGCAGAATGTCGCGCTCGGCGATCGCTTCAAACAAATGATTGTGATGCTGCAATACCTGCGGCGAAACGCGGGCAATCATCGGCTTGAAACAAAGCTCCGGCCGGTCGACCAAGCTGGTGATGGTCATCAAGCGATTCAGGTTGACCGGGCCGTTTACGCGGTACAGCTCGCGTTCGGTCAGATTGCATTTCTGCAGCAGGAATTTGACGATGCGGTCCGGGCATTTGTCGCTGACTTCCAGCCGCACAGCGGTGCCGAAGTGACGCGACAGCAATTCGTTTTTCAGCGCATTGGCCAGATCCTCGACGCCTTCTTCATCGACATCCAGATCGGAATCGCGAGTCAGCCGGAACTGGTAAACGCCTTTGATCATCATGCCCGGGAATAGCTCGGCGGCGTGCGCGTGAATGACCGAGGACAGGAAGACGAAGCTGTCACCACCCGGGGCCAGCTCATTGGGCAGACGAATCAACCGCGGCAGCGAGCGCGGCATATGAATGACGGCGTAGCTGGAATCACGACCGAACGCGTCTTTGCCTTCCAATGAAATGATGAAGTGCAGCGATTTGTTGACCAAGCGTGGGAACGGGTGCGCCGGGTCCAGACCAATCGGCGAAATCACTGGCACCACTTCATGATGGAAATAGCGCTTGACCCAGGTCGCCTGCGCTTCGGTCCATTGCTTGCGCCGCAGAAAATGAATGCGCTGATCGGCCAGCGCCGGCATCAGCACTTCATTGAAGATGCGGTATTGTTCCTGCACCAGCTGATGGGTGAACTCGGCGATTTTTTCCAGCACTTCGGCCGGCGCCATGCCATCGGCGCCACGATGCGAGCCGGGCAGTCCGCTGCGTCGGACGATGTCGGAAACCCGCACTTCAAAGAATTCATCAAGGTTACTGGAGCAGATGAAAATGAATTTCAACCGCTCCAGCAGCGGCAGCGTTTCATCCAGCGCCTGTTGCAGCACGCGCCAGTTGAACTGCAGGAAAGACAATTCACGGTTGATGTACAGCGTGGGATCGGACAGATCCCGCGGTTCGGTCAGGGCAGCCTGCTGGGCCACGCTCAAATCTGATGCCATGTTAGCTCCGTTTGCGCGTGGCGAGTGTGCCCCCAAATCGTTCAGGGAGCGCCGATCACTCGTTCAGCCAACGCGCGACATCTTTGGCGAAGTAGGTCAGGATTGCATCGGCGCCGGCGCGACGCGCCGACAGCAGGGATTCCATGACAATCGCTTTTTCGTTGATCCAGCCTTTCTCGGCCGCCGCTTTCACCATCGCGTACTCGCCGCTGACGTGATAGAGAAAAGTCGGCATGCCAAATTCGTCTTTGACCCGACGGACGATATCGAGATAGGGCAGGCCCGGTTTGACCATGACCATATCGGCGCCTTCGT
>CAMLNB010000330.1 GCA_946481205.1 uncultured Kangiella sp. | reverse complement strand
ACGATATCGAGATAGGGCAGGCCCGGTTTGACCATGACCATATCGGCGCCTTCGTCGATATCGAGCGCGACTTCGTGCAACGCTTCGTCGCTGTTGGCCGGATCCATTTGATAGGTGTATTTATTACCCTTGCCGAGGTTGCCGGCGCTGCCGACCGCATCGCGGAACGGACCATAAAAACTCGACGCGTACTTGGCACTGTACGCAAGGATTCGGACATTGTGATGACCGGCCTGTTCCAGCGCCGCACGAATGGCGCCAATGCGTCCGTCCATCATGTCGGACGGCGCGACGATATCGGCGCCTGCTTCCGCATGTGACAGCGCCTGTTTGACCAGCGCCTGCACGGTGACATCGTTGATGACATAGCCGGCGCCATCGATGATGCCGTCTTGGCCGTGGGTGGTGTAGGGATCGAGCGCAATGTCGGTGATCACACCAAGTTCCGGCACCGCCGCTTTCAGTGCCCGCACGGCTTGTTGCGCCAACCCATCGGGATTGAAACTTTCTTCCGCACGCAGCGATTTCTTGTCGCTGCTGATCACCGGAAACAGCGCAATGGCTGGAATGCCGAGCCGCTGCGCCTCGCGCGCTTCCAGCACCAGCTGATCGACGGTCATGCGCCAGACGCCCGGCATCGAAGCAATCGGCTCGCGTTTCTGTTCGCCTTCGATGACAAACACCGGCCAGATCAGATTGTCGGCCGACAGCGTGTTTTCCCGGACCAGCCGACGGCTGAAATCCGCCACACGATTGCGGCGCAGACGGCGATGGGGATAACGACCGGGAAACACAGACATGAAGCTCTCCAGCAGGAAATCGGGCGAGACGCCGGGATGGGGTGCCAATTATAGGCCGCCGACCTGCTGCGAGCGTTGATGTTATGACGGATTCGTTGCGGAAATATGACGGCTACGAATGCCGCGAACGGGCGCGTGTGCCAGCATCGACAGCGGGGTGAAGGCCGATGGTACCCGTTGTCTGAACAGGAGCCAGCTCATCGCCCCAGCGGGATGCGATGACCTCAGCGTTCTTCAGTGGTAAAGAACTGCATCTCGGCATAGGGCGCGGCGCGGCAATGCGCCAGCCGGGACGCCAGATCACCGACATGCAGTTCCAGTCGGTGGCCGTCCGGATCGAGAAAATACAGCGAATCGCCTTCGCTGCGGTTCGGCTGCCAGATCGTTACCGCAGCGGCTTGCAGCCGCGCTGCCATCGTCGCGAATTGCTCGGCGGCAATGCCGAACGCGTAATGGGTGTAGTCGTTGCTGGCCGGCTCCGGGCAGCGCTGCGGCTGCCAATGCAGGCACAACCAGAGCGAGCCGATTTCCAGATAGGCGCCGCTGGCCCAGCGTGCCCGCGGTACGGCGCCAAGCAACTCGACATAGAACCGGAAGCTGCGGTCGAGATCGGCAGCCGACAAGGTCAGATGATTAAGGCCCGTGAGCATCACGCAGCCAATCCCGCGGCTTCAGATAGCGCTCATACAGGGTTGCTTCCGGCGTACCGGGCTCGGGCGTGTAGGCATATTTCCAACCACACAGCGGCGGCAGGCTGACCAGAATCGATTCGGTGCGGCCGCCACTTTGCAAACCGAAAAGCGTCCCGCGATCGAACACCAGATTGAATTCGACATAACGGCCGCGCCGGTACAGCTGAAACTCGCGCTCACGTTCACCGTACGGCGTGTCCCTGCGCTTGTTCGCGATTGGCGCGTAGGCCTGCAGGTAACCGTTTCCGACCGCCTGCATGATGCCAAAGCAACGCTCGAAACCGCCTTCGTGCAGATCGTCAAAAAACAAACCGCCGATGCCGCGCGGCTCATTGCGATGCTTCAGATAGAAATACTCATCGCACCATTTCTTGTAAGCGGGATACAAGTCGCTGCCGAACGGCGCCAGTGCATCGTGCGCGGTCTGGTGCCAGTGCTGGCAGTCGTCATCAAAGCCGTAGAACGGCGTCAGATCAAAACCACCGCCAAACCACCAAATCGGTTCTGCGCCCGGTTTTTCGGCAATGAAAAAACGGACATTCGCATGCGAAGTCGGCACATAGGGATTGCGCGGGTGTATCACCAGGCTGACACCCATCGCCTGCCATTTGGCGCCGGCCAGTTCCGGCCGTGACGCCGTTGCGGAAGGCGGCAGCTTGTCGCCCAGCACATGCGAAAACATCACGCCGCCTTTCTCGAAGACGTTGCCGTTTTCGAGCACACGGGCGCGGCCACCACCGCCTTCGGCGCGTTGCCACTCGTCGGTTACGAACGCCTTGCCGTCGATCGCGGACAAGCCAGCGCAAATGCGATCTTGCAGATCGAGCAAAAAGGCTTTGACTTGTTCGGTATGGTGAATCGCCACGCCCATGCTCCGGAGTCTTGTCGGGTGCAATACATTGCGCCCTAAGATAAAGAAGTAGGTCCGAGCCGCGCAGCATTTCGGACGCCTGGAGTGTTGTTCGTACAAAGCCGCTAGGCGGATTCGTACGACAGCACGTTAAAGTCGAAAACTCTCGCCCGTCAGCCCATCGCGAATCGTCGACGGCCCTTTACGGCCGCCGAGCTTGCCGGGAATGACCGCGTCGATTTCATTGTTGAACCACTGCCGCACTTGCAGTTCAGTGGTGGCGGCGCGACGGCCGGCGTGATTGGCCGATGTTGAGACCAGTGGACCATGGCGCAAACAAAGTTCGCGCACAACTGGATGCGCACTGACGCGCACAGCAAGCGTATCGAACTTGCCGCGCAGCAATGGTGACACATGCGGAAACGTTGGCAGCACCCACGTGATCGGGCCGGGCCAGGTACCGAGAATTTCGGTGAGTCGGTCGAGCGGCAACGCCCCCCAATCGATCCACGGTGACAGTTGCTCCGGCTCGGCGGCCACCAGAATCAACCCTTTGTGCGCGGGCCGTCGTTTCAGTTCGAGAATGCGTTCGACTGCAGCGAGACAATCCGGCAAGCAACCAAGACCCCAAACGCCTTCGGTGGGATAGGCGATGACACCGTCGCTGGCCAGTACTTCACGTAGTGGCTGTTGGCGCCAAGCTGGCACCGGAGATCGTTGCGCCATCGGATTGGGAGTCCCTTGCTTGAATGTTTTTTTAGCCTTTCAGGATCGGCGCATCGGCCGGCAGCCAGTCGCGCAATGCGCGGATCTTGTCGTGCAATTCGACATGATGATGACAGTGCAGATTGATATGGCCGAGTTTGCGCGCCGGTCGTTCGTCTTTGTCATACAGATGCAAGTGTGCGCCCGGTTGGCGGAGCACCGCTTCGGTGTCACCGTGCACGCCGATGATATTGACCATTGCCGACGGCTGCCGCGCTTCAGTCGAGCCGAGCGGCTTGCCGAGAATCGCGCGCAAATGATTTTCGAATTGGCTGGTTTCGGCGCCTTCGATGGTCCAGTGACCGCTGTTGTG
>CAMLNB010000329.1 GCA_946481205.1 uncultured Kangiella sp. | reverse complement strand
TCGCCCGGGCCGGGTGATGATCCGGAATGTTCAGCGCACCGAAGTTGTGCCAGTCATCTTCGACTTCCGGACCTTCGGCCACGGCGAAGCCAATCTGGGCGAAATAGGTTTCGATGCGGCGCATCGTTCGGGTAACCGGATGCAGACCGCCCTGATGATTGCGCCGACCGGGCAGCGTCACATCAACGGTTTCGCGGGCAAGCTTTTCGGCAATCGCTTTCTCGGTGATCTCGGCACGTTTGGCTTCAAGCGCTTCTTCGATGCCGGTTTTTACGACATTGATCTTGGCGCCGAACGCTTTCTTCTCGTCCGGCGACAGTGCGCCCATCTGTTTGAACGCCGCCGTCAGCGAACCGTTCTTGCCGAGAAATTGCGCCTTGACCTGCTCGAGTGTCGGCAGATCAGTGACCGCAGCAATGGCGGCCTGGCCTTGTACCAATATCTGTTCCAGTTCCATAGCAACCCCTTGGGTTGGTTGTTCATTATTTTCTTGCTGTGGAAGCCGCCCCAGCCGCGACTGCAGTTCCGACGTCATCAGCGCTGCAACCGTCGCGGCTAAAGCCGCTCCCACACAGAATTCGTTTGATTCAGGGCTCTGGCTATTGCCAGGCCAGTCACTCGGGCACTTTCGAAGCGCCGCATTGTGCCGGGAACCGATCCACAGCGACCAATTACTTTTTCGTTTCCGCCGAGGCCGGAAAACAAAAAGGGGAAGAGCTTGCGCCCTTCCCCTTCCGACAAACGAAATCGCTTGTCACTGAACCGCAGAAGCAAAGCGCTTCGGGTCAGTCTCAGGCGGCGCGGGCGGCTTTGGCTTTTTCGGCCAGAGCAGCAAACGCAACCTTGTCAAACATCGCCAGATCGGCCAGCACGCGGCGGTCGATGACGATGTTGGCTTTCTTCAAACCATCGATCAGACGGCTGTAGGACATACCGCACTCACGCGACGCGGCGTTGATACGGACAATCCACAGCGCGCGGAACTGACGCTTTTTCTGACGACGGTCACGGTAAGCGTACTGAGCCGCTTTGATGACCGCTTGCTTGGCTACGCGATAAGTACGCGAACGGGCACCGTAGTAACCCTTGGCCAGCTTCAGAATTTTCTTGTGACGCGCACGGGCGGTCACACCACGTTTTACTCGTGCCATGACTCAACTCCTTACACGTACGGAAGCAAGCGCTTCAATTCTGGCGCGTCCTGCTCGGACACCATCTTCAAACCACGCAGTTGACGAACGGTTTTACCGCTCTTGTGCGTGGACAGGTGACGCATACCAGCTTGTTTATGCTTGTAGCCACCCGAACCCGTTTTCTTGAAGCGCTTGGCAGCGCCCCGGTGGGTCTTCATCTTGGGCATGTTACTGCTCCTGATTTATCCGGTCTGGCCACGGCACCACGCCGTAGTTGACGCCAGAGTCGGACTTGTATTCCCGTTGCCGGGAATTCTGTTTGCAAACACGCCAAGGCGTTGGTTGCGAATATCTCTTGCTGCATGCAAAACAAAGCCCGGTTCACAAACCGGGCTCGTTGCACAGAACCCGAATTACTTCGTTTTCTTTTTCGGTGCCAGAATCATCGTCATCATCTTGCCTTCCATTTTCGGGGCAAATTCGACGACGGCATGTTCGGCCGTATCCAGCTGCAGGCGCTCCATCATCTGCATACCGAGTTCCTGGTGCGCCATTTCGCGGCCGCGGAAGCGAACCGTGATCTTGGCTTTGTCACCATCCTCGAAGAACCGCAGGATGTTACGCAGCTTGACCTGGTAATCACCGACGTCCGTACCCGGCCGGAATTTGATTTCCTTGACCTGGATCTGGACCTGTTTCTTTTTGGCTTCGGCTTGTTGCTTGGACTTGGTGTACAAGTACTTGCCGTAATCCATGATCTTGCAGACTGGCGGCACGGCATCCGGCGAAATCTCGACCAGATCCAAACCTGCCTCTTCGGCCGCCGCGAGTGCTTCGCGGATCGACACTACACCTATCTGCTGCGCTTCTTCACCGATCAAACGCACTTCACGCGCGGTGATTTCTTCGTTGATCCGGTTTTCCCGTTGGGGGTTGGTGCGCGCTTCACGGGAGATCCGCGGCCTCGGCGGCGGCTTCGGTCCCGTCCTGATTGGTGGTTTTATTGCTCAATCCTCCAAAATAGAACGGCCGCGCGAGGACACGTCACTGGCGAGGAGTTCGGTGAAGGCGGTTACCGTCATCACCCCAAGGTCCTTGCCATCGCGTCGACGCACGGCCACTGTATTCGTCTCGACCTCACGATCGCCGACGACCAGCAGATATGGCACACGGTTAAGCGTGTGCTCGCGGATCTTATAGCTGATCTTCTCGTTTCTCAAGTCGGAATTGGCCCGGAAGCCCTGATTGTTCAAGGCTTTGGCCAGTCCGGACACGTAGTCATGCTGGCGGTCGGTGATGCTCAGCACCGACACTTGCTGGGGTGCCAGCCAGGTCGGGAACAAACCGGCATGGTGCTCGATCAGCATGCCGATGAAGCGCTCCAGCGAACCCAGGATGGCCCGGTGCAGCATGACCGGCGTGCGTTTGGTGCTGCTTTCGTCGATGTATTCGGCGCCCAAGCGTTCCGGCATGTTGTAGTCGACCTGCATGGTACCGCATTGCCAGTTACGGCCCAGACTGTCACGCAGGGTGAACTCGATCTTCGGTCCGTAGAAGGCGCCTTCGCCCGGCTGGTACTCAAATGCCAGATTTTTCGCCTTCAGTGCATCGGCCAGCGCGCCTTCGGCGCGGTCCCACATCGCATCGGAGCCGATCCGGTTTTCCGGCCGGGTCGACAGCTTGATGATGACGTCGGTAAAGCCGAAGTCCTCATAGACCGAGTACAGCAGGTCGACGAACGAGATGATCTCGTCGCGCATCTGGTCTTCGGTGCAGAAAATGTGGGCGTCGTCCTGGGTAAAGCCGCGTACCCGCATGATGCCGTGCAGTGCACCCGACGGCTCGTTCCGGTGGCAGGAACCGAACTCGGCCATGCGCAGCGGCAGATCGCGGTAGCTGTGCAGCGTGGTGTTGAAGATCTGCACGTGGCACGGGCAGTTCATCGGCTTGATGGCGTACTTGCGGTTCTCCGACTCGGTCGTGAACATGTTCGGCGAGTACTTACCCCAGTGGCCCGAACGCTCCCACAGACTCAGGTCGATCACCTGCGGCGTGCGCACTTCCTGATAGCCGGCAATGCGCAGACGATTGCGAATGTAGTTCTCGATTTCCTTGTAGATGATCCAGCCGTTGTTGTGCCAGAACACCATGCCCGGACCTTCTTCCTGCAGGTGGAACAGATCCAGCGCCTTGCCGATTTTCCGGTGATCGCGCTTCTCGGCCTCTTCCAGCCGGTGCAAGTAAGCCTCGAGATCTTTCTTGTTCGCCCAGGCGGTGCCGTACACGCGCTGCAGCTGCTGGTTCTTGGT
>CAMLNB010000328.1 GCA_946481205.1 uncultured Kangiella sp. | reverse complement strand
GCTTGACCAGGTTCAAGGTCGGCAACGGGCCGCCCGGGAATTGCTGCAAACGACCACCGGTTGCCAAGGCGCCGAGATCGATAGGGGCAAAACCGAACCGGCTCAGCAAACCGGCAACGGTTGCCTTGGCGTCGGCGTCGTCACCGGACAGCCACATCACCCGTTGGCCGCCGGCTTCGCGCGTGTCTTTGGCCAGCACCGGCGGCGTCAGCGTGTTCAGGCTTTTGACCAGGCGTGCTCCCGGCAACAGTTCCGCCACCACTTCGCTGGAACTGCGGCCACCCAACTCAGCGATGCGAAAGCCAGGTTGAATGATCGGATTGGTGGTGTCGATGACGATGCGATTGTTCCACTGCGGCAGATCTTTCACCGCGTCCGGAATCTGCTGCCACTGCACCGCGAGGATCACGATGTCGGCCGCCGCTGCTTCCTGCACGCTACCGGCTTTTGCATGCGGGCCCAGTTGCTGAGTGATCTCGCGCAGTGAATCGCCACCGCGACGGTTGCTGAGCGTCACACGCAAACCGGCGCGGACAATTTGTTGGGCAATGGCTTGCGCAATGGCGCCAGCGCCGATGATGCCAATATTCATTTCAGTACTCCCGATAGGCTGAACAAATTTGTGTGAATCGACTCAGGCGGAATAGCCGCCATCGACCGCGATATCTGCACCGGTCACGTAGCTCGCGCCAGGGCTGGCCAAGAACGCGACCACGTTGGCGATTTCCTCGCTACTCGCGTAGCGCTGCAGCGCGATATAGCTTTTCGCTTGCGCGGCAAAATCGCTGGTGGCGGGATTCATGTCGGTGTCGGTTGGGCCCGGCTGCACGTTGTTGATCGTGATGCCGCGCGGACCCAAGTCACGCGCCAGCGCTTTGCTCAAACCGGACACGGCGGCTTTGGTCATCACATACAGTGCGCCACCGGCGTACGGCACGTATTCGCTGTTGATGCTGCCGATGTTGATGATGCGACCACCGCTTTTCAGGTGCTTCAGCGATTCCTGAATCGCAACAAACACGCCTTTGATGTTCACATCGACCATGCGGGCAAACTCATCACTGCTGAAACCTTCCGGTGTGTTGATCACGGCAATGCCAGCGTTGTTGACCAGAATGTCCAGCGCGCCAAATTGCGCGACGGTTTTTGCCACCGCCGCTTGCACGGCAACGCTGTCGCCGGAGTCGGCGTGAATCGCCAGCGCTTTGCCGCCTGCGGCGGTGATGGCGGTGACCACGTCTTCGGCTTTCTCCGGTGAACTGCTGTAGGTCAGCGCGACGGCGGCGCCATCGGCAGCCAGTTTCTTGGCAATGGCGGCGCCGATGCTGCGCGAGCCGCCGGTGACCAGCGCGACCTTGCCGGTCAGGGGCAGGCCAGTGCGGGTTGCGGGGTTGGAGTTCGACATGATGCTTTCCTTATTCAAGTGGGTTTCGGTTTTCGGCAGGCCTCTGTGCTGGCCACGGGGCTCACTATCCGCTTCCCGATTACCCGTCAGTAGCCAGTAATAGGTAGAATCACTTTCAAGCAATAATTGAAGGTGGCTGGCTATGGAAACCTTGTCGAACCTGGAATCCTTTGTCCGTAGCGCCGAATCGGGCAGCTTCTCCGCCGCCGCCCGCCGGCTGGCGCTGACCCCGGCAGCGGTCAGTCGCAATGTCGCCCAGCTCGAAGGTAACCTCGGCGTCCGGCTGTTCCAGCGCAGCACCCGCAAGCTGACGCTGACCGAAGCCGGCGAACGCTTGCTGAGCTCGGTGCGTGGCGAGCTCGATGGCATCCAGGCCGCACTGGCTGACGTCAGCGCCAACGCCGGTCAGCCGGCCGGCAGTTTGAAAGTCAGCATGTCCTGGGGCTTCGGTCTCGATTACTTGTTGCCGCTGTTACCGGCGTTTCTGGCGCGCTACCCGGCCGTGCTGCCGGAATGGCAATTTGAAAACCGCTCGGTGGATCTGATCGCCGAGGGCTTGGATGTCGCGATCGGTGGCGGCTTTGAATTGACGCCGGGCGTGGTTGCACGCGAACTGGCGCGCATCCATGTCATCGCAGTGGCGACGCCGCAGTTTCTGCACGGCCGTGAATTGCCGCGTGAGCCGGCGCATCTGCAGGCGTGGGATGGCATTGTCATGCGCTCGGTGCAAACCGGTCGAGTGCGCAACCATGTGCTGCGCAGCAGTCGCGGCGACGAATTGCCGGTGCAGTTGAAACCGCGCGTGGTCGTCAATGATCCGGAAGCCGTCACGCGCAGTGTGCTGATGGGACTCGGCATTGGTTTGATTGCCATGCCGCATGCGTTACCGCATCTGGAGAGCGGTGCGATGATTCGCTTGCTACCAGACTGGTATGCCGACCTTGGTCCGATCTCACTGTATTTTGCCGGGCAGAAATTGTTGCCGGCGAAAACCCGCGTGTTTGTCGATTTTGTCACCGAGCAATTTCGTGAACAGAAATTGGCGCGGCGGTTCTCGGCGGCATAATCAGCCGGAATGTACCGTAAACATTACGGCACCTTTTGCGTTGAGTATCGGTTTGGCGTCGCACTGTCGCTCCCCTCCTTGGCAAGGAGGGGGGTGGTTCAGCTCAGCGCACGCCGAGACTCATTGTTCAAATCGTAACGCACAGTGAAAACAAATCCTGCGGATGCGAAAACCACCGACTTGATTTCAACCTGACTTCAACCACCCCTAACCCCTCCTTGACAAGGAGGGGGATCAAGATTGCTTTCAAGGACAATTCGCCGCGTACTCGGCCAGATCAAAGTCAGCGCTGATGGTGGAGAGCTTGTCGCCGACCCGGCTGTCGGTTTCCATCAGCATGCCTTTCTCTGTTATCAGCAATTGGTAGCCGGTGAACAGCGGCGGCCGACCAATCTGCACCGATGATGCGCCGGGGAAACTTTGCGCGGAGCTTTCGTAGCGTTTGTTGCCGTCGCGGTCGATGTACAGCACCGTACCGTTGATGTAATCGGTGACCGCAGCGCCACCACAAGCGGGCAGCAGATCATCGAAAATGGTGGCGCGGCTGAACAGCGTGCGGTTGGCCAGCACATTGCCGTCGTCATCGAAGCGGATGATTTTGACGTTGCCGGCATCGGTCAGGAACAGCTGATCGCCAACCACGCGGATGCCGTTCGGATAGAACACGCCGTGTCGATGATCCAGCCAGGTATCAATGCGCGTCACCTGCGGCACCACGCCGTCGGCGATGTGTACACGCACCACTTTGCCACCGCCAAAAAAGTTTTCATCGGCCAGTAGCAGCACGCCATTGCGATCAAAGGCCATGCCGTTCGGAATGGCCAGCTCGATCTCCTTGATGATCTGGAATTGCGGTGTCATGCCCGCTTGCAATTGGGCCGCCAGCAAATAGCGTTTCGGTGCCCACAGTGGCCCGGTGGCGCAAACGCTGTACAGCCAATCTCCACGCTGGGCGATGCCGGCAAAACCACAATCATCGCTGTAGAGCGGTACGGCCT
>CAMLNB010000327.1 GCA_946481205.1 uncultured Kangiella sp. | reverse complement strand
TAGCCCCAGCCTTGGGTGGTTTCGGATTTGAAGTCGAGGAAGTCGTTGTCCTTGACGTTGATGAAGAACTGGGCCGAGGCCGAGTGCGGCTCGCTGGTGCGGGCCATGGCGATGGTGCCGGTCTTGTTCGAGACGCCGTTGTTGGCTTCGTTCTTGATGGTGGCCTTGGTCGACTTTTGCTCCATGCCCGGCTCGAAGCCGCCGCCCTGGATCATGAAGCCGTTGATGACGCGGTGGAAAATGGTGTTGTTGTAATGGCCCGAACGGCAGTAGTCGAGGAAGTTGGCGACCGTGATCGGGGCCTTGTCGGCAAACAGTTCGAGGGTAATGTCGCCGTGGTTGGTATGCAGAGTGACCATGTTTTCACCTGTAGTTGAGAGAACGGTTAGAGAACGGTTGGGTTGGTGGGCTTAACAAAACCGGGGTAGGGGACCGGCAAAGTCGGGCCGGAAGGCTGGGTTACCGGGCGAGGCCCGGCTAGAATGGCCGGCCCCGGATGGCGCATATGATAAACCGGGATGGCCGATTCGTCCGCCTCTGCGCCATGATTTGGGGCCGCTGGTCCAGCGCCCTTGTGCATTTTTGATTAGGAACCCCACCGATGTTGCAGCTGTTCAACACCCTGACCCGCCAAAAAGAAGACTTCAAACCCATGCATCCCGGCAAGGTCGGCATGTATGTCTGCGGCGTCACGGTCTATGACTACTGCCATATCGGCCATGGCCGGACCTACGTCAGCTTTGATGTCATCGCCCGCTACCTGCGCTTCTCCGGTTATGACGTGACCGTGGTCCGCAATATCACCGATATCGATGACAAGATCATCAAGCGCGCCAACGAGCGCCAGACCGACTTCTCGGCGGTGGTCGATGAGTTTACCCAGGCGATGCACGACGACTTTGCCGCGCTCGGCATTCCGAAGCCGGATATCGAGCCGCGCGCGACCACCACCATTGCCGAAATCATCGCGATGAACGAGACGCTGATCGCCCGCGGCATGGCCTATGCCACGCCGTCCGGTGACGTCTATTACCGGGTCAACAAGTTCGCCGACTATGGCCGCCTGAGCGGGCAGAGTCTGGAGGATCTGCAGTCTGGTGCCCGCGTCGAGATTGGTGAAGAAAAAGAAGACCCACTCGATTTCGCGCTGTGGAAAGCCGCCAAGCCCAATGAGCCGAGCTGGGATTCGCCGTGGGGCAAGGGCCGGCCGGGCTGGCATATCGAATGCTCGGCCATGAGCAAGAAATGCCTCGGTGAGCATTTCGACATTCACGGCGGCGGTTCCGATTTGCAGTTCCCGCACCATGAAAACGAGATCGCCCAGAGCGAAGGCGCCAACGGCTGCAAATTCGTCAACTATTGGCTGCATACCGGCATGGTCCAAGTCGATGCGGTGAAGATGTCGAAGAGCCTCGGCAATTTCTTCACGATTCGCGAAGTGCTGAAAGAGTACGAGCCGGAAGTGGTGCGTTTCTTCCTGCTGTCCGGTCATTACCGCAGCCAGCTCAATTACAGCCAGGACAACCTCGACGCCGCGGCTGGTGCGCTGGAGCGTTTTTACACCGCGCTGCGCGGCGTGCCGGTGGTAACTGAGCTCGCCGGTGAGGAATACGAGCAGCGCTTCCGCCATTCGATGGACGATGACTTCAACGTACCGGAAGCCATGGCCGTGCTGTTCGATCTGGTCCGCGAAATCAACCGGCTCAAGACCACCGACATGGCATTGGCTGCGCAACTCGCCGCCATGCTGCGCCGCTTGAGTGGCGTGCTCGGCATTGCCCAGCGCGATCCGGAAAGCTATTTCAAAGCCGGTGCCGGCGATGATGCCGCTCGCATCGAAGCGCTGATCCAGGAACGGCTCGACGCCCGCAAAGCCAAGAACTTTGCCCGCGCCGACGAGATCCGCAAGCAGCTGACCTCGGAAGGCATCGTGCTGGAAGATGGCGCCAACGGGACGACATGGAAACGGGCTTAAGGTCGGCCCGCTGCTAGGACCACAGAGTAGGGTGCGCCATGCGCACCTTATTTCTTTGGGTATTCGATGAGTAATGTGATTAATGATTTGCTGGTGCGCATGGCGCACCCTACGCGCCGAGATCGAAAGCGCAGAACCCCGACAATACAGAACAATGAGGGAGACATCTCATGCAGGGAAATCGCCCGGATTTTATCGAACCACTACGCGCGCCGCTCGCCGCACTCGGTCTGGCACTGGTGATTATTGGTGCCTTTCTGCTGATCTATATCGGTTATCTGGTTTATCAGATCATCAACCATCCGGAAGAGATTCGGATTGTTGAATTCCTGCTGGCGCAGGTTCGGATTGAGGAAAAGGTGTTGTTCGGTGTCGCGGCCGATCAGGCGTTTGAGGTGAGCTGGTCTGAGTCGCTGCGCACCGTCATGTTTCTGTTTGTTGGTGTGATGGTGGTCGGCGTACTGGCCAGCATTCTGAAAACGCTGATTGGCGCCGGGATACAGATTTTGCGGCTGGCGGTCGGGCAGTCCGATGACGGGAAGCTGGCAAATGCGAAGTCGTATCAGGGCGATGCGATTGATCGGGGGCGGTAAATCCCGATTTGTTCAAGGGAAAAAACAAAAGGCGCCATCGGCGCCTTTTGTTTTTATGGTGGCAATCAACTGCGCGCCAGCATGTGGCCAATGCGCTGATCTTTTTCCAGCCACAGTTCATTGAGCCAGGCCTGGAAGCGGACGCGATAGTCCTTGTCATCTTCGTAGTTGCCGACCAGTTCTTTGGTGACCGGCAGACTGCGGATATGCACGCGAATATCGGTGACCTTGCCGCACAAGAAGTCCCAGAACGAATGCGCTTTTTGCGGGTAGACGATGGTGACGTCAAGAATACGGTGCAGTTGCTCACCCATCGCGGTCAGAACAAAGCCGGCGCCACCGGCTTTCGGTTTCAGCAGATGTTTGAATGGCGACTGGGTGTGCTTGGCTTTGGAGGGCGTGTAGCGAGTGCCTTCGACAAAGTTCATGATTGATACCGGCAGGGTGCGAAATTTCTCGCAGGCCTTGCGGGTGGTTTCCATGTCCTTGCCTTTCATTTCAGGATGTTTGGCGAGGTAGCTTTTGCTATAGCGCTTCATGAACGGGAAATCGAGTGCCCACCAGCCAAGGCCAATCACTGGCACCCAGATCAGTTCCTGCTTTAGGAAGAACTTCATGAATGGAATGCGGCGGTTGAAAATCTTCTGCAGCACCAGAATGTCGGCCCAGCTCTGGTGATTGGATAGCACCAGGTACCAGTCATCGCGCTTGAGGCTTTCCAGCCCTTCAACCTGCCAGCGGATCTTCTTGGTCAGCGCATGGATGCCGTTGTTGATGCTGATCCAGGTTGTAGCCAAGCCGTCGAGCAGGCGGTTGAAGAAGGCGCGGACGGTCTGAATCGGCAGCAGTAGCTTCAATAACGCGATGGCGAACAGCGGTACGCAGATCAGCAGGGTGTTCA
>CAMLNB010000326.1 GCA_946481205.1 uncultured Kangiella sp. | reverse complement strand
ATCCGGAAATTGGCTGGGTCGGCCTGACCGAGAAAGAAGCCAAGGCCAAGGGCATCGACTACGGCGTTGGCTCATTCCCGTGGGCGGCCTCGGGCCGTGCCATCGGCGTCGCCCGCAGCGAAGGTTTCACCAAGCTGTTGTTCGACAAGGCCACCCACCGTGTCATCGGTGGTGCAATAGTCGGCGTCAACGCCGGTGAACTGATCGCCGAGATCGGTCTGGCGATCGAAATGGGTGCCGATGCCGAAGACATCGCGCTGACCATTCACGCCCACCCGACCTTGTCGGAGTCGGTTGCGTTCGCTGCCGAAGTGTACGAAGGCACCTGCACCGATCTGCCGCCGAAGCGCAAATAAGCGCTCGGTTGCGGCCGATCCGGAAAAAGGCGATGCTTGCATCGCCTTTTTCTTTTCCCGTTTTCTGTTGAGGTTTTGCGTGCTGCGTCAGCGCCCCTCCGAACCTTTGTTTGCCGAAGAAGTGCTGGTCGAACTCGAGGCCGGCGAGATCCGCATTCCCGTTCAGCGCCAATCACGCAAAACCGTCGCGCTGCACGTGCTGCGCGATGGCAGCTTCGAAGTGCGGGCGCCGAACCGGCTGCCGCTCGGCGTCATTCGCTCGTTCGTACACAGCCGCCGCGACTGGCTGCAGGAACGGCTCGACAGCCTCGAAGCCGGCGAAGGCGCGCTGGCACTGCAATACCACGACGGTGCCCTCCACCATTTTCTCGGCGAACCCTACCGGCTCAAATTGATGGCCGCCACACGCTGGTTCGCCAGCGTCGGCGACGGCGAAATCCGGCTCGCCACCAACAAGCTGGATGAGCTGTCGGTATGCAAGGCGCTGCAGAAATTCTATTTACGCGAAGCCGAGATCCGGTTGCCGGAACGGGTCGCGTTCTGGCATCGCCGCCTGTTCAATCGTGAACTACCCGAGCTCAAATTCCGCGCCATGCGCTCGCGCTGGGGCAGCTGCGCGTCGCATGGTGGCATCACGCTCAATATCTCGTTACTGCGGGCGCCGTTACCGGCGATCGATTATGTCGTCGTGCACGAGCTTTGCCATTTGCAGCATTTTGATCACAGTCCGGCGTTTCATGCGCTGGTGGGGTCAGTGTTGCCGGATTGGAAGGTTAGGGCGGAGTTGTTGACGGTGCCGTGTGGGTTTTGAGTTTTCAGAACGATTCGAAATTATGAGAATTTCATGGAGTAGTTAGGTGGGGCCGCAACCTTTTATGGGTTATAAAGATTTTGTAGTGATGACGTCATTTATTGGCATTTTCTCTCCTGTTATTCCGGCGCTTTCACTTCAGTTTATCGATAATGGCGTTCATGGGGTTATTATCCATTGGATGATAGGAAATGTGCTGCTGTCTGTAATTGGTGCGGCTTTTTTCATTGGGAAGGAAAGGACTTCCTCAGGCTTTTCGGTTTGGAGAGTTTCTGCGTTAACTTCCACGACTGGTTTGATGATGTTGACTCAGATTTTTCTTGGAATGGTTTTCATGGGGAGTCTTAAAGCAACTTTTTTCTTGGCCCTTCTTATTTTTGTTGTGGTCCTCTTTGTTGCATGGCGATTCAGGGCTCAGAACGGAGAACTTGATCAGGAAGGCGCGCGGGCGGGTATAAGTGGGCCATATGCCGCTGTTGCTCCACTTTCTCTTGTGCTTCATTATTGGCTGATGCGACAAGGTGCGGGCGCAAAAGCGGTCTTTCTTAGTGTGGGAACGTCTGTAGTTATCTTTTTTTGCCTTGGTTCATTGGTTTGGATTACGTTAAGAAAGCGCTTGCTACTTCAAATGTAATGCTTGCTTACCCTGCTTGTGTCGAGTTAGCAATGAGCTGTTTTTCTGGCATCTTTGCCGGGTCTCGCCCCGGCGGGCGAGTTACTTTCTCTTGCTCGTGCAAGAGAAAGTAACCAAAGAGAACACGCCCCACGCGCCAGAATCGTTTGGTTGCTTCGGCTAATCCGCCCGTCGCTTCGGTATTATCGGCTACGGGCATGCATTGATACGGCGTCCTGCCATATCAGCACTGCGCAAGCCATCTAGGCTTGCGCACCCGGCCGCTAACATCGAATCGCCGGCTGGCGCGAATGGGGACCCCGGGTTCTCGCTGGGTCGGTTGCTCCGACCTTTCTACATGGGTATTTCGACTTTTCTGCATCAATGTGGCCGCGATAGCGACTCCAAAAAGATTTTCCACGGCAGATGCAACTCAGTGGTTATTGGTATTCTGAGATGTGCTGTCGCACAAGTCGGGCTTGTGTGCTTGTGAAACATTGTCACGTAAATCGAATTTTCTGGTTCTGGAATTCATGGAATGAAGAAGTGGGTAGTGGCTTTTGCGGTAGTTGTCGGTTGTGGTATTGCGTTGCGCTGGTTTTGGACGGAAGAGAAAGTGCAGGCAATTGATGAAATTGCGGTCACCTTGCCTGCCGCGCGCATGGGTGGCGATGGCACAACCGTCGAAATGACGCCTAAGGCTGAGTCGTCAGTGTCTGTTAGCTATGGTGGTCAAGCACGCTTGTCGACGTGTGTTCTTCGCGCTGATGCGGATGAACAAGTCCGTCAACAGTTCTTGGCTCGCAATAATCACTTGGGCCTTCGCGACGAGGAGCTGCTTGATCTGATATCAGCAATACGCGAAGACGGATTGTCGGACGAGTTGATCGCTGACTACGATGCCGTTGTTACGGATGTCGGGCATCACTCCTATCAACTTGATTTCTCACAGGCTGAGAACAAGCCGTCAGAGGCGCAGCTGCAGGCGATGAAAACGGCGAATCTCGCGTTGTCGGCAACCTATATTGTTTCAAGTCCGGACTCGTATGCGTTTTCTCAACCGGCGTTTACTGCGGCATTGGAGCAGTTGGTCGAATCTTATCGCGATTATCCGACCGAGGGCGCCATGCTGCTCTACCTGCATATGCGGGCGGCTCAGCAGCAGTATTGGCGTTATGCGCCCGATGCCGATTGGCGTCAGTGGGTGCATTTTGAACACCATCGCCAAGCTCTCATCTGGGTGATCGAACGTTATGGCGACCCAGAGCAAATTCACCGCATTCACCGAGATCGTCACCTGATCTCAACGGTGAATCGTTACTCCGGAGAGTTGGATCGTGGCTTTGGTCCGGTATTGGCTGAGCCAGTCTACGAGAAAATCGATTTCTACAAGAGCAGTTTGCGCTTAGATGAATCTGACGCAAACGCAGAGCCAATAAACTATTCGAAGCACAGCAAGTCGGTCAGCTTCCAACAAGCTGAAGAAGGCGCCCTGAAACGGGTCAGTACCGCGCTTTGGCCTGACGGCGCTGGTCGCTCGCTGTCGGACTTCTTTGACGCAATGGCGAAAGACTGCCAAGAGTAAGCCGCTGCTGGCATCGCTAAAAATGAGAAGAGAGCTTAAAAGCTCTCTTCTTTTCGCTTCGTCAACACCTCGACACCCGTTGCGGTGATCAAAACGGTGTGCTCCCACTGTGCCGACAACGACCGAT
>CAMLNB010000325.1 GCA_946481205.1 uncultured Kangiella sp. | reverse complement strand
TGAGACGATCAGCCGAGAAGAAATTGTTGCCCGCATCTGGGCGGGAAACGAAGCGGTGGCCGCACAAGGTATCAATAACGCGATCTGGGCGATACGACAGACATTGGACGACGATGCCGATGAACCGCGCTATCTGCAAACCATTCCGAAGAAAGGCTATCGGCTGATTGCGCCGGTGCAAGTCCTGGCTCGCGCACAACGCGCACACGCTGCCGCAGTGGTAACGAATGCCAATGAACAGGCGTCAACAATTTTGTCGCGCAATAATCGCCGGATTGCGCTGCTGTTGTCGCTATTCTTGCTGACCGGTTTGCTCGCGTTGTGGCTGTTGCCGCGCCCCTCCGCGACAACGGTGCCTGCCTTCACCGAGACGTCTGCACTGACGCAATACGCTGGCATGGAATACCTTGGCCAGTTGTCACCGGACGGTCAGCTATTGGCTTTTGCTTGGTGGCAGAGCACCGGTAAAGGCCGCTTGTATTTGCGCGCCGCCGCTGACACCAGCGCCGCACCAACACCGATCAGCAACACCGACAACGAGATCACCGGCGTCGCGTGGTCGCCCGATGGCACTGAGCTGGCGTTTATCGAACTGGATGACGCCGAACACTGTAACGTGATGGTGTATTCCCTGCAGACCGCTGCACTCCGTCAGGTGGGTTCCTGCTTGCCACTGTGGACACCCAGCTTGGCGTGGTCGCCGAACGCCGCACAATTGGTCTACACCGGCAAGCTGGGCGACTCGGCGCCGGGATTGTTGTTGCACGATCTGAAGCGTGGCGAGACCAGACAACTGACCCAAAGCGATACTCTGCTGTCGGATCATCAACCGGCCTGGTCTGCTGATGGCCAGCAGATTGCGTTTGCTCGAGCTCAGGCAAGCGACGCCAGTCGAGATCTGTACGTGACCGATCTGCAAGGCCGAGTCGAGCGACTTACCGAACAGCAATTTCGCGATCTGCATGGGCTGACCTGGCGTCGCGATCAGGACGCGCTGATTTACTCGACAACGCAACACGGCTCTCGCACGCTTTGGCAATTTGATCGGCAACGGCGTCAGCATCAACCGCTTGGTTTGGAGGGCAGTGCGCCACACGCGCATCGCGATGGCCTGGTGTTCTCGCTGTTGAAAAAACATCAGCGCATTGCTTTGCTGTCGTTTGCTGCCGGTCGTGCCGATCTGCAGCCGTTGACTGGCAGCGTTGCCAGCGAGCAATCCCCGGACTATTCGACGGTGCAGCAGGCCCTGGTTTTTGTTTCCGCACGCAGCGGTTTTCGCGAGCTCTGGCTGAGTCAGCGTGGCAACGACGTCATTCGGCCATTGACCCAGCTGCGCGACCTGGCGCACTCACCGCGGTGGTCCCCGGCCGGCGACAGCATTGCTTTTGTTGGCAGCTGCCAGTCACGTCAGTACGGGCTCTGCTTGCTGCATGTGCAAACCGGCAAAGTGCTGAGTTTGCACACCGGTCCCGGTGACTACGAAACGCCGCAATGGAGTGATGACGGCCAATCCTTATTGGTCATCATCAACCATCATGAGCAGCCACAGCTTTGGTCGGTCGCCCGTGACGGTAGTGATGCCCGACCACTGCATACCGCGCAGCCGCCAGCGATCATTCAGAAGCCGTCGGCGGATGCCTTGCTGTATTACCAGCCGCGGCAAAGCCGACACGTCCGCGCTTTCGATTACCACAACGGTAGCGAGCAGTCTACGCCCGTCGCCGAGCTGCCGGATGGCACGGTTGCTTGGTTGATGACGCCGACCGGGATACTGGTCCTGCGTCGCGACCGCGTGGAAACCTGGTTGCGTCAGGTGGATGCCAGCAGTCCGTGGCAGATACTGGCGGAATTTCCGCTCGGCACCTTTGCCGAGTTCCCGCAATTGAGCGTCGGTGCCGAGCCGGATCAGGTGTATGTTGAACTGGCCGACACAGCCTATGCCGATCTCATGCTGGCGCGCTAAGCCTCGCGCATCGATTATCAAAACAACCAACGCATTGAATTTCCTGCCAAATTAAATTTGGATAGCGAATCCATGCGAGGATTATTGTCCATCGTTACCGTCCTTTGCCTAATGCCCGCGTGCTGACCGAATGCGGATTCAGCTGGTGCAAGGAGAACAGGCAAATGAGTAAACGAACGGCACAGTGGTGCTTGATGACGGTATGGGTCGCGCTGACGGCATGTGGTGGGGGTGGTGGCGGTAGCAGCAGTGGTGGCGGCAATACCGGTGGTGGAGAAACGCCGCCACCGCTTCCTGCCGGTTGGGCTCAGCTGAGTGATCTGCCACGTGCACTCGGTCGCTTCGCGGCCGCTGAGGCGAACGGCAAAATCTATGTCGCCGGCGGCTTTGATACCTTGCCGTCGTTCTACATCTACGACATTGCCGGAAACAGCTGGCAGACCGGCCCCTCACTGCTGTCCGGAACCGACAACAACGCCGCAGTGTTTCATGGTGGCAAGCTCCATGTGTTTGGCGGTGAGGCCGCCCAAACGCTACAAATCTTCGATACGGCTGCCGGAACATGGTCACCGGGTCCGTCGCTGCCGTCGGTCCGGTTTGCATCTGTTGCAGTGGCATTGGGCGAGCAAGCGCATTTGATAGGTGGTTGGAACTACAGCAACGTTTCCAGTGCGTCGCTGGCGACCCACGAGCGTTTCAACTTCACCAGCCAAACGCATGAACCGGGACAATTGGCGCCATTGATGCAAGCGCGTAACTGTGCTGCTTCTGGTGTTATCGATGGTCGGATTTACGTCGCCGGCGGTCGCGCTCCGGGCATCCGGGACAATGACGCCAATGCACTCAAAAGCGTCGAAGTCTATGTACCATCTGCCGATGGCTGGGATGTCCGCGCGGAGATGCCGACCGCACGCGCCTGTGCTGCCAGCGCCGTAGTCGGTGGCAAACTCTATGTGCTCGGTGGCGAGCTGCCGGCGCCACAGATCCATCGCAAGATCGAGCGTTTTGATCCGGTCGCCAACAGCTGGGAAACTCTGGCTGACATGCCGTTCGCGACCACCGGTGCTGCCGCGGTCGCGGTTGGCAACGACATCTACCTCATTGGCGGCTACAGCAGCACGACCGGTACCCGGCCGCAGAGCCCGAGCCGTGGCGTCTACAAGTACACTCCGACGCCCTGACCCCCACGCCAGGGCCTGTGCCGCACCGACAGGCCCTGGCACCGCCCCAGCTTTCGCGCACTAGCGCAGCGGCGATACCGCAGATCCCTTGTTTCTTGTGCCAGAATAGGCACCTTTCCTGTGGCGGTTTGGCAGTGGGGAGGTTTTTCTCCTCGCGGCCGCCGCCATTGACCGTTACGAGGGTCTTCGATGCACGTGCAGGTCGGCATCATCATGGGTTCCCAGAGCGACTGGGAGACGATGCAACACGCCGCCACCATGCTGGATCAGCTGGGCGTGGCTTATGAGGTGCGGGTGGTGTCGGCGCACCGGACCCCGGATCTGCTGTTCGAGTACGCCGAGACCGCGCAACAGCGCGG
>CAMLNB010000324.1 GCA_946481205.1 uncultured Kangiella sp. | reverse complement strand
AAAATAAAAAACGCGGCCAAAGCCGCGTTTTTTATTCAAGCTAACCAGCGTTTACTTCACGCTGTCTTCATACCGCTTCAAACTCGACACAATCTCGGCACGGGCAGCGTCCGGACCTTCCCAGCCCTGCACCTTGACCCACTTACCCTTTTCCAGATCCTTGTAGTGTTCAAAGAAATGCTGGATCTGGTGGCGCAGCAATTGCGGCAGATCTTCGTGGGTTTTGACGTCGTCGTAGAGCGGGGTAAGTTTTGCCACCGGCACGGCCAGCAGTTTGGCGTCGCCGCCGGCTTCGTCGTCCATTTTCAGCATGCCGACCGGGCGGCAGCGGATCACAACACCGGCTTGCAGCGGGAACGGGGTGACGACCAACACGTCGACCGGATCACCGTCGTCGGAAATGGTGGCCGGCACGTAGCCGTAGTTGCAGGGGTAGTGCATGGCAGTTGCCATGAAGCGGTCGACGAAAATCGCGCCGGTTTCCTTGTCCACTTCGTACTTGATCGGATCGGCATGGGCCGGGATCTCGATGACGACGTTGACTTCATCCGGCACTTTCTTGCCGGCCGGAACTTCTTTCAGAGCCATGGTGGGTACCCGTTGCAGACGTGGCGCCAGCCGGGCCCGGCTGGCGAAGAAATGGGCGCGCATTATAGCGGCAGTTGCTGCGGTGCGACAAAGCGCCGCTGGCTATCAATCGCACGGTTGCCATCGGTGGCATCGATAATGGGTACGCTGGTGCCCGGCGGGCCAGCCTTGGCGGGGGACTTGCGCAAAAACGGGCGGGCTGCCACCCTCTGGCCCACCTCCGCCCACCCCTATAAAAATGATGCTGCGGTTGTTCGTTTTCCTGCTCTGCTCCGGCTTTGCCGCCGCCAGTTTTGCTGCAGATGCACCCTCCATTTATCAGCAGGCCGAGGCGCTGGTTCGCGAGGCCGAGCGGCAGTTCGGCCGGGACAATGAAGCCGCTGCCGAAGCCACCATCGAGAAAGCCCGGGCGCTGGTCCGCGCCAATCCGGATTTGGACGCCGAGTTGCTGATGCACAGCGTCGAGTGCTGGTTTGCGTTCGGCAAGCGCAGCCCACAGGAAGTGCAGCAGCTGGCCGAGGCGGCGCTGGCGCTGCCGGAATTGCAGACCCGGCCACGCTGGTTTGCCGATTTGCGCCTGTGCCGCGGCTACACGCTGGAGCTGCAAGCCCAACTCGACGCGGCGATGGCGGATTACGATTTTGCCGTCAGCGAAGGCCGTCGTTTGCAACAGGCCCGTTTGCTGGCCGACGCCACCTGGACCCGCGGCGAGTTACGATCATTTCGCGGCCAGTTTGCTGACGCACTGTCCGATCTGAAAGAAGCCTATTCACTGTACCGCCAGCTCGACGATTCGCCGTATGGCCGTGATGTGCTGCGCGCGATTGCCACGCTGTATTCGCGCATCGGCGAACATGATCAGGCGCTGCATTATCTGAAGCAGCTGCGCGCCATTGCCGAGCAGGAAGGCTTGACCAGCCTGGCAGCGTCGATGGAGGCTGACATGGGTCATGCCTTTTCGCGGCAGGGCGATCATGTCAATGCGCTCGATCATTATCAGCGCGCGCTGAAACTGGCCGAAGGTCGTCAGGAACCGGAACAGATTGCCATCATGCAGCAGTCGATCGGCGCCGAGCTGGTCAGCCTGCAACGGGCTGCGGAAGCATTACCGTATCTGGATAGAGCATTGGCAGAACGCAGCAAGCTCACTGACCCGATTCAGCGAGCGTTGACCCATGCTTACCGCGCGGGCGCGCTGCAGCAATTGCAGCGTCCGGATGAAGCCATTGCTGCCTACGAGCGGGCGATTCCGGTGTTCATTGAACACAATGCGTTGCGCTACCTGGTGGACGCACGCCGCGGTTATGCCGATGCCTTGGCAGCACGGCAGCAATGGCAAGCGGCCTACCGCACGTTACAGCTGTATGTGACCGATCACCAGAAGCTGGATCAGCAACTCCGCGAAGAACAAACCACACGCTCGCGCGTGCAATTTGATACTGAACGGAAAGAGCAGGAAAACAACCAGCTGGAGAAAGAGAAAAACCTGACCAGTCAGGCGCTGGCCGATGCTCAGCGCATCCGCACGCTGCAATCCTTGGTGATTGCGCTGGCTGTAGTCCTGTTGGCGATTCTCACTTATCTCGGCTGGAAACAACTGAAAGCTTCACGCCGGATGCGCGATCTGGCGATGACTGACGAGCTGACCCGGCTGCCGAACCGGCGTCATATCCTGAGCTACGCCACCGAGCAAATTGACTTGGCGCGCGCGCAAAAACAATCGCTGAGCGTGCTGGTGTTCGATATCGATTATTTCAAACGCGTTAACGACACTTACGGTCATGCCGTTGGTGACGTCGTGCTGCAACGCATTGCCCATGCCTGCCAGCACGTACTGCGCAGTGAAGACAAACTCGGCCGCACTGGCGGTGAAGAATTTCTGGTGGTGTTGCCAGGCGCCAAAGCCGCTATCGCGCTGGAAGTGGCCGAACGCTTGCGCCGGGCAGTGGAGGAAATCGACTGCAGCGATCTGCATGCCGATTTGCGTATCGCCATCAGCATCGGAGTCTGCGAATGGCAGCCAGCCATTCCCGATATTGCCCAGCTGTCGCGCCATGCCGACGATGCGCTGTACAAAGCCAAAGGCAATGGCCGCAACCGGACCGAACTGGCCGAGCCGGTGTTTTAAACCGCGTTCTGCCCAGAACATGAAAAAGCGCCGACAACTGTCGGCGCTTTTTCATTCCCCATCATGCCGGCAACAACCGTTAGACGCACGGCATTAATGCACAGCCATTTCGCGGCAAAACTCGCTTTTGTTAACGCACGGCCACCACCAAGCTGAATCCGGGCGCCCGATTGGGACGGGCGGGAGGAATCGCATCATGCGTATCAGCGTGTCGATGATTTTTGCATTCATTATCAGTTTTATGCTGCTGGGGATGATGGCCAACCTGGTTCGGCAGGACATGCTCATGCCGATTGCCAGCAAACCGGTCTGGGCGCCGACCGAAATCGTGCCAACCAAAACGACCAAACACGAGGTGATTCGGAAACGGCTTGAAGATGCACCAAAAACCCAGCGCGCCCCGAGCGGACCGGTGATTACCATCGAACCAACCGATAACGGCGATCCGACCATTTCGCTGCCGCCATTGAATCCCGGAGGAGTAGATGAATTATGGCCAACGCCCGAGACGTTCACTCCGGGTACCGAGCGCCGTGCGGACGAAAACGGCAACGCTGGAAATCACCTGGTGCCGATCAGCCAGCTGCAGCCGCTGTATCCACGTGAAGCGGCGGCACGCGGTATCGAAGGTTGGGTCAGCCTGCGCTTTGAAGTCCGGCAAGACGGCACCGTCGGCAATGTCAGCGTGCTCGATGCCTCACCGCGCAATGTTTTTGATCAGGTCGCGCGGCAAGCGGTGCAGCGCTGGCGCTATCAGCCGACCGAACAGGGCCCGGTCGTGCAAACGGTGACGCTGCAGTTCACCCT
>CAMLNB010000323.1 GCA_946481205.1 uncultured Kangiella sp. | reverse complement strand
CAGGTGCCGTTGATGATCGCGGTGATCGTCACCTTGCTGATGTTGCAGCTGCAAAGTTTCTCGCGCACGACACTGACACTGCTGACCGCGCCACTCGGCTTGATCGGGGTAACGGTATTTCTGCTGCTGTTCAATCAACCGTTTGGTTTTGTCGCCATGCTCGGCGTCATTGCCCTGGCCGGCATGATCATGCGCAACTCCGTCATTCTGGTGGATCAGATCGAGCAGGACATTGCCAGTGGCATTGCGCCATGGGAGGCCATCATCGGCTCGGCGGTGCGCCGGTTCCGACCGATCATGTTGACCGCGCTGGCCGCGATACTGGCAATGATTCCGCTGGCCCGTTCGGTGTTCTGGGGGCCGATGGCGGTGGCCATCATGGGTGGTTTGTTGGTAGCAACTGCGCTGACCTTGCTGGTGTTGCCGGCGATGTACGCGGCTTGGTTCAAGGTCAAGCGTACGACCTGACCCTTACTTCCGGAACCTTACTACCGGCGCTGCCGCATTTGCATGGCGGCGCCGGGCGTTCCGCCAGTGCCGCTTGCTGAACGCTGACTATACTGGTCTCACGATTCCCCGGTCGGATGTTGTCGGCGATGCTTGGTGTGGTCCGTAGCTGTGTGGCGAGCACCGCCTTGGCACTCTGGTCGTGTGGGTTGGCCGCGCAATCCACCTCGGCGGATCTGTTCGAAATGGATCTGGCCGATCTGCTGCAAGTCGATGTCAGCACCCGCATCGCGACCGGTATGCCGCTGCCGCAGCGGCAGAATCCGGCGATTCTGAGCATCATTACCGCTGACGATATTCGCGCCATGGGCGCGCGCGATCTGATCGACATCATCCAGCGGATTCCCGGCTTCAACGTCGCCAAGGACATCGATGTTTCGGGTCTGGTGGTGCGTGGGTTATTCGGTTTCGAAGGCCGGGCGCTGTTTCTGCTCGATGGCATGCCACTGACCGAATTGGCCTTTGGTGCTTACCCGCTTGGCAATGATTTGCCGATTCATTTGATCGAGCGCATCGAGATTGTTCGTGGCCCCGGTTCGGTGCTGTATGGCGGCGCTGCCGAAACGGCGGTGTTGAACATCATCACCCACAGCCAGGGCAACGAAACTGCGGTGCGCTATGGTCAGTTGCCGGATGCGGTTGGTCACCGTGATCTCGGTGGCCGTTTTGCCGGTGCTGAAGGCGATTGGCGTTGGCAAGGGCTGTTCTTTGCTGGCGATGGCCGTCGCTCCGACGCGCCATATCACTACTTCAACGAACGGCCGGCGTTTGATCACAACGAGCAATCGGCCGGCATTCGCAGCCGCTTCCTGAGTGCGCAACTGCATTGGCAAGCTTGGTCAGCCAAGCTGCTCTGGCAGCATTATCAGAACAGCATCGTTCGCGGTTTTGCCGTTGATGACTCGCTGCCACTGGATCAGCAAGAGCAAGCGCTGCAAGCCGGAATCGACGCCAATTTTTCGCCGCTGCGGTTTGATAACGCCGTGCTAGAACTGAACGGTGCGCTGTATCAAACCGACAGTTTTCGCTCCACGCTCATCGCCAGCCTGCAGCGCAACGTGCCGTTCGAGCGGCCGCGCCGTGATGACGTTGGTATCCGCCGCTTGAAGCTGGCCAGCCACAACGTCTGGACGGTGGATCAGCAGCAATGGTTACTTGGTGCCGAACTGCTGCAGGATAACGCCCGCATTCTGCGCACCGACGAAATGACGCTGCGCGATCCCACACTGGTGCTGCGCGCCGAGCCGAATGATGTCGGCAGCAATTCCGTCACACTCGACAGCTCAGCGCTATTTCTGAACTGGCAGCAGCAATGGCAGCCGCTGACCATGTTTGCCGGCGGCCGTTATGACGACAGCGATGTTTACGGTAGCCAGTTCAGTCCGCGGCTCGGCATCACCGGCGTGCATGAACGCTGGCATTGGAAGCTGCTGAGCCAGCGCGCGTTCCGGGCGCCACTGATCGCCAACAATGCCTTCAGCCGTTTTGGCTACGATCCCAGCAAACCGCACCGGCAACCGGTGACGCCGGAAACGATTACCGTGTACGAATTTGAGCTCGGCTTGCGGGTGACGCCACAGCTGTTTGTCAGCGGCAATCTGTTCTACCAGACCGTCGAAGACATCATCGAATTTCGCTACAACCCGGTCGCCGATGATCTCTATTCCGACAACGGCGGCCGCTTCGGCAGCTATGGCGCCGAGTTCGAGTTGCGTTATCAGCAAGCGCCGTGGCGGCTCACCGCCAACCTGTCCTATGCCACGCCCAAGCTCTATGACGACGCCAACCCGTTCGCTTACGCCGCCGACCCACAGGGTGGTGACACCTATCTGGCGCTGCACGAGCCCGACGAGCTGATCGGCGTGCCGGAATGGAAGCTGTTCGCCAACCTGCACTACCAGTTCAGTGACCGCTGGCGTGGTTTCGTCAACCTGCTTTGGCTGGCGGAAAAAAATGCCGCGGCCGAGCAGCCGTTCGGCGTTACCGATACCCTGCCTTCACAGACGCTGGTCGATCTCGGCCTGCATTACGAGGCAACGGGCTGGTCGTTGGCGCTGAGCCTGCACGATGTCGGCAACGAGCGGCTCAACATCGTGACCCCGTATTACGACAGCACCTTCGACACCCTGCCGTACAAGGGCCGGGAACTGAGCCTGGATTGGCGACTGCAGTTCTGACCGGACCGCTTCCGCCGTATACTGCGGCTCTCTCTTCGTTGCGAACGTTGTGCCCGAATGAGCCGAAGCTTTAGTGAACGTGCCCAAGTCCTGATGAAAGCCTTGGTCGAGCAATACCTGCGCGATGGCCAGCCGGTCGGGTCCAAAACGCTGGCCGAAGTCAGCAACCTCGGCGTCAGCTCGGCCACCATCCGCAACGTCATGATGGAGCTGGAAGATCTCGGCTTCGTCCAGACCCCGCACACCTCGGCCGGCCGCATTCCCACCGCACTGGGCTACCGCCTGTTCGTTGACCGACTGTTGACCGTGCAATCGCTGTCCGAGCAGGAAGTGGCACAAATCCGCGCCCAACTGAAACCGGAACTGGATACCGGCGCGCTGCTCAACCAGGCCAGCAACCTGCTGTCCGAAGTCACTCACATGGCCGGCCTGGTCCGGGTGCCGAAACGGCAGGTGCAAACGCTGAAGCATCTGGAGTTTTTGCCGATTGGTGATCGCCGGGTGCTGGCGGTATTGGTGCTGTCGGATCGGGAAGTGCAGAACCGCATTCTGCACACCGACCGCGATTACAGCCGCGACGAATTGCAGCAGGCAGCCAACTACGTCAACCAGCATTTTGCCGGCCGTGATCTGCGCCAGGCCCGCGCCGAGCTGGTCAGTCAATTGCGCGCCGACCGCGCCGCGATGGATCGGATGATGGCGAATCTGCTGATGGTCGCTGAAGCCGCGCTGGTCACGCCCGAACCGCAGGATGATTTTCACGTCGCGGGCGAATTGAATCTGCTGCAACTGGCCGACCCGGCCGGCATCGGCGGTTTGCGCGAGCTATTCGAAGCGTTCTCCCGCAAACAACAAATCCTCGGCATGCTCGACAAATGCCTGGCTGC
>CAMLNB010000322.1 GCA_946481205.1 uncultured Kangiella sp. | reverse complement strand
CCCTGCTCCATGCGGGTCACCAGCTGTTCCAGTTCTTTCAGCTGGGCATCAAAGCCGACAGCAGGTTTCTTGGCCATGTTTCCAACCCGTAGCGGAAGGGGGGGCGGCGAGGGGCGCTATTGTCGCTGATGCGACCAGTCGCGGCCAAGCGCTTTGCCGAGCTTGTCCGCCCGGCGGCCGGCAAGACGGTTCCATGCAAGCGGACCCACACGCAAGCGCAGCCAAAACCGGCTATGGTTGACGAGCATCCGGAGTCAGGGTGCCAGAACGAGGAATGAACGGTGTTGGATTGGGCAACCCTGTTTGGTGGTCTGGGCGCCATGGCGGTGCTGGCGCTGTCGATTTGGCTGGGTGGGGACATTGCTGGCTATCTGGATTGGCCGTCGGTGCTGATTGTCGTGATCGGCAGCCCACTGGTGGTGATCAGCCGCTACCGCGGCCGCGACTGCCTGCTGGCACTGCTCACGGCCCGGCGCGCACTGCGCGATGTCCAGGTGCAGCCGGCTGATCTGGTCAGCGAAATCGGCCGGTTGGCCGAGCAGGCTCGCAAAGGTGGCTTGCTGGCCCTGGAGTCGGCAGTGATCAGCGAGCCGTTCATGCAGAAAGGCGTGACCCTGATGGTTGATGGCCATGACAACGACTCGGTCCGCACCGCGCTGCAACGAGAGGTGTCACTGGAGCAGGCCCGGCACCAGCGCGCCAGCCAGGTGTTCCGCAGCTTGGGCGACGTCGCGCCAGCGATGGGGATGCTTGGCACGCTCATTGGCCTGGTCGCGATGCTGGCCAACCTTGATGACCCGAAAGCGGTCGGCCCCGGCATGGCGGTGGCGCTGCTGACCACGCTGTACGGCGCGCTGATTGCACAGGTGATTGCGCTACCGATTGCCGACAAACTGAACCTGATCGCGCAGAATGAAAAACGGCTGCGGATGCTCGTGATGGACGGGCTCGCCGGCATTCAGGCCGGCAACAACCCGCGCGCCATTGTGGCGCAGTTGCAGCCCTATGTTGACCCGCAGGCGGAGTGAGCAGCATGTGGGAAGACGATGACACCCCCGCACCGGCTGGTGCGCCAGCGTGGATGGTCACGTTCGCGGACTTGATGTCGTTGCTGCTGTGCTTTTTTGTTCTGTTGCTGTCGTTCTCGACCATGGACGTGATCAAGTTCAAAGCGATTGCGGCGTCGTTGCAATCGAGTTTGGGCTTGGCAGCGGGCAGCGTCATCGTGCTGGAAACGGCGGCGCCGGCCGTGATCGAAACCGCGCCGGAGGTACCGGCACCGACCTTGGAAGAGGCCGAGCCCGCCAACGAGCCGGAACCGCCGGCGCCAGTGCAAACGCAGGCCGAAGTGGTCGATCTGGAGACGGCGGCGCAAGAACTGGCCGCGCGTGAGCAAGCCGAAACCGAGCAGCTGGCGCAGGATCTGGCAGGCTCGCTGCAAGCCGAAATTGTTGCCAACCGCATCGAGTTGCAAGCCGAAGGCCGCACCGTCACCTTGCGTATCCGCGAGAACGGCAGCTTCCCGTCCGGTGATGCCGAGTTGCAGGCGCCGGTGCGGCCGGTGCTGGCGCGGATACGCGAGCGCTTGGCTGGCACCGATGGTCGTATTGAAGTTGCCGGCCACACCGACAATCAACCGATCGAAACCGATCGCTTCCGCTCGAATTGGGAGTTGTCGTCGGCGCGCGCGGTATCGGTGGCGCATGAATTGATGCGCGACAACGCCATTCCGCCGCAACGACTGACCATCAGCGGCCACGCCGATACCATGCCGGTCGCCAGCAATGACAATGAACCGGGGCGTGCGCGCAACCGGCGCGTCGAGATCATCATTCGGCGTTGACTTTGCGCCGCGTTCTTCATACCGAGGGAGGTATCATGAAACGGAATGTTCTGCAGTATGGTGTTGCTGTGTTGGCAGTGCTGTGGCTCGCGCTCAGCGCGCCGGCGCGCGCAGGTGACGATGTCGACGGTAGCCGCGATCATCCAATGTTGGCGCGTTATCCGCAGTCGTTTATCGGCGATTACTGGCAGCGTTACGATGCCGCCGATATCGCCACCGGCAAAAGCGGCGCCGAGGCAAAGCGCGAACGCAAAGAAGGCAACACCACTTTCATTCGCTACTTCTACGATGCCGCAAACCAGCCCAGTCCCTTGCAGCTGCTGCGCAATTACCAGAACGCGATCAAGAGCATCAAAGGCCAGGTCGTCTATGAGCGCTTGCCGCGCGACAGCGATGGCGGCGAAACCACCCTGAAAGCCGAGATCGATGGCAAGGAAGTCTGGGTCCAGGTCATCCCCGACATTTTCTCGGCGCCGACGCAGAGCTACTCGCTGACCATCGTCGAGGTCGAGGTGATGAGCCAAGTGGTCAGCGCCAGTGCCATGCTCGATGAGCTCAATAAAACCGGCTTGGTCACGCTTTATATCAACTTCGATACCGGCAAATCGGAACTGAAAGCGGATGGCAAAGCCGTGGTCAAGGAAATCATGGCAATGCTGAAGCAGTCGCCGCAGCTGAAAATCGAAATCGGCGGCCACACCGACAACGTCGGCCAAGCGGCCAGCAACAAAACCCTGTCGCAAGCGCGGGCACAGACCGTGATGAAAGCGATTGTGGAGGGCGGTATTGCGGCGAACCGGCTGACGGCTGCCGGTTATGGTCAGGAGTATCCGATTGGAGATAATCGAACTGAGGTAGGGCGGGCGAAGAATCGACGGGTTGAGTTGGTGAAAAAGTAAAGGGTTACTCCCTTCCACGCAGGTTGGGGTGGGAATGACGAGAAGGCATTTTTTGTCACGCGGTTTCTCGTCATCCGAGATTGCCAGGGGTTGCCCCGGCAATCTCAAGCCATGCTTGATTGCGGACAAAACAACAGCACAAAGAAAAACGCTACCGGCTGGCTCAGAAACGCTCAGTCAATGGCCAATCAAACCAAAACCTCTACCGCATCGCCCTGACTCAGAAACCCTCGCGGGCTCGCGGTCAGGCCATAAGCGCCTGAATGAAATACCACCGCCAAATCACCTTTGCGGGCCACCGGCAATTGCACCCTGTTGCCGAGCAAATCCAATGGCGTACAAAGCGGACCGACGAACTGGACGGTTTCCTTTTCGGTGTCATCCATCCGGTTACCGAGCGCGACCGGGTAATTCTTGCGAATGATCTGGCCGAAATTGCCGCTCGCCGCCAAGTGATGGTGCAGACCGCCATCAGTGATTACAAACACTTCGCCGCGCGAGACTTTCCGTTCGCGTACCGCACAAACATACAATCCCGCCTCACCAACCAGATAACGGCCGAGTTCCATCACCACTTCCGCTTGCGGCAAGCGCTGCTTGCACTCATCGACATGGCGTTGCAGGTTGGCGCTGATGTCGTTCAGATCGAGCGCGGTATCGCCGGGGAAATACGGAATGCCGAGGCCGCCACCGATATTGAGCAGCTTGACCGGTGACGGCGCGCTTTCGGCCAGCCGGTAGGCGAGCGCGAAAGTCTTGTCGTGGGCATCGCGGACGTTCTCGGCGCGCAGGTTCTGCGAGCCCCAGAAAATATGGAAGCCGACGAAGTTCTGTTCGAGTTGCTTGATGCGGGCCAGTAGCGCCGGCACTTGTTC
>CAMLNB010000321.1 GCA_946481205.1 uncultured Kangiella sp. | reverse complement strand
CTCGGACCGCTGATTCTGGTGGGTGGTTTGTTGGTCGTCGGTCAGCTGATTGCGCTGACCGTGGTTGGCTTGAACATGCTCAGTCAGCGCGCCGGGATCACGCGCAACAGCTACTCGCGGCAACGCCTGCATTACTTGCTTGGTGATCTGGTGTACTTTATTGCCCAGAAATAAAGCTGCGCAGCAGGAGAGGCGATGAAGCGCCGACGTTTTCTGATAACCGGTTTGACCTTGTTGGCCGGAGGCTATGTGGCCGGCCGCTTTGCCGGTGAGTATCAGCTGAGCCAGTTCGCCGAGCAGGATATGACGGCGCAATTGCTGGCGCTACGTGGCCGAACGATTCGCACGACCGGTGCGTGGCCACCGGCGCAGATATTTGCCCATCTGGCGCAGAGCATCGAGTATTCGCTCGATGGCTATCCCGAGGCGAAACCGGCGTGGTTTCAGCACACCATTGGCGCTAGCGCATTTTCGGCATTTGCTGCCGCCGGCGCGATGACGCATAACCTGGCTGAAGCCATTCCCGGCGCGCCCTCGCTAACCGGCGAGGCCGATGTCGATGCGGCGCTGACGCGTTTGCTGGCCGCATTGCAGCGCTTTGATGCTCACACCGGCAATTTGGCTCCGCACTTTGCCTACGGCGCACTTGATAAACGTCAATACCGGGCCGCGCATCTGATGCATATTCGCAATCATTGGCAGGAGTTGCAGATCGGCTAACGGCGACAGCATGGCAAGCCGAGCTGTGCAAGGAGCGAAGATGGCAAGCAAACGGGTGCTGAATGTGATCTGGTTTGTCCTCGCTGTGCTGGCGGTGTTGCTGCTGGTTGTCTGGATACCGGCGTGGTAGCTTCAGGCATGTCGTCGCAAGTGATGTTGTCTTGTGGTGTGCCATTCACCGGCGCGCCGCACAGTTCGAATGGGATGAACGACGTGAACTTCGAAGCCATTGCCGATCATGAACGCAAGCTGGTCTGGATCAGCTTCAGCGGGATGCTGACACTGGATGTCGCCGCCGGCCTGCTCCAAGCAGCGCGTGCCAAGGCCGCTGAAGTCGGTTATCCGATTGTTTACGATCTGCGGCAAGCGCGCTTGCTCGCGTCCTTGGTGGGCCTGAGTGAGTACCCGACCCAGTTTATTGCGCCCGCTGCACAAGCCAGCGGTTATCTCCCTGCCGTGCATTTGATTTCACCGGACGACAATCCCGAATACTGGCGCTTCTACGAGCGGCAGGCACAGGCCGCTGGCTTAAAACTGAAGCTGTTCTACCAGGAAAACGAAGCCATTGCCTGGTTGCAGCAACAGATGCAGCAGCTGCGACCGGCGCGCTGAGTCAGCGGCATACAACAGCCTCTGCGCCGACAACCGCCAGAACACCTCAGTGACTGGTTTCGCCAGCGCTAATGTCTTCAGCGACGGCACCCGCTAGCAAATGGCGACGCTGAGCGGTAGCGCCGAGACCGGCTGTGTCGTGGCGCTGACTGTTGGTGTTCCAACCAGCTGCAGGCTGCCCGACTCGGCACGAACAAGGCTCGGCCGTTGATGGCTATTCCCGCGTGATGGTCGTAGCCTTCGCCGTGGCATCAACCCGATTGACTGCCGTAACCAAGCCTCCGACACTGACAGCACAATGGCCATGGCGAAGGATGCTGGTATGGCTTGGTTTGAGCGAGATGCATCGGTACTGCCTGCAAGCGTGATGGCGTTCCGGGTGAGGTACCGGCAACAGGAGATCGGCCGGTATTATCGTGGCTGGTTGCATGCCGGCTTCACGTTTGTGGTCGGCGGCATGGTCATGCTGCTGGCAATGAGCCAGTTGCAGGCGGTCAGTTGGCAGGAATGGCTGACGCTGCCGCTGACCTTTGTTTATGCCAATCTGGCCGAGTACTGGGGTCATCGCGGTCCAATGCATCACCGGCGACGCGGTCTTGGTTTGATCTTCTTGCGTCACACCCAGCAGCACCATCGTTTCTTTACCGATCAGGCCATGGCATTTCAGGACACCCGCGATTTCAAAGCGGTGTTGTTTCCGCCCGCGCTGCTCGTTTTCTTTCTGCTGGTGTTCGCTTTGCCGGTGGGGCTGCTGCTGGCGTGGCTGGCCAGTACCAATGTCGCGTGGCTGTTTGTGTTGACAGCGGTGGGCTATTTTCTCAACTACGAGTGTTTTCATTTTCTCTGGCATCTGCCCGAGCAGCATCCGCTGCTGCAGCTGCCGGGCATGGCTGCCTTGCGCAGACTGCATCTGGCGCATCATCATCCGCAATTGATGCAGCATTACAATTTCAACATCACGTATCCGATCGCAGATTGGTTGTTCGGCAGCTGGTATCGTGCACCGTTGCCGGCGACAAGTGAATGAGCCAGCACAACAAGATCCAAACAAGCTAGACCCAGAAAAGCCGGACTAAGGACAGCAAAATGTGGTGGAAACTCTGGCGCAGGCATTGGCAGGGCATCCTCATCGAGGTGCTCGCCGTGTTCATCGGCGTAACCGGCGCCTTTGCGCTTGACTCGTATCGGGAGTCGGCCGAAAAAGCCGAGCGCCGTCAGCAGACGCTGGAGCTGATGCTGAAAGATGTGATCGACGCTGAGCAGCGTGTGGCGGCTGGTTTGGCCGCTGCACACCAATCGGAGTTTGTCGGTGGTTTTCTGCAAGCGCTGGAAAACGGTGAGCGGCCACCATTGCGCTTTTTCTGGTTGGAAGATTTCAACTCCCCCCAGATTTGGATGTCCATGCTGCAGGCCGGTGGTGCCGAAGTGTTGTCGGTTGATACGCTGCGCGAACTGGAGAATCTGATCATCCTGAATGACATCGCGATAGCGCAAAACCGGGTGTTCAACCAGCTGGTGCAACTGCATTTGGTGCCGGTGCTGGATCAGCCAGCGGCTTTTTTTTATCAGACTGACACCAGCAAGCTGCGGCTGCAGTTTGGCTGGTATCGCTATTACCTGAAAAACTCGCTGGCCATGAGCGAAAAAGTGAGTCAGGGCCTACCGAAACTGCGCAAGGCCCTCGAGGCCGAACTGGAGCGTTGAGATGCTGGAATCAAGCATGAACAAAACAGGGTTGGTCAATACGGGGGCCAAGCACGCCTTTTTCGGTATGGGGGCTGGTGTACTGCTGATGCTGGCGGGTTGCGCTGAGCCGCCACCGGCAGTGCCAGCGCAACAAGTGGCCAGTGATTTCTATCAAGCCTATCTGCTGACGGGCGCATCCGGTGTGCCGAGTGCCGAGCAGCGCAACAAACTGGCGCCGTTTCTGACCGAGGAATTGCTGCAATTGCTGGATGATGCCGCGGCCGCCGAAGCACGTTATGCCGCCGCACAAACCGAACCGTCGCCGCCACTATTGCAAGGCGATGTTTTCAGTTCACTGTTTGAAGGTGCGACGGGTGTGGAGGTGAAAGCCTGCAAGGAAGTCACCGAGAAAGCGGCTTGCCAGATCCTGCTCGCCTATACGCCACCGGGACAAACGCCGGCGCATTGGCAGGACATTTTGTATCTGGAGCGCACCGATGCCGGCTGGCGCATCAGCGATCTGGAATACGGCGGCGATTGGCCGTTCGGCAACAAGGGCAGTTTGCAGGCCACGCTACAGCAATTGATCAGCGAAGCACCGGCGAAATGATTGGCCGCG
>CAMLNB010000320.1 GCA_946481205.1 uncultured Kangiella sp. | reverse complement strand
GCTTGCTGGCGGGTCACCACCCGCCCTACGATCCCGCCCATCTCCCGACCGTCTGTTCCTGGAATCCCGGCATGAGCCCTGCGCCAATCGTACGTATCGCCACTCGTCAATCGCCGCTGGCGCTGTGGCAGGCCGAGTTTGTCAAAGCCGAGCTGGAGCGTTTTCACCCCGGAATTGCAGTGGAGTTGGTCAAGTTCACCACCCAGGGCGACAAGATCCTGGATGCGCCGCTGGCCAAGATTGGCGGCAAAGGCCTGTTTGTGAAGGAGCTGGAGCAGGCACTGCTCGATGGCCGGGCCGATATTGCGGTGCATTCGATGAAGGATGTGCCGGTCGAGTTTCCGGATGGGCTGGGCCTGACCACCATCTGTGAGCGAGAAGACCCGGCTGATGCCTTCGTCTCGAACACCTACGCCACGCTGGACGCGCTGCCCAAGGGCGCGATTGTCGGCACCTCGTCCTTGCGCAGACGCTGCCAGCTGTTGCAGGTCCGGCCGGACCTGGATATCCGCGATCTGCGCGGCAACGTCGGCACCCGGCTCGGCAAACTCGATGCTGGCCAATACGACGCCGTTGTGCTGGCGGCGGCCGGGCTGATTCGGCTCGGCCTTGCGCCGCGCATCCGGCACAAGCTGGAGCACACGCTGTCGCTGCCGGCAGCCGGTCAGGGCGCCGTTGGCATCGAATGCCGGCTGGCTGATGCACAGGTTCGCGCCTTGCTGGCGCCGCTGCATCACGAACCGACTGCCCTGTGCGTACGCGCCGAGCGCGCGCTGAACGCGGCACTGCAAGGTGGCTGTCAGGTACCGATCGCGGCGTTCGCGGTGCTGACAGACAACACACTGCACCTGCGTGGCCGGGTCGGCGATACCGACGGCAGCCTGCTGTTGCGCGCCGAAGCTTCGGCCAGCGCCAGCCAGCCGGAGGCGCTCGGCAAGCAGGTCGCGGACGCGCTGCAGCAGCAGGGTGCGGGCGAGATCCTGCGCCGCGTTTACGGCCAGTGATGAAACCGGCCACCCCCGCGGTTTTACTGACCCGCAGCAGCGGCCGTGCCGATGATCTCGGCCAGCGGCTGCGCACACTTGGCGTGTCGGTGCATCAGCTGACGCTGATCGAGCTGGAAGCGCAGCTGTTGCCGGCCGAAGCCCTGAACCAACGGCCCGATCAGCTGATTTTTGTCTCGCCGGCCGCCGCCGAATACGGTGTCCCGCAATTGCCCGCTGCGTGGCGAACCTTGCCGCGTCTGGCGGTCGGTCGAGCCACCGTCGAAGCGTTGACGCGTCAGGGCTGGCCCAACACGGTTAGCCCGATTCAAGAAAACAGCGAAGGCCTGCTGGCGCTGACCGCGTTGCAGCAGGTGGCGCAGCAGCGCATCGACATCGTCCGTGGCGACAGCGGCCGTGATCTGCTGCGTGAAACATTGCAACAGCGTGGCGCCGAGGTGAAATACCTCGAGGTCTATCGCAAGCGCGCGCTCAATGCCGACAGCATTCGCCAGCTGCGACAACTGGCGCTGCAACCGCTACTGGTGGTGCTCACCAGTGGCGAGGCGCTGGCACGGCTTTGTGCCATAATCCCGGCCGAAACGGTTCAGCAGATGACGTTGGTTGTTGCCAGCACGCGCATTGCCGAAATGGCGGCGCCGCGTTGCCAGCATGTGGTGACCGCCAGTGGCAGCGACAGCGATGCGCTGTTCATCGCCACCCAACGCGCTCTGCGCCAAACCCAAGGAAGATCATGACTGAACTGCCCGCGCCCGAACGCGCTGACAGCAGCGCCACCACCGCACTCGCCATTCCGGCGCCAACCCGCGCGTCGCTGAATTGGCTGCTGGTGCTGATCGTCGTTGCCGTGCTGACCTTGTTCGCCGTTGCCATCTGGCGACTGCACGATCGCACGCTGCAAGCCGAACGCAACGAAGCCGTCCTGCAAGAAGCGGTGGCGGAATTGCGCCGCGACTTGAGCGAAAGCCTGCGCAGCCAAACGCAAACGCTGGCCAGCCTGCAGGAACGACAAGCCCAGCAACAAGGCAGCCATGACGATCTGCGCGCGCTGGTCGCCGGCGGCGCCGAATCATTCGCCGAAGCGCAGCGTCGACACGCCGCCGAATATTTTGTCCAGCAAGCGGCACAGCGGCTCAGCCTGCATCAGGACGTGGTCGGTGCTATCGCCGCGCTGGATGCGGCCGCACAAGAACTGGTCAGCGCCAAACTGCCAGCCAATCAGGCGCTGCGCAAACGCGTGCAAGCGGATCGGCAACGCTTGGCCACGCACGCACCGGTCGATGTGCTGGCAGTCGCGCGTCAACTCGCTAGCTTGCAGAACGTCGTCAACGCCTTGTTGCCGCTCGGACCGGCGCTGGAAAACCAACGTTATGTGGTCCACGAAGCCGCCCATCAAACCGGCTGGCTCGGGGATCTGAAATCGACCTGGCAGCAATTCAGCGGCGATTGGTTCCTGGTGCGCAAACACGATGCGGATGTTGTGTCGCCACCCGATGCAGCGGAAGGCCGCCGGATCAAACTGGCGCTCAGTCTGGCACTGGCCGAAGCGCGTTTGGCGGCGCTTGCGCATGAACAAGCCAGCTATCAGGAAGCGTTGACCCGTGCCCAGCGTTTGCTCGACCAGTATTACGCCAATGCTGAAGGCAGCGACGAGCTGCACAAAGGGCTGCAAGCGCTGCAACAGCAAGCGGTCAGCCTGCAGACTGAATTGACGCTCAGTGCACTGAATGAAGTGCTGCCGACACCGGTCGACAGCGCCAGCGGAGCACAGCCGTGAGACTGCGTTGGTGGGCATTGCTGGCGCTGGTCATCGGCATGCTGATGGGGCCGCATCTGGCCGCTATTCCCGGTTATGTGATGGTCGGTACCGGCCAGTACACCGTTGAAGCGCGGCTGTCGCTGACGCTGGCCATGCTGACTGTGGTGCTGCTCGGCGTGTTGCTGTTTGGCGCGGCCCTTGGCACCGCCGGTTCGCTGAAAGGTCATGTTCGCAATCTGGTGCGCAGCCGGCGCATCCGCCGCGCTCGTTTGCGCACACAAGAAGGCATTCGCGCGTTGACCGAAGGCCGCTGGCGCGACGCCGAAACGATGATGACCGAAGCGGCCCGCGCCTCCGAATTCAAACTGATTAACTACCTCGGCGCCGCCATGGCCGCGCAAGAACTCGGCCAGCTTGATCGGCGCGACAAACATCTGCGTATGGCGCATGTGATCGACCCGGAAGCCGATCTGGCGGTTGGCTTGACCGAAGCGCGCTTGCATCTGCGCAGTGGCCATTACGAACATGCACTGGTCGTTTTGCAGCAGCTGGATCGCGTCGAGCCGCGCAATCCGGCCGCGCTGAAACTGCTGCAACACGTGCTGCGCAAAGTCGGCGACTACAACACACTGGAACGCCTGTTGCCGCGGCTGCGCAAGTTCGATGTGCTGCCGGCTGATCGCCTCGCCAAAGTGGAAATGGAAATCCTGCGCCACCGACTCGGCCAATCGCGCGATGTCGAGTTTCTGCGGGCATTCTGGCGCAGCGCCAGCAAAGCCGCGCGCCGCGATGTCGCCACCTTCACTGCCTACATTCATGCGCTCATCGCTGCCGACGCCATCCACGAAGCCGAGCGGATGACTCGCAAGTTCATCGAGAAGGCGTGGGACAA
>CAMLNB010000319.1 GCA_946481205.1 uncultured Kangiella sp. | reverse complement strand
TGGAACTGGCCGGCCAGCGCACGCTGCTGCTGCACGGCGACCAGCTCTGCACCGATGACAAGGACTACCAGCACTTCCGCGAAATGGTCCGCTCACCGGCCTGGCGCCAAGCCTTCCTCGGCAAACCGTTGGCCGAACGCAAAGCCGTTGCCGCCGACTTGCGCCGCAAAAGCCGCGACAGTCAGCAGAACAAGGCCGAATACATCACCGACGTGAACCAGCAAACGCTGGAGCTGCACATGGCCCGACACGATGTCTGGCATTGCATCCATGGGCACACCCATCGGCCGGCCGTACATGGCTTTACCTTGCGCGGCAAAGCGGCCGAACGGCTGGTACTGGGAGATTGGCATCACAGCGCGAAGATTGTGAAGTGTGATGTGGAGATGGAATTGGTTACGTTGGTTTGACTGGATTGCTGAATCAATGGCTTTTCTGATCACTTCGCTGGATGGTTACAGCCGCTGATGCATAAATGCCGCAAAGCCGCTGTCGCACTTCCTAACTGTCGCAGGATGTGAAAGAGCGGTGCCCACCCTGCGGTTGAATTGTAGGAGCGAGCTTGCTCGTGATACTAGCAATCGAGAGCAAGCTCGCGCCTCCGAAAGCACTAGACCCCCAGCATCTGGACAATACTCTTCGCCGCCGCCCGCCCTTCCGCGACCGCATTCACCACCAAGTCAGCACCGCGCACCATATCGCCACCGGCAAATACTTTCGCGTTAGCGGTCTGGAACGGCAGTTTGCTTGCGACTTGCACCCGGCCTTTGCCATCCAGCTGCACGCCAAGTGGGCGCAGCCAATCCGGCGGATTCGGTTGGTAACCGAATGCAATGATCACCGCATCGGCCTGCAGTGTTTCGACGGCGCCGGTGTCCGAGACTTTCACTTCAACACCGCGGGCATGGCCGCTCGCGTCGGTCAGAATGGCTTGTGGTTGCCGATTCCACAGGAACTGCACGCCCTCTTCCTTGGCGTTGGCGACTTCCTTGCGCGAGCCCGGCATGCTCGCTTCATCACGGCGATAGACGCAGCTCACTTGGGCGGCACCCTGACGCACGGCGGTACGGACGCAGTCCATCGCGGTGTCGCCACCACCTAGCACCAGCACGCGTTGGCCCATCAGGTCGATATAGCCTTTGCCCTGCACCGGCAGTTTCTGGTGATGGCGGACGTTGCCAATCAGGTAATCCAGCGCCTGGTGCACCCCAGTCGCCGTTTCGCCGGCAAAACCGCCGTTGACGGCTTTATAAGTGCCTAACCCCAGAAACACCGCGTCAAAATCCAGCAGCAGTTTTTCAACGGCGACATCGCGGCCGATCTCGCAGCCGAGTTCAAAACGAATGCCCATGCTTTCGAAAATTTCGCGGCGCTGGCGCACCACGCGCTTTTCCAGTTTGAATTCCGGAATGCCGAACATCAGCAGGCCACCGATTTCATCCTGCTTGTCGAACACCACTGCCTCGACGCCGTGACGCGCCAACACGTCGGCACAGGAAAGACCGGCCGGGCCGGAGCCGACAATCGCCACGCGCTTGCCGGTTTTACGGACATGCGACAAATCCGGCCGCCAGCCTTGGGCAAAAGCGTTGTCGACAATCCATTTTTCCATCGAGCCGATGGTCACCGCGCCAAAGCCGGTGTTCAGTGTGCACGCGCCTTCGCACAAGCGATCCTGCGGGCAGACCCGGCCACAGATCTCCGGCAGGGAATTGGTTTCGTGCGCCAGCTCGGCCGCTTCCCAGACCCGGCCTTTGGCCGCCAAATCGAGCCAACCCGGAATGTCGTTGTGAACCGGGCATTTCCACGAGCAATACGGATTGCCGCAGGACAGGCAACGGCTCGACTGCTGCACCGCTTCTTCATTGACGAAGGCGCGATAGATTTCGCGGAATTCGCTCTGCCGCTCCAGCAGTGGCAGCTTGCCCGGCTCGGTGCGCGGACGCTCCAGAAACTCAAGAACGCTCATGCAACAACCTCCAATTTCACAGCTTTGTGTTGAGTCGGCAGCAAGGCCTGCAGCGCAAACTGCCGCGGCTTGACCACCTTGAACTGACGGATCGCGCTGCCGAATTCGCGCGCCAATGCAGCGCCGATGCGGCTGCCGGTGTATTTGGCGTGCGTTTCCAGCAAGCCGCGCAGGTATTGCGAGAAGCCCGGCATGTGCACATCGGCAAGCGGAATCACTTCGACCAGTTCCGCGTTTACCCGGCGATGGAAATCGCCGTCCTGATCGAGCACGAACGCCAGACCACCGCTCATGCCGGCGGCAAAATTCTTGCCCGCACGGCCGAGCACCACGACCACACCGCCTGTCATGTATTCGCAGCCGTGCGCGCCGCAACCTTCAATGACGGCAACCGCTCCGGAATTACGCACCGCAAAGCGCTCACCGGCGCGACCACGGGCAAACAACTCGCCGCCTGTAGCCCCGTACAGACAGGTGTTGCCCATGATCGGCGTTTGCTCAGCGATGAAGCGACTATTGTCCGGCGGTTGGATAATGAGCCGCCCGCCCGCCATGCCTTTGCCGACGTAGTCATTGGCATCACCGATCAAATGCAGCTCGACACCGGCGGCGTTCCAGACGCCAAAGCTCTGGCCGGCATTGCCGCGGAATTGCAGTTGAATCGGCAGCGGCGAACCGGCATCACCGTAGCGGCTCGCCAATTCACCGGCGAGCGCGGCGCTGACGCTGCGGTCGCGGTTGCGGATGCGGTAGTGACGGCGAATCGGCTCGCTTCCATCCAGCAGCGGTTTCAGTTCATTGACGATCTGGCTATTCAGATCCTGAACGGCCACGACTTCCGGCTTGGCATACACCACCGGCGATTCGATTTGCGCCAGCACCGGCTTCATGTCCAGGTGCAGCTGCTTGTCGGTTTGACCTTCGGCAATCTGCAACAGGTCGGTGCGACCTTGCAGCGCTTTCAAGTCACTAACACCAAAGCGGGCCAGCCATTCGCGCGTGTCCTGGGCAACAAAGCGGAAGAAGTTGATGACCTTTTCGGCGGTGCCAACAAAGTGCTGCTTACGCAGCGTCAGATTCTGGGTCGCAACACCGGTGGCGCAGTTGTTCAGATGACAGATGCGCAGGTATTTACAGCCCATCGCAATCATCGGCGCGGTGCCAAAGCCAAAGCTGTCGGCGCCGAGGATCGCAGCCTTGACCACGTCGAGACCGGTCTTGAAGCCGCCATCAACCTGCAGCACCACGCGGTCACGCAGGCCATTGGCGACCAGTGCCTGCTGCACTTCCGCCAAACCGAGCTCCCACGGGCCGCCCGCGTATTTGACCGAGGTCAGTGGCGAGGCGCCGGTACCGCCGTCGTAACCGGAAATGGTAATGAGATCAGCGCCACATTTGACGACGCCGCAAGCAATGGTGCCAATGCCCGCTTCAGCGACCAGCTTGACCGACACCAGCGCTTTCGGGTTGATCGACTTCAGATCGAAAATCAGTTGGGCCAGATCTTCAATGGAATAGATATCATGATGCGGCGGCGGCGAGATCAGCGTAATGCCCGGCGTGGCATGGCGCAGCGCGGCGATCTCGGCACTGACCTTGTCACCCGGCAGCTGACCGCCCTCGCCCGGTTTGGCACCCTGGGCGATTTTGATCTGCAGCACTTCCGCGCTCATCAGATAAGCCGGCGTGA
>CAMLNB010000318.1 GCA_946481205.1 uncultured Kangiella sp. | reverse complement strand
GCCACCAAGGTGAATTCACCCTGTCCACGCCGGACAAAGTGAATTACATGGACGTTTCGCCGCAGCAGATTATGTCGGTCGCGGCCGCGATGGTTCCGTTCTTGGAGCACGACGACGCCAACCGTGCCTTGATGGGCGCGAACATGCAGCGTCAAGCCGTGCCAACCCTGCGTGCTGACAAGCCGCTGGTCGGTACCGGTATGGAGCGCGCAGTGGCGGTCGATTCTGGTGTCGCCATCATCGCCAAGCGCGGTGGCACGATCGACTTCGCCGATGCCAGCCGTATCATCGTCCGGGTCAACGACAACGAAGTGAACGTTGGCGAAGCCGGCGTGGATATCTATTCGCTGACCAAATACCAGCGCTCGAACCAGAACACCTGCATCAACCAGCGTCCGATTGTGAACGTTGGCGATGTGGTCGCTCGTGGCGATGTGCTGGCCGACGGCCCGTCGACCGATCTGGGCGAGCTTGCGCTCGGCCAGAACATGCTGGTCGCGTTCATGCCGTGGAACGGCTACAACTTCGAAGACTCGATTGTCGTCTCGGAGAACGTCGTTCAGGAAGATCGCTTCACGTCCGTGCACATCCAGGAACTGTCCTGTATCGCCCGTGACACCAAGCTTGGACCGGAGGAAATCACTTCCGATATTCCGAACGTCGGTGAGCAGGCGTTGGGCAAACTGGACGAGGCCGGTATCGTTTATATCGGCGCCGAAGTGCAGCCGGGTGACATTCTGGTCGGCAAAGTGACGCCGAAAGGCGAAACCCAGCTGACGCCGGAAGAAAAACTGCTGCGCGCCATTTTCGGTGAGAAAGCCAGCGATGTGAAAGACACCTCGCTGCGCGTGCCGGCTGGTATGGCCGGTACCGTTATCGACGTGCAAGTGTTCACCCGTGATGGCGTCGAGAAAGATTCGCGGGCTGCCGAAATCGAAAAAGCGCAACTCGACAAGATCCGCAAGGACTTGCTCGACGAGCAGCGCATTCTCGAAGACAACGCCTTTGCCCGTGCTCGCACGCTGGTGCTGGGTCAAGTTGCCGAGAAAGGCCCGAACAAGCTGAAGAAAGGTGCCGCGGTTGACGCCGAGTTCCTCGACAGCTTGCAGCGTGGTGAAGTGCTGCAGATCCAACTGCGCGACGAACAGAAACAGCAACAACTGGAAGCGCTGGCGAACTACGTCGAAGAACAGAAAGACGTGTTCCACAAGCGTTTCGAGAACAAGAAAGACAAGCTCAAGCAGGGCGATGATCTGGCCCCGGGCGTGCTGAAAGTCGTCAAGGTGTACCTGGCCGTTAAGCGCCGCGTCCAACCGGGTGACAAGATGGCCGGCCGCCACGGTAACAAAGGCGTGATCTCGACCATTGTGCCGGTGGAAGACATGCCGCACATGGCCGATGGTCGTCCGGTCGACATCGTGCTGAACCCGCTGGGCGTGCCGTCGCGTATGAACATCGGTCAGGTGTTGGAAACTCACTTGGGCTGGGCCGCGCGTGGTTTGGGTCGTCGCATCGAAGAAATGCTGGAGAAAGAACGCGCGAAAGCGGTGAAAGAACTGCGCACGTTCTTGGAAAGCGTTTACAACGATGGCGCCGCCAACAAGGTTGATCTGAAGTCACTCAACGATGACGAGATCATCAACCTCGGCAAAAACCTGAAAGGTGGCGTGCCGATCGCTTCGCCAGTGTTTGACGGCGCCAAAGAAGAAGAGATCTTCAAGCTGCTGAACATCGCTTACCCGAGCGGTGATGAGCGGACCGAGCGTCTCGGCTTCAACAGCTCGAAAACCCAGATGCGCCTGTATGACGGCCGCACCGGCGATGCCTTCGAGCGTCCGGTCACCGTTGGCTACATGTACATGCTGAAGCTGAACCACTTGGTCGACGACAAGATGCACGCGCGCTCGACCGGTTCGTACTCGCTCGTCACCCAGCAACCGCTCGGTGGTAAAGCGCAGTTCGGTGGTCAGCGCTTCGGGGAAATGGAAGTCTGGGCGCTGGAAGCTTACGGTGCTGCGTACACGCTGCAGGAAATGCTCACGGTCAAGTCCGACGACGTCAACGGCCGTACCCGCATGTACAAGAACATCGTCGATGGCGACCACAAGATGGAAGCCGGCATGCCGGAATCCTTCAACGTGTTGCTGAAGGAAATCCGCTCGCTGGCTATCAACATCGAGCTGGAAGACGCGAACTGATAGGGCGACGCGCGGATGTCAGCATGCTGACATCCGCGCCAGCGAAACTTACGAAACGGGGAAGCCATGAAAGACCTGTTGAACCTGTTCAAGCAGCAGACCACGCTCAGCGAATTCGATCGTATTCGCATCGGTCTTGCCTCGCCCGACATGATCCGCTCCTGGTCGTTCGGCGAAGTCAAGAAGCCGGAAACTATCAACTACCGTACGTTCAAGCCGGAACGTGACGGCTTGTTCTGCGCCAAGATCTTTGGCCCGATCAAGGACTACGAGTGCTTGTGCGGCAAGTACAAGCGCCTGAAGCACCGCGGCGTTATCTGCGAAAAGTGCGGCGTTGAAGTCGCGCTGGCGAAAGTGCGCCGTGAGCGCATGGGCCACATCGAACTGGCCTCGCCGGTCGCCCACATCTGGTTCCTGAAGTCGCTGCCAAGCCGTATCGGTTTGATCCTCGACATGACGCTGCGCGATATCGAGCGGGTGCTCTATTTCGAAGCGTTTGTCGTGATCGAACCAGGCATGACCACGCTTGAGCGTGGCCAGCTGCTCGGCGAAGAAGAGTACCTGAACGCGCTGGAAGAATTCGGTGACGAATTCGACGCCAAGATGGGCGCCGAAGCGATTCGGGCGCTGCTCGAAGGTCTCGATCTGCCGAAAGAAGTCGAAACCATTCGCGAAGAAATTCCGCAGACCAGCTCGGAAACCAAGCTGAAGAAACTCAGCAAGCGGCTGAAGCTGCTGGAAGCCTTCCTTGAATCGGGCAACTCGCCGAACTGGATGATCATGACCGTGCTGCCGGTGCTGCCGCCGGATCTGCGCCCGTTGGTGCCGCTGGATGGTGGCCGCTTTGCGACCTCGGATCTGAACGATCTGTACCGCCGCGTGATCAACCGTAACAACCGTCTGAAGCGTCTGCTCGATCTGAACGCCCCGGACATCATCATCCGCAACGAAAAGCGGATGTTGCAAGAAGCGGTCGACGCACTGCTCGACAACGGTCGTCGCGGTCGCGCGATCACCGGTTCGAACAAGCGCCCGCTGAAGTCCTTGGCCGACATGATCAAGGGCAAGCAAGGTCGTTTCCGTCAGAACTTGCTCGGCAAGCGCGTCGACTACTCGGGCCGTTCGGTCATCGTGGTCGGCCCGACGCTGCGTCTGCACCAGTGCGGTCTGCCGAAGAAAATGGCGCTCGAGCTGTTCAAGCCGTTCATCTTCGGCAAGCTCGAAACCCGTGGTCTGGCTACGACCATCAAAGCCGCGAAGAAAATGGTCGAGCGCGAAGAACCGGTGGTCTGGGACATTCTCGAAGAAGTCATTCGCGAACACCCGGTGATGCTGAACCGTGCGCCGACACTGCACCGTCTCGGTATCCAGGCGTTTGAGCCGGTCTTGGTTGAAGGCAAGGCGATCCAGCTGCACCCGCTGGTCACCACCGCATTCAACGCCGACTTCGACGGTGACCAAATGGCTGTGC
>CAMLNB010000317.1 GCA_946481205.1 uncultured Kangiella sp. | reverse complement strand
GTGGGTTGGTTCGAGATTTATGTTCAGGACATGGAGCGCGCCAAGGCGTTTTATCAGGCGGTGTTGCAACTGAAGCTGGAGAAGTTGCCCGCGCCGGACGCTGAATTGGACATGTGGGCGTTCCCGATGGACATGAATGGCACTGGTGCTTCCGGTTCGCTGGTCAAGATGGCTGGCTGCCCGTCCGGCGGCAACAGCACGGTTGTCTATTTCAGTTGCGCCGATTGCGGTGTCGAAGCCAGCCGGGTAGTGCCTGCTGGCGGCAAGATCCAAACCGCGAAAATGTCGATCGGCGAGTATGGCTTTATCGCATTGGCAATCGATCCGGATGGCAATATGTTCGGCCTGCATTCGATGGAATAACCGATTGCGACTGACGCCCCGGGAACGGGCTTGGCGTACGCGTTGGAGCCTTGCCGCTTGGTGGCAAAGCTCGTTAACGTCATCATGCACAACGGGTGAGGCCGCTTATGAGCATCGAATTGGATCATCTGATCGTGCCATCACAGGACCAACGCGCCGGCGCGCGATTGTTGGCTGAGCTGCTCGCCGTGCCCTGGTCCGAACGCGGTGTTGGCCCGTTCTGTCCGGTCTATGTCAGCTCCGGCTTGACGCTGGATTTTGATCAGGCGGAAGTCGCGTTCCCGCGACTGCATTTCTGTTTCCGGGTTGATGATGCCAACTTCGATGCAATTTTGGCACGCTTGCAACAACGCGGCATTGCCTACCGCAGCTTGCCGCATGGTCCGGTCGATTATCAGATTAACGACACGCAAGGTGGTCGCCTGGTCTACTGGAATGAACCGGACAATCATGTCTGGGAAATGCTCACCGTCAGCTATGCCCGGCAACGCTGAGCCTGCTGTGAGAAACCGCCATCAACTTTCGCTGATGGCGGTTTTTTTATTGGCGACTGCGCACGCGGTTTATTCGTGATACGGCGAGCCGGTCGACGTATAGATGTAATCGCAGATGCCGGCATCGGTCCAACGCATGTAGATATACGACTCATTGCTGAGGCCTCGGATGGCTTCCAGATGAGCCGGGTCCGTCGTTGTGCAGGTCTTGGTGACATTCGCGGCGGTCCGGGCTTGGCAAACCCCGTAGACGGAACTGGCGGTGAAGTTGACGCTGGCACAAGAGATAAACTGCACGACATCAGCGCTGTTACGCGCACCAATGAACGAGCCATATGCTGTGTTGCCGCTGATATTGACTTGGTAGTGATTGGTGAAACCGGCCATGGCACTGCCGGCAGCAGCGAGCAGGGCGGTGCAGATAAGTGCTTTCAATTTCATGATCAAACCTCCATGTGTGGGCCTCTTCGTGCCGGTACCGCAAATCCGGAACTGCGGCGTTGATCGGAGCCCGTGACGATCAGCGCAATGGGATGCGACCGCGCGAATGATCGCAGTCGCCAACGTAATGAGTGCGTAGCAATGACTTGCCAATCAAAGCCCACCGGGGCCGGGCTGGACACGCCCTTCGTTGATCGCACGCGCCAGCGCCGTCGCCATTGCAAAGCGCTCTTCTTCGGGCAAAGCCTGGATGTCGGCGTGAAAGCGGGCAACGTCGTGCTGGCTGAGTGGACCGCTCGGTAACATGCTGAGCAGACGCTGATCGGCGTCAGCGCGTTCGCGCGCTGTAGGCTCCCGCATGCTGTTATCACCCGCCGGAATCGCCGACGCTGAGGCCACGTTACGCTTGGCGATGCTCTGTTCGAGTTGACCCAGGCGCTGCTCAATACGCCGCAGTACCAGAACCGTATCGTCGTGAGAAGCGGGGGAATGTGACAGCGCACTGGTTACTGTTACGGCGCGTTCGTCGACTGGCGCTGCGCTGCTGGCCTGATCCAATCGGTACAGCAAGTACAGTTGACTGGCTGCCAACACCAACCAGGCAGACGCACGCAATACGGGTTGCAGTGCCATAATCGCATCCTTGCGCAAACTGGGCCCGCATACTCTGCGCCGACGTGCCGGTATCATGCGAGTGGCAAACGCCGAGTCCGCTGTGCGTCAGAGCTGATCTGATTGGCAGCTGTGGCTGACAGACCTTACTTGCTGTTGCCTTTGGCTACGCGCGGCGCGGTTTCCAGTTTCGGTTAGTTAGCATCATTAGAGCTACACAGTCCTGTCCAAACCAGACGCGCTCGGCAGCTAGGTACGTTCTGATACATTTGATAGCCACAGTCTGCTCAGCCATTCAGTACGCAGAGCGATTGATGGTCAGCGACGCTGTAGCCCGGATGCAGAGAAGTCGACTCCGACAGAACGATTCAGGCCTTGAACGTCGCGCTACTCCATTCGGGCTGAGATCATCAGATATAAAAGATATGAGGTCTTGACTGGGGTGCTAAAAATCATTCGATCGCTACCTTAAAAACTCCCCGGGGATAGCGATGATGCGGTTGGCGCTCTTCCTATTCGTAGCGATGTTCGTGTTCCGAGACTGCATACCGATGCAGCACAGATTCCCAATAGGCCTGGCTTTGTTTGTTTTGCCTGTGGTTGGCTTATCCAGATTCAACAGAGATGCCTTGAAGTCAAAAAAGAAAAGTCAGGGCGAAAAGCCACCGCGCAAACGCGGTCGTTCCGGTCATTCTCGTAGCCTAGTCCATGTCATCGGTGTGACCCGATTCTTATTGGATATCCGACAAAACACCGAACATAGTATCGGAGCAAAAGCTGCAGCTACTCAGTCGCACCAGCCGCTTTCAACAAGCGAATGATTTCATCACGTTTGCTTTTATTGCTAGCCGTCTCTTTCACTTTCAGCACCCGTTGCAGAGCGGTGATATGGTGCGGACCTTTCAGCGTGGCGTCGGCGCCGAACTCCAATAGCAGTTTGACGGCTTCGACATCGAGCCGGCCGGCGGCTGCCATCAACGGCGTGAAGCCGTTACCGAACACATTCGGATTCGCTTCGAGTTCGAGCAAGGTGCGGGCATGGCGGTATTTGCGCTCGTCAATGGCAGTCCAGAGCGCGCTGCCGCGACCGAACTGGGCGGTCTGGATATTGTGCGGATTGTTGCCGCCGCTACCGTCGCGGCCGGCGTTGCGTTCGCTGGCGACGATCGCGCTGCTGGCAATGGTGGCGGCGGACTGATCAATCGGCGCACCGCGACTGACCAGATCACGAATCATCGCTGAGTTGTCTTCCTTACGACGTACGGCAAATTCCAGCGCATCAAGCGCAACCAGCTTGCCTTGCACGCGAAACTGGGCGCCGTTGTCGAGCAGGTAGGTGACGACATCTTGCTTGCCGGCGCTGATTGCCTCCATCAGCGGCGGCCCGGGGTCGAGTGCATATTCATTGAGTTTGGCGCCTTGGGCATGCAGCGCCTTGACCGCCGCCAGATCGCCCTTGCGCGCAGCCAGACCAATCTTGAATTCCAGACTCTCTTGCCGCGCCTGCAATTGCTGCTGCAGCTTTTGCAGATCCTGCGTCGCTTGCTGACCTTGCGGGCTGGCGCGAAACGCCTCTTGTTTGGCTTTGACTTCCGCTTGCTGACGCGCCGAGATGGCTTGCACCTCGTTCATCAGCTGTTCGACGCGGACTCGATCGCCAGCGGCTTGGGCGGCTTTCAGTTCATCCAGCACCGCGCCGAGATCGCGTTCAGCGGCATTGGCGATGCTGGCCAGCAATAGTGCTGATAGCAATCCCTGTTTCA
>CAMLNB010000316.1 GCA_946481205.1 uncultured Kangiella sp. | reverse complement strand
CTCTCGATGACAGCCTGTTGCTGTTGAAGCATCTGTCGCAGCCTGCCGGCTGATCGGTTTTCTTGCTGTGGGAGCGGGCTTGCCCGCGATTATTCTGGCCATACACAAGCCCATCGCGGGCAAGCCCGCTCCCACAGAAACCAGGCGGTGATGTGGCAACTAGCCGCCTGAGAACGCCGCCGGTCACATCGAAATATCGCGGCCAAGGCCACTCCTACAAAAACTACATCAGAACTGACGGAGCACGCAGCATGAACGCCCAAACCCATCACCACCTGCTCGCTGAGCTGCAGGAATTTCGCCGTCGCTTCCCGAGCATTGATCATCTCTACGCCCTGCTTTGCGACAACAACGGCGTGCTGCGCGGCAAGCGCTTGTCGCTGAACGAACTCGATGAATTTTTCCGCCACGGCCGCGGCGTGGCCAGCTCGATGCTCTGGCTCGACATCACCGGCAAAGACATCAGCCATTACGATCTGGTTTGGCAAGACGGCGACTCCGATCGCCTGTGCCTGCCGGTTCCGGGCACGCTGACACCGGCGCCCTGGCTCGGCGAACGGTACGGGCAAGTGCTGATGACCATGTTCGAGCCCGATGGCGCGCCAACACCGCAAGATCCGCGGCAAGTGCTGGCGCACGTGCTGCAACATTTTCAGACCATGCAATTGCGGCCCGTGGTCGCCGCCGAGCTGGAGTTTTATCTGGTCGAATGCGAGCGCACGCCCGATGGCCGCGTGCAACCGCCCAAGAGCCCGCGCACCGGCGAGCGCGCGCAATTCATTCGCGGCTATGAAGCCAATGAAATGGAAGATTTCCAAAGCTTCCTGACCGATGTCCACGACACCGCGCTGGCGATGGGCATTCCCGCCGAAACCGTGATCTCGGAATACGGCCCGAGCCAATTCGAAGTGACGCTGCACCATCAGGACGACGCGCTGCGAGCGATGGATCAGGCGGTGCTGTTCAAGCGTCTGGTCAAAGGCGTTGCACTCAAGCACGGCTTTATCGCGACGTTCATGGCCAAACCCTATGCGCGCGAAGCCGGCAGCGGTCTGCACGTGCACATGAGCCTGATTGATGAAGCGGGTAATAACGTCTTTGCCGATACCGCCGCAGACCATGATGCAGGCTACGGCTCACCGCTGCTGCGTCACGCCATTGGCGGCCTCGCCCAGCACATGGCCGAAAGCATGTTGCTGTTCGGCCCGCACGCCAACAGCTACCGCCGGCTGCGCGCTGGCTTCTACGCCCCGGTCAACACCGCCTGGGGCATCAATAACCGGACCGTGTCGCTGCGCGTCCCGGCCAGCAGCCCGTCGGCCCGCCGGTTGGAGCACCGAGTCGCCGGTGCCGATGCCAATCCGTATCTGGTTCTGGCCGGCATCCTCGCTGCGGTCCATGCCGGCCTGACCGGCCAGCTCGATCCCGGCGCCCCGGCCGAAGGCGACGCCTCCGAGCAAGCCATGGGCGCCCTGCCGGCCCATTGGATGGACGCCATCGACGTATTCGAGGCCTCGGAGTTCATTGCCCGCTACTTCCCGGCCGGCTTTATCGAGACCTATGTCGCGACCAAACGGGCGGAAATGTGGGAGTTTTTCGGCGAAGTCAGCCCGCTGGACTACGACTGGTACCTGCGCACGGTCTGAGTTTGGTCACTTTCCGACCTATCCTTCACGCTGTTTGCCCCGCCCCGGCCCGACGGGATTTCCGTTGCCCATCGAAGGGGAAACGGCACAGCCAGCCGGGATAAAGGCTGGGCGAGAGCGGAATTCAGCGCGGACCGCACTTTCGACCTTGACAGTGCGCGGCCCATTTTTGACAATACGCGCCCCTCGCCGGCCTGCCGGCGAGGCCTGTTTTCGCCGTCAGGCAAAACGGGATGGTGATGTAGCTCAGTCGGTTAGAGCGGAGGATTCATAACCCTCAGGTCGGCAGTTCAACTCTGCCCATCACCACCAATTCAAAAGGGCGCCGGAAGGCGCCCTTTTTCTTTTGCGGTTTTTGTAGGATGGATTCGGAGCGAAGCGACAATCCATCTTCTTCAATCGCTCAACCTGTGTGAAACAGAATCGATGACTTGCTTCGCGAAGTCACCTGCTCTTGTTAATGTTGATTTGCGGTTAACTGAGCAACGACTTTCGGAGCCAGCGAAAGCAAAGACTTGCGCAAACCTGGGATTGCATTTTTTATATCTGACTCCAAACCTGTATAGGTACTGTAGCTATGATCGCTAAAGATGGTAATGTCATAAAAAAGATTGTGGCCAACATACTTCCTTGTCTTTCCATCAAAAACAATAAAAGCAATAGAAGAAAAAGGTTGGTAGCTATTCAACTGCCCTCCCGCCCTATAAATGGCTATTGGGCTAATTTGAACAATATACTCTACATCAACCCCTTCAACGTCAATTGTCTCTACAGGAAAAGAGTCTAGTGCGTCAGAATTCGTCGCAAAGATAACCCGTGACTTCTCAGCAAATGGGTTTGATATTATGGTTGTCTTTACGCCTCTAGCATTCAACTCATCAACAATAGAGCCTAATAATTCATTTCCAAGATTCAGATCTGGGAACTGTTCGAGCACCTTTTCATGAAATTTCTGCGCTCGTAACTGAGTATCTCCGGCAAATGATTGCAGAACAGCCCCCGCAACGGCCCCGCCAACTACACCCGCTGGACCTGGCGCCGTCTGTTTCGCGATATTCATGGACTGCTGGTTGTAATTTGGAGCTCCGCCAGCAGGAACTACCATGTCTTGGCTTGCAGAAAACAGCCAATCAGATGCTTTTGTAAAGTGGTAGCCAAATTGGGGGACAAAGGTGCCAACTACCGCTGCAGTCGTGGTTCTCGGCGCCTCCACAATAGCAATGCTAGTTGGCTTTTTCGGTAACGCTAAAGTTGCCGAACAGCCGCTAACAGAGATCAAAACCCCAGACAACACCGATAACTTTAAGAACAATGAAAACGAACAGAAAGAGATGAAGAGATTGCGCATATGTAATTAACTCATAGAAATAGGACGATCTGGGCATTACCACACGACGCCTCACTGCAGGACTCCAGCAAGAATACCTCAAAAAAAATAGCACTTGGAATTCAGCTGGATAAGACGGGCATTGTCGCTCATGGTCACATACTTATGTTTATGACCGATGGCAAGCTTCACACTCCGCACTTCGGTACAAGATAAGCAATCAGAGAGCATCATCGGCATCATTGGGGTTCAACGAGGTGTTCGGACAGAACATCTCATTTACCTCGAATCCCGCTGCGCGCAACGCAGCCACCGTTTCTCTAAGCCAACTTTCACCAACTAACAAGTAATCCGTGTCATAGGTCGAGATGGCAAGTACCGGCACGTCGGCTTCGGCCAATGGCTTCGTCAACGCAGCAAGAATGCCGGTCAAGCTGAAATCGAGAGGGCCTTGCACTTTCAGCATCGCGAACGGGCCTTGGTGCGGCACGGCCGTGGGCGCGGCGTCGTAGCGGCAGACCACCGAGGTTTCGTCCGGCGTCCAGACCACGGTGAACAGGTGCTCTTGCAGCACACTGCAGTCGGTGCCGGGCGCAAAGCGGCATACCGCCCAGCGTCCGGGTTCAACGGTCAGTGTCAGCGTGCGCGCTGCGTTCATTCTGCACCGGCGCCGAGATCGGCTGGGCGGTCGAGAATGGGGGCAAAGAAAATGGCGTTCATCAGCAGTTTGCTGCTGC
>CAMLNB010000315.1 GCA_946481205.1 uncultured Kangiella sp. | reverse complement strand
ATGAAAGCTGCCAGTCAAACCACCCACGAAGACAGAGCTGGCTATACTCGCAGCATCCGGGTGTGAGACCCGAATCACCGGGCTCCTCTGTCGTCCCCGCTTCGCATCGCCGAAGGAGGACCCCGCCATGCCCGGCAAAAGTATCCACCACATCCGCAATCTCGCCCTCGTCGGTGCCGCTGGCGCCGGCAAAACCACCCTCGCTGAACAATTGCTGGTGCAGATGAGCGCCATCGGTACGGCAGGCAGCATCGAACGCGGCAGTACGGTTTGCGATTTCGAGCCACTCGAAAAAGAACTGGGCCACTCGCTCGAAGTGGCGCTCTGTCACGGCGAACTCGCCGGCCACGATATCAATATCCTCGATACGCCCGGTTACCCCGATTTTCTTGGCCGCACGCTTTCGGTATTGCCGGCGGTGGAAACGGCGGTGCTGGTGATCAATGCCAGCAATGGCATCGAACGGGTCAGTGAGCGCTTGTTCAGCGCCGTGCGCGAGCGCGGGCTGGACTGCTTCATCGTGATCAACAAAATCGACGCCGCTGGCGTCGATTGCGCATCCATTCTGGCGCAAATCCAAACCCGGCTCGGCAAAGAGTGCCTGCCGATCAATCTGCCAGCCGCCAATGCCACCACAATCCGTGATTGCTATTTCGAACCAACCCGCGGCAGCTGTGATTTCGGCGATGTCAGCGCCGCGCACGATGCGCTGGTCGATCAAATCATCGAGCTCGATGAAGAGCTGATGGCGCGCTATCTCGAACAGGGCGAATCGCTGAATCCCGAGCAATTGCATGGACCGTTTGAACAGGCGCTGCGCGAAGGCCATGTCGTACCGGTTTGCTTTGTCTCGGCACGTACCGGTGTTGGCATCAAGGAATTGCTGCGCGTGTTGGCCGAGCTGTCGCCCGATCCAACCGAAGGCAATCCGCCGCCGTTCCTGAAAGGCGAGGGCAGTCAGGCGAAACCGATTGCGGTGACAACCGATGCCGACAAGCATGTGATCGCGCATGTGTTCAAAGTCGCGATTGATCCCTACGTCGGTCGGCTTGCTTATGTGCGGGTGCATCAGGGCACGCTGCAGGTCGGTCAGCAATTGCTGGCCGGCGATGCCCGCAAAGCCTTCAAGCTCGGTCATTTGCTCAGCATTCAGGGCAAACAGCAGAAAGAGATCAACAAAGCAGGCCCCGGCGACATTGTCGCGATCAGCAAGATCGACGAGCTCAGTTACGACACCGTCATCCACGATTCCCACGATGAAGATCACCACCACCTGAAACCGATCAAGCTGCCGACACCCTTACATGGGCTCGCGCTGAAAACCAGCAAGCACGGCGACGAACAAAAACTGTCTGATGCCTTGCACAAACTCGCTGCCGAAGATCCCAGCCTGCAAATCGAACACCGCGCCAGCCTCAATGAAACGGTATTGATGGGGCTGGGCGAGCTGCATCTGAAAGTGGCGCTACGCAAGATGAAAGAACGCGCCAATATCGACGTTGAAACCCATACGCCTTCAGTCGCCTATCGCGAAACCATCACGCTGGCGGCCGAAGGTCATGCCCGGCATAAAAAACAGACGGGCGGTGCCGGCCAATTTGGCGAAGTGCATTTGCGGATCAAGCCGCTGGAGCGCGGCGCCGGTTTTGAATTTTCCGACGACGTGGTTGGTGGCGCCATTCCCGGCCAATTCATTCCGGCAGTGGAGAAAGGCGTGCGGGAAGTGTTGCAGAGCGGCGCCATTGCCGGCCATCCGCTGCAGGATATTCAGGTCAGCGTCTACGACGGCAAATACCACACTGTCGATTCGAAGGAAGTGGCGTTTATCACCGCCGGCAAGAAAGCAATGCTCGATGCCATCGACAAAGCCAAACCGGTGGTACTGGAGCCGATCGTGCGGCTGACCATTGATATCAGCGCGCCCTGCGTCGGCGATATCACGGGCGAGCTGACCGGCCGGCGTGGATTGATCACCGGCACCGACAGCAGCCAGGGCGGCCGCGCCTTGATCAATTCGCTGTTACCGATTGCCGAGCTGCCGGCGTTTCAACTGCGACTGAAATCGATCAGCGGCGGCGATGGCACGTTTGCGATGGAGCTCAGCCACTACGACACCGTGCCGCCGGCAATACAGAAGGAGCTGGCCAGCAAATACAAACGCAAGGAAGAAGAGGATTGAAACTGCGAATGGCTGCTACGCGCCACTGACGATTCGCTCAATAGCGAATGGCGTAGTAAATCACGTAAAACCATGAAAGCAGACCGTGCAGAATCGCCCAGAGTATGGACTGATTGGCACTCCAGGAAATCGTAATCGCCAGGGCAACGCCGAAGCCGATACCGGCCTTGGCGACTGCTTTTGGTTGCTCGCTCATGGTCACGCTCCTTGGTCCTGCCGTCAGCAGCCACCGACGTTGTGATGACTGCCGTCGCAGAACGGTTGATCCTTGCTATGTTTACAGCCACAGAAATGAACAATCTCGTTTTCTTCCGCCTCGAACTTCACTGGCGAAAAACCGGTACCTTGGTGCGAGCCGTCGCAATACGGTTGCTTGCCACTTCTGCCACACGCGCACCAGAAATAGCATTTCCCGGCCTCGACCCGGACCGGATAGGCACCGCGCTTGGCAATCACGGGAGCGGCTGCGGCAGGCTGGTGTTGGCGCTCATCGCTCATTTGTAAATTCCTGTCATGTCGGAAGGTTTATTCATACCCAATCGATCTAGCAGTCATCGCCACGGCGCCAGTGCACTGGCCTACCATCACTCATGGTGGGCCAAGATACGGAGGATGCCGCCATGCCGCAGATCGTTGACGATCACAATTTGTTCCGTGAGTTTCCCGAATACAGCGACCGAATCGAATTTCTCTGGCAGGAGGACAATGAATTCGCGGCGGCTGCAGAAGAATATCACGCTCTCGACAAGCAAATTCGTGGTCTGCAGATGAATAATATCCCGATGTCGGATTTCCAATTTGAAGAACTGAAAAAACGTCGCTGCCTGCTGAAAGATCGGCTCTACAACATGATTTCCCATCCCTATAGCAGCCCATCCTCCTACTATCGTTATCGCTGACACTTCGTCACGACGCTTTACCCGTTTTCCCCGAGCGCAGCTGACCCGCCATCTGGCGGGTCAGTTTTTGCTGCTGCTGCCATACAGAAGCCAGTACGTTGATGATCTCTGTTTACGCCACTTTGCTTTCGCTCAAGGCTAGGCGCAGGCCAAGTGCAATCATCAGCGTGCCGACGCCGCGATTGATCCACTGACCCAGTCGCGGCGATTGCCGAACGCGCTGGGTCAGGCGGTCGGCGGCCAGCACCAGCACACTGCACCAGAGCGTGCCGGTGACGATGAACGTCAAACCAAGCAGCAGGAACGGCAGCACACCGTGCTGCGCTTCGGCGCTGACAAACTGCGGCAACAGCGCCAGAAAAAACAGCGCCACTTTCGGATTCAGCACATTGGTCAGCAGACCCTGCTGAAAAATCTGCCGATCGCTGGCGCGATCAATCTGCTCATTGAGCTGCAGCGTTTGACTGCGTAGCGCCTGAATACCAATCCAGATGAGATAAGCGGCGCCGGCCCATTTGATGACAACGAAAGCTGTTGCCGACGTCGCCAGCAATGCCGACAAACCGGTGGCAACCGCCAGCGTGTGCACCAGACAACCAGCACTGATGCCGAGCACCGACCACAAGCCGGCACGCCGGCCCTGCTGCACCGTGCGCGCCAA
>CAMLNB010000314.1 GCA_946481205.1 uncultured Kangiella sp. | reverse complement strand
GCTCAGCGCGAGGTCAGCGCCTGCTTGCCTTTTTGGAACGCCGGTCGTGCAGCCAGCTCATCATGCCAGCGCTTCAATGCCGGGAACTGGTTCAGATCCTGATTGGCGCGTGCGGACGAAGCGATCCAAGGCCAAGTCGCGATATCGGCAATGGTCAGCTCATTGCAAGCCAAATACTTACTGCGACTGAGCTGAGTGTTCAGTACGCCGTACAGTCGCGTGGTTTCTTTGGTGTAACGCTCGACGCCGTACGGCACGCGCTGCGGTGCGTAATGCAGAAAGTGATGCGCCTGGCCCTGCATTGGGCCGACGCCAGCCATTTGGAACATCAGCCATTGCAGCGTTTGCGAGCGAGCTTTCGGTTCTCGTGGCAGCAGCTTGCCGGTTTTCTCGGCCAGATAAATCAAGATCGCGCCAGACTCGAACACGGCGAAATCATGATTGTCGTGATCGACAATGGCCGGGATACGCCCATTGGGATTGATCGCCAGAAACCATGGCTCTTTCTGTTCGTTTTTCTTCAAATCGATCAGTCGTAGCTGATAGGGCAGCCCCAGTTCTTCCAGCGCGATCGAAATCTTGTAACCGTTTGGCGTGGCCGCCGCGAACAATTCCAACATGGTGTGACTCCAACAAGCAGGCAGATCGACATGCTAGCAAATGGCCTTCACCGCTGCACATGCCCTATCATGGTCCCGTGCCGGCAGCACCACTGTTGCCACCACCACCTCGGTATCGATTATGCCCGCTCGCAGTGCTCACAACCCGCTTCGCAAGCTCATCCTGACGGGCTTGGTGCTGCTGGCTAACCGATCAGCGTTCGCCGAATCTACGCCCATCGCACCGACAAATTCACTGCAAGCCGATGCTTACCTGGCCGAACGTGGTTCCGTGTTCGCGCCAGACCCAAACCCGTGGCGACCAGAAGCGATAAGCATCGGCAAGCACCCGGATGTGATCGTCGCCAATGACGGCAGTGGCACGTACCGCAGCGTCCAAGCGGCCATTGACGCAGCGCAAAGCATGACGTCAGCAGCAACACAGCCGGTTCATATCCGGATTCGGCCCGGTGTGTACCGGGAGGTTTTGTGCATACGCGGCAACATGCCGCTGCTGATCGAAGGCGAGTCACGCGATCAAGTGCGCATCGTAGCGGCGCGTCACCGCGGCCAAAGCAAAGCGCTTGGTGAACCCGATCATGCTTGTGAAACCGAAGCCGATACCAACATCGTCAGCACTACCGGCAGTAGCACTGTGATCATCGATGCCGATGCGGTCAGCTTGCACAATTTCACCATTGAGAACGATTTTGACGCTCAAGGAAAAGCCGACGACGTACAAGCTGTTGCGCTGACCACCCGCGGTGACCGCATTTTGTTGGCGCAGATGCGATTGGTTGGCCATCAAGATACCGCGCAGTTCAGCTCGCAAGGACCGGACCGCATTGCCCGGGTCATGGTCCGCGACAGCCAGATTGACGGTGATACCGATTTTGTTTTTGGTCGTGCTCGCGCCGTATTCCAGCGAGTGCGGTTTCATTCGCGCACGGATCGGATTACGCATGGCGTCGTGTTTGCCCCCGCCCACCCGGAGCGCAATCAATTCGGCTTCTTGGTTGAGGACAGCATCTTCACTGCCGGGATGCGTGCCAACGCGGTCGCGCTGGGTCGGGCCTGGGATCACTCGCAGGGCAGCATCCATGATGAAAACGGCGAACTGCATCTGCCGAACGGTATGCTGGTCGTGACCCGTTCCCGCTTTGGTCAGCACATCACACCACAACGCTGGACCGATGCGGCAACCACGCGCCGGCCTTATTCCCCGACGAGAAGCCAAACCATTCGATACCGCAATACCGAAGTCACATTTCCCGCCAATCGGCTTTATGAAATCAACAACACGGTGGATCGGCACGACCCACAATCGGTTTACCAGAAAGTTTCAGCGCGCTATCCGAATAGTCGTATCGCCACGGCACCAAAAGGCAATGAGGTGAGGATTGACCGTGACCTCGTCTACAGCATGCGCCACGAAAATGGAACACTGCCACTGGCACTCGACTTGTATACCCCAGCCACACATCCCGCGCCGTTGCCGACCATTGTTCTGGTACATGGTGGCGGCTGGCGAACCGGCCAACGCGATAACTGGGCCGCACTGGCTCACGCTTTGGCCAAACGCGGTGTGATAGCCGCGCCGATCAGTTATCGATTATCGGGTGAAGCGGTCTTTCCTGCCGCGATACATGACATCAAAGCAGCTGTGCGCTGGCTGCGCGCACAGACAGTCACTTACGGCATTCGCACGAACTGCATCGCTTTAGCTGGCGGATCCGCTGGCGGGCATATGGCGGCACTGGCTGCGCTGACTCACGGCGGTGATTTCGATCCTGATGCCGCATCGGCGATATCGGCAACGGTGCAGGCACTGATCAATATTGATGGCCTGTCCGACACTGTTGCGGTAGACATTCGCCAGTTTGAGGATGCACCGGACAAACCATTTCCAGCGCTGGCGCAGTGGTTGGGGGGGCGCTATGTCGAACAGCCATTGCGCTGGCAGCAAGCGTCACCACTGCACCATGTACATGCCACCGCACCACCGACCTTGTTCATCACCAGTCAGGAGACACGATTCTCGCTCGGCAAACACGCGATGCGGCAGGCTTTGGCGGCGCACCATATCGATTCCGAAGAGATCCGCTTCGAGGCACCACACGCATTCTGGCTGCTCGATCCGTGGGTGCAGCCGACCGCGGAGGCGATAGCGAACTTCGTTCAGCGCTGCGCTGGCGGTTGAGCGCGCTTGGGATCAGGTGCGCGCTGATAGCGCAGCAAAGGCGAATGTTGTCGTTGCAATTCGAGCAAGACCAGAATGGCAACCTCACTAGCACCAAGCGGCGACAAATGGGTGTTGTCGGCAACGCCGGCAGGATAGAAAGGATGTTCACCGGCCGCCAGATGCAGGAAGCGAGTGGCTGAGTGCGCCACACCAAGCTTGGAAAAGTGGGCACGAGAAAGCCCATCGAGATCAATCCAGCTCACTTTCGTTTGCTGAGCCACTTCACGCACCAGCGGACTGTACTCGTGTGTTTCCAGAACATTGCCGTCGGCATCGAACTGCCGACGGGTCAGCGGCGTCAACAGTATCGGCGTTGCTTTTTTGGCGCGGACATCGGCGACGAAACGCTGCAAGTTTTGCTTGAATGCATCTGGCGGTGTATAGCGGTCGGGCTTGTTGCGCGACTCATCGTTGTGACCGAATTGGATCAGCACAAAATCGCCGACCTGTAATTCATCAAGCAGGCCCTGCCAGCGGCCTTCCTCCAGAAACGTGCGGGTACTGCGACCATTCACCGCGTGATTATGGATTCGCAGCGGCGCATCAAAGAAATCGGCAAACGGCTCACCCCAACCCGTTTCCGGCCGCATATACGGCGCCTTGGCTGCCATGGTCGAATCGCCGACAAGGTGAAGCGCGGGCGTACTTTCTGAAGCAAGCGCCCCCTGCATACCCGCAAGCAAACCGAAAGTGAGACTGAAGCGATACCACCACGCAATACGTGACATGAAAAGGGTCCGCTCTGGTCATGAGAGCACGAGCTTGCCGCGGTTGCAGAAGAAACGCAACGCAGGCTCAGTCTGATGCAATCCCGGAAAGACAAAACCCCGCCGAAGCGGGGTTTTGTTTTGATAGCGCTGAGAGGCGTGGATTAGAAATCCATGCCGCCCATGCCACCGCCAGCCGGCATGGCCGGGCCAGCGTCTTTCTTCG
>CAMLNB010000313.1 GCA_946481205.1 uncultured Kangiella sp. | reverse complement strand
GCGTGTTTGTCGGTCTGTACACCGTGCAAGGCGGCATCGACGCGGTGATCTGGACTGACTTGGTGCAGACGACACTACTGGCCTTCGGCGGCGTCATTTGTCTCATCGTGATCATCAACGCGATGCCGGGTGGACTCGAGCAGATTTTTGCCATTGCCAATGAGCACGGCAAACTGGCCGTTGCCGATCTGAAAGACGGCACACTGCAGCCGACCGGCTGGTCACTGAGCCTGACCGAAAAAACCGGCAGCATGTTGTTGCTGCTGGGTCTGGCAACCTGGCTGACTGAATACACCGGCAACCAGAACACCGTGCAACGCTTCGCCGCGGCCAAATCCGATCGCGATGCCCGCATCGGCATGCTGGTCTGCGTGGTCTCGAGTTTGCCGATCTGGGCGTTCTACATGTTCCTCGGCACGGCGCTGTTTGCGTTCTATCAGGTGTTCCCGGATGCGCAAGCAGCGGCCATGCTCGACGGCAGTCAGAAAGCCGAACAGATCATGCCCCACTTCATCACCCAGCATTTGCCGACCGGTGTCATTGGTCTGGTGCTCGCTTGCGCACTGGCGGCCGCGATGTCCTCGCTCGATGCCAGCATCAACGCGATTTCGGCGGTGTTCTCGGTCGATTTTTACAAGCGCCATTTCCGCCCCGATGCCAGCGATCAGCAGCATCTGCGCGTGGCCAAACTCACATCCGTTATTGCCACGGCGTTGATGATTTTCGGCGCAATGGCGCTGTACAGCGCCACCACCAAAACGCTGCAGGACACCTCGACTGTCTTGATCTCCTTGCTCGGCGGCGGTCTGCTTGGCCTGTACCTGCTCGGCTTTTTCACCACCCGCGGCGATGCCCGCGCCGCCTGGGCTGGCATCAGCTGCACGATTGTCTTCACCGCCTGGACCATTGCCTCCAGTCGCGGCTGGCTTGCCGACAGCTGGCGCGCGCCGTTCGATACCTATTACACGATGCTGCTGGCCAATCTGTTGATGTTTGCCGCGAGCTATCTGGTCGCCAGTCGGCAGGGTAGCCGGCGCGAGCAGTTGCCCGGCCTGACCGTCTGGACCCGATAGCGGTCGCCAGCCCATACTGAAGCTGTTTCCCGAGGTTGACTCACATCATGGCCTACCGCGATCTGCGTGATTTTCTGCAACTGCTCGAACAAAAGGGCCAGCTCAAGCGCATTGGCATTGAAGTCGATCCGAATCTGGAAATGACGGAAATCGCCGATCGGGTCTTGCGCGCTGGCGGCCCGGCCATCTTGTTCGAACACGTCAAAGGCCACACGATGCCAGTGCTGGCGAATCTGTTCGGCACGCCGGAGCGGGTTGCGCTCGGCATGGGCCAGGACAGTGTCGCGGCGCTGCGCGAGGTTGGCGAAACGCTGGCCTTCCTGCGCCAGCCGGAACCGCCAAAAGGCATGCGCGAAGCCTGGGATCAATTGCCCATCTGGAAACAGATTCTGAATCTGGCGCCGAAAGAAGTGCGCAGCGCGCCGTGTCAGGACATTGTCTGGGAAGGCGATGCGGTCGATTTGAGCAAAATCCCGGTGCAAACCTGCTGGCCGGGCGATGCCGGTCCGCTGATCACCTGGGGCCTGGTGATCACGCGCGGGCCGAACAAGCCGCGGCAGAATCTCGGCATTTATCGTCAGCAAGTCATTGGCAAGAATCGCGTGATCATGCGCTGGCTCGCCCATCGCGGTGGCGCGCTCGATTTGCTCGAATTTCAAAAAGCCAATCCGGGTAAACCGTTTCCGGTTTGTGTTGCGCTGGGCGCCGATCCGGCAACGATACTCGGCGCCGTGACGCCGGTGCCGGACAATCTGAGCGAATACGGTTTTGCCGGCTTGTTGCGCGGTTCGAAAACCGAGGTGGTCAAAGCGCTCGGCAGCGAGTTGCAGGTACCGGCCTCGGCCGAGATCGTGCTCGAAGGCCATATCTATCCGGACGACATCGCGCCGGAAGGGCCGTTCGGCGATCACACCGGTTATTACAACGAAGTCGAACGCTTTCCGGTGTTCACGATTGAGCGCATCACGATGCGCAAAGGTCCGATCTATCACTCAACCTACACCGGCCGGCCGCCGGATGAACCGGCAGTGCTGGGCGTCGCCTTGAACGAAGTGTTCGTGCCGATCCTGCGCAAGCAATTTCCGGAAATCACCGACTTCTATCTGCCGCCGGAAGGTTGCTCGTACCGGCTTGCTGTCGTGACGATGAAGAAGCAATACCCCGGTCACGCCAAGCGGGTGATGATGGGCGTCTGGAGTTTCCTGCGCCAGTTCATGTACACGAAATTCATCATCGTCACCGATGACGACGTCAATGCCCGCGACTGGCACGACGTGATCTGGGCGCTGACCACCCGGGTCGACCCGAGCCGCGATACCTTGCTGGTCGATCACACGCCTATCGATTACCTCGATTTTGCCTCGCCGGTCTCCGGACTCGGCTCGAAGATGGGTATTGATGCCACCAACAAGCTGCCCGGTGAAACGAACCGCGAATGGGGCACGCCGATCACGATGACGCCAGCAGTCAAACAGAAGATCGACGCGCTGTGGTCACAGCTCGGTCTGGATTGAGCACCGCGGCGTGAGCCAGAGCTTTCGCATCACACTGCAACCGAGCGGCCATGTGCTGACGGTGCAGCAAAAGGAAAGCGTGCTAGACGCGGCACTGCGGCAAGGTTTCGACGCGCCGCATGCTTGTCAGCAAGCGGCCTGTGGCATTTGCCGCGGTCGTGTGTTGAGTGGCCAGCTGGCCTATGAAGACGATGTCAAACCTTACGGTTTGTTTGAACAGGAAATCGCAGCCGGTTACGTGCTGCTGTGTGTTGCCAAGCCGCAATCCGATGCGGTGATTGAATGGCGCGACATTCGCGCACCGGGTGAATTTGCCGTGACCAAGATCAGTTGTACCGTGCAATCCGTTACCGCCGTGACCGATGACACCTGGCGCGTGGTACTGGGCGTGCCGACGCATGCGGTGGTGCCGTTTCACGCTGGTCAGTATCTGCAACTGATCATGCCGGACGATTCTGGCTCAGGAACTACCGGCCGCGCCTTCTCGATTGCCAGTGCGCCGGAACAAGCGAACAGCATTGAGCTGCATATCCGTGCTGTCGCCGAACATGCCTCGGCGCAGGAGGTCGTGCGGCATCTGCAAACGCGCACGCTGGTCACAATCGAGTTGCCGTTTGGCAAGACCCGGTTGCCGGCCAATGACAAACCGCTGCTGCTGATCGCCGGCGGTACCGGTTTCGCGCCGATGAAAGCCCTGATCGAATCGTCGATTGCCCGAGCGGAAACGCGGCCGCTGTATCTCTACTGGGGCGTTACAACGGCGCCGATGCTGTACTGGCATCAGCAGTTGCTGGCGCTGGCCGCTGCCGAGCCGCGGCTGCATTACACGCCGGTGCTCAGTCACCCCGCCGCAGACTGGTCCGGTGCCAGCGGTTTCCCGCATCTGGTCGCAGCGGCTCAGCATCACGCCCTGGCGGATTTTGAGGTGTTTGTCAGCGGCTCGGAAGCGATGGCGCGGGCGATCTACCAGAACTATCTGCTGCGTGGTTTGCCTGAGTCGCAATTCCACTGCGATTGGATCGATCTGCTGCGCGAACAGGGCAAGCTCTGAACCCTCTGCCGATCGCGAGCAACGAACCGCACAAAGAAAAAGGCGAGCCAGGCTCGCCTTTTTCTTTGCTCAACTTTCTCAGTGTCTCGGGATGCTCGGACCCTCAGGGCAGATAGCGTTTGATGATCTGATCGTAGCGGCCATCGGCACGCATCGC
>CAMLNB010000312.1 GCA_946481205.1 uncultured Kangiella sp. | reverse complement strand
ATCACCGGCACCGACACTGAAATCGGCAAGACGTTTACCACGGTCGCGCTGACTCGTGCGCTGCGCGCTGCCGGTCGCCGGGTGTCGGTGTTGAAGCCGGTGGCATCCGGTTGTGAGCGCATCGAGGGCATTTGGCAAAACGACGATGCCCGTGCACTGCGTGCGGCCGCCGACAACGATCAGGATTACGTCAGCGTCAATCCGCTTGCGCTCGTGCCCGCCATCGCGCCGCATATCGCCGCGCAGGAAGCCGGCGTCGAATTGTCGGTCGCGCGCTTGTTGCAGCTCACCGACGCCACACGCAGCCGCCGCGATGAGCTGCTGCTGATCGAAGGCGCCGGCGGTTTCCTGGTGCCGCTCAATGCCCACGAAAGCTACGCCGATTTTGTCCAGACGCTGCGAGTGCCGGTGATTCTGGTCGTTGGCATGCGGCTGGGTTGCATCAACCACGCGCTGCTGACAGCCGAGGCCATCCGCGCCCGCGGGCTGACGCTGGCCGGCTGGGTCGCCAATTCGCCGCAGCCGACCATGAACCGCTATGCCGAGAACCTCGCCTATCTGCGCGACCATCTGCCGGCGCCGCTGCTCGCCGAAATCCCGTGGCAGGCCGAGCGGCCGGAGCAGGCCTTTGCTGGTCAGCTGCAGGCACTGCTGGCCTGAGTCCGGCAGGCGAGAACAGACCGGCGTTAGCGATTTAGCGAACTGCGGCAGCTGCGCCTGGTCAAAAAATGAGCTAGACTGGCGCTGCCACACGGTCATTCCGGCCGTGCCGGTTTGCGCCCACGACAGTCCCGTTGTCGTCGTAAGGAGCCATCGATGGAAATCCGTCCCGCCTTCCAATCCGGTATTGAAGGCTTTCAGCGCGCTACCCAGCGTGCCGCCGAAGCCTCGCAGCAGATCGCCCAGGCTGGCACTACGGCTACCGAAAACGGCCTGCCCGAGCAGGATCTGGTCAAGCCGATCGTCGAGCTCAAGCAGGCCGAGCAGCAAGCTGCCGCATCCGCCAAGGTCATCGAAACCGAAAACCGGGTGCTGGGCAGTCTGCTCGATATCCGCGCCTGAACGCCGGTTGACCTGAGTCGCCGCCATGTTGCCTGTAGCGGCTCCACTGACCACCGCGCTACCGCCGACCGTCCAGCCGCAGCTGGACGCGATCCGGCGTGACAACGCCAAATTCGAACCCATCCCGCAGCCGACCGGCCTTGGCGCCGGCAGCCGTACCCGCGCCGAAGCCGACGATTACGACCGTAACCGGACCGGGCTGGAAAATCGCGAAGCCAGCAATCGCAACGATGCGGTCCGCGCTGACAACAGCAACCCGGCGGCAGCGCCGCGCAGCGATGCCAATGGCCGGGTCGACCCCGACGGCCGCAACCAGAATCCCCAGCAAGGCTCGCAACAAAATCCGCAACAAAACCCGCAGCAGGACAGCCGTGAGCGCCAGCAGGAACGGCAAGTCCAGGCCCAGGTCAGCGAGCTGAAATCGCGCGACCGCGAGGTGCGGGCGCACGAAGCCGCGCATGCCTCGGTCGGTGGCCAATATGCGGGCGCCCCGGTGTTCCAGTATCAGAAGGGGCCGGACGGCCGCCGTTACGCCGTCGGCGGCGAAGTCAGCATCGATGCCAGTCCGGTGCCGGACAACCCCCAGGCGACCATTCGCAAACTCGAAACGGTACGTGCCGCGGCGCTGGCGCCGGCCGACCCGTCGCCGCAGGACCGGCAAGTGGCCGCCCGCGCGACTGCACTGATCGCCGAGGCCCGCCAGCAACTGGCTGCACAGTTGCGCGCGGAATCGGCAGGTGACAGCGCAGGTGCTGGTGCGGGCAAAGTGCGCTTGGCCAGCGAAAGCGCCTCCGACGCTGTATTTGGTTCCGACACGGAATTGGCCAGCCCGACAGAATCAGGCCTGACCGTTTACCCCGATGCCCAACTGCACAGCCCCTGCCCGATGTGCAGCAAACCGCATTTGAGTCCCGTCAGCAGCTCGCCGAGCCTGGCCAGCAATTTCTCGCTGACGGATCGGCTGCGTACGCTCGGCGTCACCGATTATTCCTCCCGCGATTTCCGCGCCAGCGCCTAACGCCAGCCTCGATCAGACAGCGCATTGATCAAAGTTTGATCAGCGCGGCGGCAGCGGACCGACCGTTGATCGGCAATTGCTGAATTTCCCGATCAACTCCCTTACACTGCCGCGGTTCCTGTACTGTTTGGCTGCCCGCGCCCTTGTCCGCCGTTCGCCTTGCTGTTGCCAATCCGCTTGCGGCGTCGCTGACCAAATCGGCGCCGAAACAACGGCCATTTCTGAAATGGGCCGGTGGCAAGTTTCGTGTGCTGCCGCATATCCTGCTGGCGTTGCCACCGGGCAAACGCTTGATCGAACCGTTTGTTGGTTCCGGTGCGGTCTTTCTCAATACCGAATTTGCCCACTACCGTCTGGCTGACATCAATCCGGATCTGATTGGTCTGTATCAGACACTGCAAGAACAGGGCGAGGCATTCATTGAGTATGCTCAGCGCTGGTTTACCGCCAAGAACAATTCCGCCGAGCGCTATTACGCGCTGCGCGAGAAATTCAACAAGCTCGGACCCTGTCTGGAAAAAGGCAGCAAAGACAAAGACCGACGGGAAAAAGCCGCGCTGTTCCTGTACCTGAACCGGCATGGCTACAACGGCCTGTGCCGCTACAACAGTGACGGCGGTTTCAACGTACCGTTCGGCAAATTCAAGGCGCCGTATTTCCCGGCCAATGAAATGCGCGCGTTTCACCAGAAAAGCCAGCGCGCCGAATTCGTCTGCGCCGACTTCCGCAGCGTGATGAAATCGGCCAAGAAAAACGATGTCGTCTACTGCGATCCACCGTACGTGCCGCTGACTGCAACGGCCAGTTTCACGGCTTATGCGCGTTCAGCCTTCGGCCCGACCGAGCAATTCGATCTCGCCGCTGCCGCCGATGCGCTGCGCCGCAAAGACGTGCCCGTACTGATCTCCAACCACGACACACCGATCACCCGCGAGCTGTATCAATCCGCCGCGCTGACCGCCTTCCCGGTCCGCCGCTTTATCAGCTGCAACGGCACCCGCCGCAACAATGCCAGTGAGTTGTTGGCGCGGTATTGAGTTTTATGCGTTATCTGATTCTGCTGTTGCTGCTGCCGCTCTACATCTTGGTCGGTTTGGTAGTCATCACCGAAACCATGAAGCAACCTACGATCGGAATGTTGATCGCTGTGTTGATGTCCTTCGCGTTCATGGCAATTACGCTGCGTTTATGGTGGCTCTATTACTGTTTTTCTAGCAGTTGGCAGCTTGAACACAAGCGTCGTAGTTGTTTCGTGCTGCTGGTGCAATGGTTGGGTGTCGCACTGCTGCTGTTTGGTCTCCATATTCTTCTGACTGGTAGCGCGCATTACGTGGAGCTCTACCGGCCGAGGCACGCGTGGTTTGTGATGCTGCACAATGCCTTGCTGAAGGTGGTGGGACCTTATCCGCAGGCTGTGCTGTTCATCAGTCTTGGTGGTTGGTTGGTTTGGCTTGGCTGGAAAGTACGCCGCTGACATCCATTGTTCATATTCATCTCCTAGTCTGAACAATATCTTGGTCAACGTAGGAGTGGAGCATGGACCCGTTACCGATACGTTTCAGTGCCAGCAATCTGCAGCATGTCACCATTGTCAATGCAGCAATCGCGATGGCAGATCAGAAGAATCGAGGGCGGATCAGTTCGGCGCGTGCGGCCTTGAACGAGCACGGCATTGAGTTGATGCGGCCGGAAGATGATGCGCGGTTGGAGCGCTTGGTGATTGATTTGAGTGAGTGGCG
>CAMLNB010000311.1 GCA_946481205.1 uncultured Kangiella sp. | reverse complement strand
ATGGAAAAGGAAATGCCGAAGTTTCCGCTCGGCAAAGTGACGTTCCAGCGCGATCGCTTTGGTGGTGGTGAAGATCTGCGGGTGTTGCTGGTCGGCGATTCGACTGAACGCTTGACCGAACTGTCGCGCGAACTGGCGCAACTGCTGTCGAACATCAAAGGCCTGAAAGATGTCCGCTCGGAAGCCAGCCTTGGTGATCGGGAAGTGCAGATCCGGATCGACCGCTCGCGTGCCCAGGCGCTGGGACTGACGCCGGCCGAAGTTGCCCAGTCCGTTGCCGTGGCGATGCGCGGTCAACCGCTGCGCACAATGCGCACGGCCCATGGCGAAACCGATGTCCGCCTGATGTTCAGCGCCAGCAACCGCCAGCGTCTGGCCGACCTGGAAACGCTGCCGCTGTTCCCGCAGAAAGATGGCAAAGCCAGTGGCGAGCGTGTGCCCTTGTCGGCCGTTGCCGACATCACCGCTTCACGCGCCAGCCAACGCATTGTCCGTGAAGAGCGGCTGACCACGATCGGTGTCACCGCCGCAGCGGATGGCATTTCCGGCGAGGAAGCACGCAAGCTGATCGAACCGATTCTGGAGAAGCTGCAGCTGCCACCGGGTTACCAAGCGACATTCGGTGGCGGTTTTGATCGCGAGGACGAAGCTGGCCGGGTGTTCATGATCAACATGCTGCTGGCCCTGATGATGATCTACGTCGTTATGGCAGCCATGTTCGAGTCGCTGATCTTCCCAAGCGCGGTAATCTTCTCGGTGTTCTATTCGGTGGTCGGGGTGTTCTGGTTCTTCCTGATCACCGGCACCACGCTGTCGATCATGGCCAATATTGGCATCCTCGTGTTGATGGGAGTGGTCGTCAACAACGGCATTGTGCTGATCGATCACATCAATCAGCTGCGCAAGGAAGGCCATGATCGCAGCGAGGCGATCATGATGGCTGGCCGCGAACGCTTGCGACCGATTCTGATGACTACCGCCACCACCGTGCTCGGTCTGATTCCGCTGTGCATCGGCTCGACCACGATCGGCGGTGATGCCGACAGCCCGCCCTACTACCCGATGGCGCGCGCCGTTGTTGGTGGTCTGGTGTTCTCGACCGCGATCAGTCTGTTGGTGTTGCCGACCATTTATGTTGGCCTCGACAATGTCCGCAACTGGAGCGGCCGAGTCTGGCGCGAAGCAAAACTGCGCGCCTTGGGTCAATGGCAACCAGCGATTGCCGCTGAGCCCGTCGCCGTTTCCGCACCGACGGAAGGCAACGAACGAGCCCCCTGAGCCTTCCGCGCAAAACAAAGGCCGCCAACTGGCGGCCTTTGTTTTTCCCGCAGAATCCAGACTGCAATCCATTCAATTCAGTGGTGCCGGTCGGGCAATGCCGTAACCCTGGGCATAATCGACACCGATTTCTTTCAGCTTGACCAGCACAGCATCGTTCTCGACAAATTCGGCGATGGTTTTCATGCCCATCACCTTGCCGACTTCGTTGATCGCTTTGACCATCGCGTAATCCATGGCATTGCTGGCCAGATCCTTGACGAACACACCGTCGATCTTCAGGTAATCGACCGGCAGGTTGCGCAAATAAGCAAACGAAGACATACCGGCACCGAAATCATCAAGCGCAAACGCGCAACCGAGTTGCTTCATCTGCTGGATAAACGCCCGCGCACTTTGCAGATTGGCGATGGCAGCGGTTTCGGTCACTTCAAAACAGACCTGCGCCGGCGGCACGCCGGAGCGCTGCAATTCTTCTGCGACAAACTGATGGAACTGTCTCTGGTTGATGCTCGCACCAGACAGGTTGATCGCGCACTTGATCGGCGGCTGGCCGCTGCGCTGTTGCTGCGCCATCCAATCCAGCGTGTGGCTGACCACCCAGCGGTCCAGCATCAGCACCAAGTTGAAGCGCTCAGCTGCCGGCAGAAACACGCCCGGTGCGACCAGGCTGCCATCGACATCGATCATCCGGACCAATATCTCCTGATGGCCGCTGCCATTGCCGGGCAACACCGGCGCGATGCGCTGCGCCCAGAGCTGAAACCGATCCTGTTGCAAGGCTTGGACAATGCGCGAGACCCACTGCATTTCGGTATGACGCTGGGCAAGCTGGACATCGTCCTCAGTAAAGACGCGCACCTGATTGCCGCCCAGATCTTTGGCGTGGTAACAGGCGGCATCAGCTTGCCCCAATGCCGTCGCCCAGTTCTGCCCCGCCCCCGCCAGCGCCGCAACACCGATGCTAACGCTGAGCGAAAACGCCTTGTCGCCCCAGCTGAACGGAAACTCCATCACCTGCTGGCGCAGTCGCTCGGCCCATTGCGCGGCTTCGTGGATGTCACGTTGCCAGAGCAGCGCGGCGAACTCGTCGCCGCCGATACGAGCGAGCAGATCGTTGTCGGCAACATTCGCGCGGAACAATTCAGTCAGCTGACGCAGCAGCTCGTCGCCAGCAATATGGCCGCAGGTGTCGTTGATGACTTTGAACTGATCCAGATCGACGTAACACAGTGCATGCTGGCTGCCATCTTCCAGTGATTGCAGCAGCGCGTCCTGCAAGCGGCTTTCGAATTCGGCGCGGTTGACCAAACCGGTCAGGCTGTCGTGCGAACGCTGGAAATGGACGGTATCGGCCAGCGAGCGGGTCTGGAACAAATCCTTGATGGTTAACAGCCAACCCGATTGGGTATTGGCGCTGAGCCGGGCCGCCGTCATCTCGAACGGAAACTCGCTGCCATTGCGACGCAGGATCACGGCGCTGTCGTTGATATGGCGCAACCAGTCCGGGTCATCAAAGCGATCGAGCAAGAGTGGCAGCGGTTCGCGGCTGGCTTCATCAACCAGCTGCAGACAATCATCCAGTGAGGTATCCAGGACGTCGTCTTCGCGGTACCCCAGCAAACGCCGGCAGGCACGGTTCATCAGCAGCAGCCGGCCTTGCGGGTCGATGATCAGCACGGCTTCCCGCAGCGCCTGCAGCGCCGCCGAAAACAGGGCTTGAGGTTCGTGATCCATGGCGTCCTTCACAGGTGTGCGCTTCCGTGGCACCACGTGTCATTGCACGAGTGGCAATGACACCAGCCGAACAAGAACTGACCAACACAGCATAGCCGATATGAAATGCCGCCGTGCAGCCGGTTCCGGCGTGGTGCCGGGTGGCGCCAGAATGGCCGCGCAGGCTAACATAGCGGCCGGTTTTGTCGACCCGGGCAGTGGGCGGATTCAGGCGTGAGTATTTCACTATCCGGTAAGCGCAGTGACACCGCCTCGCCGTGTATCGGGGTTTGCAGCACCGTTCTGGGCGATGAAATCTGCCGCGGCTGTGGTCGCAGCTTTGAAGAAGTGCTGAACTGGCACCAATTCAGTGATGAGCAAAAGCGCGCCATCAACCGGCGCCTGACCGAGCAGGCTCAGCGGGCCGCCCAAGTATCTGAGTAGCAGATTGCATAACAGACGGAACCGGCCCGCATAGGTTACCGGGTAATTCTTCGCGCGGTCTCCAGCGTTTTGACAGCAACACCCGCCGCCTGCGGCGTTTTTGAACTGATGTGACTCAACTGAGGATGTGGACATGATTCGTTTGGCGATTGCCGACGTGCTGAAAGGCAAGGCTGCCGCGGGCAGCCAGGTACGAATTCAGGGCTGGGTACGCACCCGCCGTGACTCGAAAGCCGGCCTTTCCTTCATCAACGTGCATGACGGCTCGGGCTTCCATCCGATCCAGGTGGTCGCCGAACAAAATCTGAACAATTACCAGGACGAAGTGCTGCGGCTGACGGCTGGCTGCTCGGTCGACATCATCGGTACCGTGGTGCCGTCGCCGGCCCAGGGCCAGGCCATCGAGCTGAAAGC
>CAMLNB010000310.1 GCA_946481205.1 uncultured Kangiella sp. | reverse complement strand
GGTTGTGCGTTGCTGGTTTCGGCAATCGCGACTTCGACAGCGGTTTCGTCGATCTGCGGAGCGGTAAAGGCATCGGCAACCGGCAATTCGCCGGCGGCTTCTTCGCCACCTTCGCGATCACGACGGCGACCACCACCGAGATGACGCGGCAGGCGACGACGGCGATCACCGCGCTCGCCGCGATCACGGCGCTGCTCGGTCGCTTCGATGTTCTCGCGATCGATCACACTGACATCAGCATTATCAACCGTGCCGATTGCTTGCGGATTCACAATCGGTTCTGCAGCAACCACTGGCGCGACAACGGCAACGGCTTCCGCCGCCGGCGCATCACCGGTTTGTTGTTGGCGCATTGCCATGCGCTCGGCACGGCTCTGACGCGGACCACGCTCTTCACGCGGTTGCCGCTCTTCGCGCGGTGCGCGTTCTTCCCGAGCCTGTTGCGGTTCGCGTGCCGGCCGCTCTTCACGTGGCTGACGTTCGCCGCGCGGTTGCCGTTCTTCACGCGGCTGACGGCCATCACGCTGGCCATCGGCTTTCGGTTGTTGCTGGCGACGGGTGTCGGCTTGCTGTTCGCGGTTTTGATCGCGAGCCTGGTCACGGCCAGCATCACGAGCTTGGCGTTGCTGATCACGGCCTTCACCGCGATTGTCTTGACGACCCGCATCCTGACGACCATCACGACGCTGATCCGGGCGTTGGCCACGACCATCGCGGCGTTCGCCACGATTGTCCGGGCGGCCATCACGGCGATCACCACGCTTGTTGCGATCGCGATCATTGCGGCCACGGCCTTTCTCTTCTTTGACCGGTTCACCGCTCCCAAACAGCGAATCCCAGATGCGACGCAAAATGCCCGGCTTGGCGACGGTAGCCACAGGTGCGGCTGCGACTTTGGCCGGTTGCGGCGCCGGAGCCGGCGGCACAATCGGTGCCGGCGCGGCGACTTGGGCGTATTGCACTGCCGGTGCTTCGCTGCGCAGCTTGTTCGGCGTGGTGATTTCCGTCGCTTCAACGACCGGTTGTTCTGCCAGTGAATAGGAAACGGTTTCGACCACTTCCTGCTGACGCAGGCGGCGCACTTCGTAATTCGGGGTTTCGATATGCGGGTTCGGCACCACGACCACGTGTACGTCGTGACGCTTCTCGATGTTCGAAATGTCTTTGCGCTTTTCGTTGAGCAAATAAGTAGCGGCTTCGACCGGCAACAAGGCTTGCACCTGCGAGGTCGAATCCTTCATCGCTTCTTCTTCGATCAGGCGCAGCACCGACAGCGACATCGATTCGACGTTGCGGATATGACCAACGCCGTTACAGCGCGGGCACAGCTCGGTGGTCGATTCGGCCAGCGCCGGACGCAGGCGCTGACGCGACATTTCCATCAGGCCGAATTTCGACAGGCGGCCGAGCTGGATGCGGGCGCGATCCATTTCGACGGCATCGCGCAGCGCGTCTTCGAGCATGCGTTGGTTCTTGGCCGGGGTCATGTCGATGAAGTCGATGACGACCAGACCACCCAGGTCACGCAGGCGCAGCTGACGCGCGACTTCTTGCGCGGCTTCGATATTGGTCTGTAGTGCCGTTTCTTCAATATCGCCGCCCTTGGTGGCCTTCGACGAGTTGACGTCGATACAGACCATCGCTTCGGTACGGTCGATCACGATCGAGCCGCCCGACGGCAAGCGGACTTCGCGCTGGTAGGCGCTTTCGATCTGGCTTTCGACCTGGTAACGGTTGAACAGCGGGATGTCGTCCTTGTACAGCTTTACCTTGCTGACAAAGTCCGGCCGCACCAGCTCGATGTGCTGGCGAATGCGGTTATAGGCATCCTGGGTGTCAACGATGATCTCGCCGATGTCGGCTTTCAGGTAATCGCGGATCGAGCGGATGATGACATCGCTCTCGGCGTAAATCAGGAACGGTGCCGGACGCTTGGCGGCGGCATCGATGATGGCGTTCCACTGGGTCAGCAGGACGCCGAGGTCCCACTTCAGTTCTTCTTCCGAACGGCCGACACCGGCGGTGCGGATGATGATGCCCATGCCATCCGGCAGATCCAGCGCGTGCAGCGCTTCGCGCAGCTCGGAGCGGTCATCGCCCTCAATGCGGCGCGAGATGCCGCCGGCACGCGGGTTGTTCGGCATCAGCACCACGTAGCAGCCGGCGAGGCTGATATAGGTGGTCAGCGCCGCGCCTTTCTGGCCGCGCTCTTCCTTTTCAATCTGGACGATGACTTCCTGACCTTCCTTCAGCAGCTCTTTGATGTTGCCGCGGGTCTTGCTCGGGTCGGTGAAGTAAGTCGGGGAGATTTCTTTCAGTGGCAGGAAGCCGTGGCGCTCAGCGCCGTAATCGACAAACGCAGCTTCGAGGGAGGGTTCTACGCGGGAGATACGGCCTTTGTAGATGTTGGCCTTTTTCTGTTCTTTACCGGGCACCTCGATGTCGAGGTCGTAAAGGCGTTGCCCGTCTACCAGTGCAACGCGCAGCTCTTCTTGCTGGGTTGCGTTAATCAGCATCCGTTTCATGGTGGTTCTCGTCGGTCGGTCAAACGACAGACTGCGAACACGCCATCAACGCCAGGCGGGCAGGGCACTCACGCAGGACCGGAGCGAATACGGCTCCGAAACTCCACTGGACTTGGGGCACTCACCCGCGGCAACCGCGAGAACCCGCCACAAATCGCGCGTGAAACGCGCCAAAAACAGTTTCATTGATGTGACCGGTGGTGAGGGGCGGGCCTTGTTTGGTAGTGGCCGGCCGATCAGGACCGAGAACATCTGTCGCGCCGCTTACGACGCAGGATGTTTCCAATGGGAGAACATCGTGCAACGGCGGGACGGTAAAAAACTCGCTGCCTTGCTGGCAATGACGGCATGACGGCAATCGTCATGACGTACAATAGTCAACGTGCAGGCCAAACTGAGGCCTTCGCACAAATTCTCAATCGGCAATGATGTGAATCGCGGGGCTTCAGGAGGCCGGACTGGAATCAGTCACTGGCGCAACGGCTTACCGGGATCGCGACCATGCGGATTGGCCAAATGACTATAGCAGGTTGGCCTAAGTGCAGCAAATTAAAAGCAAAATTCCCCAAAACGCCGATTCCGGCCCTGCCGAAAAGTCTGCTACTGATGCCCCCGCCGTACGTTTTGTGACCATTGACGAAGGCCATGCCGGCCAGCGTCTGGACAACTTTTTGCTGACCCTGCTCAAAGGCGTGCCGAAAAGCCGCATCTACAAATTGCTGCGCACTGGTGAGGTTCGCATCAACAAAGGTCGCGTAAAGGCTGAAACCCGGCTGGAAATCGGCGATGTGGTCCGTATTCCGCCAGTTCGGGTCAGTGAAAGCGAACCGGGCCCGAGTCCGGCCCTGCGCAAAATTCAGGCACTCGATGCTGCAGTGCTGCTCGAGACCGATGGCTACATCGTCATCAACAAGCCGGCCGGGATGGCGGTACACGGTGGTTCGGGTGTTTCGTATGGCGTGATCGAAGGTCTGCGCGCGCTGCGTCCGGAGGCGCCGTTTCTGGAACTGGTGCACCGCCTCGACCGCGATACCTCCGGCTGCCTGCTGGTGGCGAAAAAACGTTCAGCCTTACGGGCGTTCCACGAAGCGCTGCGGGAAAAGGACATGGACAAGGTCTATCAGGCCTTGGTTATCGGCAAATGGTCGAATCGCAAACAACTGATCAATGCGCCGCTGCTGCGTAATGAACTGAAGTCCGGCGAGCGGGTGGTGCGGGTGCACCCAGAAGGCAAGGAGTCGCAAACCCGTTTCGCCGTGCTGGAAAACTTCCCGAGCTGTACCTTGGTCGAGGCCAGCCCGCTGACCGGCCGCACCCATCAGATCCG
>CAMLNB010000309.1 GCA_946481205.1 uncultured Kangiella sp. | reverse complement strand
CCGGCGATATCGTGTCGATCACTGGCAAGACCGGTTTCCTTCTCGACAATCGATGCCATGATCAGCGCTTCATACGGTGACGCATATGGCAAGCCGGGCTGACGCTGCGCCCACAACTCGGTCAGTGTTTTATCGAGCACCCGATTGGCTTCGGCGAGCACCTCAACATCGGTCATCTGCTCGGTGTAGGAATAAGTCGATGGAAAAAACTGACCTTCCGGATGCAGATCCGGTTTACCCAGCGCGCGCATCAATTCCTCATCGGTCAGTGATGGCAAGGTCTGTTTCAGTTTGCGCGCCGATTTCAACGCCGCACGGACATCGCGCATGTTCCAGCCTTCGACCAGCGTGACCGAATAATGGATGACATCGCCGGCATTCATCCGCGCCAGCACCTGGCTGATGGGTTCCCCGCGTTGGATGAGATAGGTGCCCGCTTTGATATCGAGCAATTGCGGGTTGGCGCGCAGCCACAGACGCCACCACGGCGAAGCCGGCAACCAGCGTTTGGCTTGCCATTCGCGCAGCAAACCGTTGGCACTGCTGCCGCGAACCACTTCAAATTCGACAGCGGATTCCGGCATCAGCTGACGGTTGTCCAGCTGGCCCAGTTGCCAGAACGCAAAGCCGCCGGCTGCAGCTGACAACAGAATCAGAACGGCCAGCAGTCGCAACAAAGGTTTCATTCGTTTGGATCCCGCGCAATCAGGCGCTGCAACATTCGGGTTTGCTCACCTATCGACCAGCGCTGCTCGGCCAATGCCCGCACCGGCCAGATGCCAATGACCGCGTTGCAGACAAACACCTCGCTGGCCTGCAACAACGCCGTCGGGTGAAATTCGGCCACCTGCACGGTTTCGCCGCACGCGCTCAATTGCGCCAGAATTTCGGCCCGCATGACGCCGGCGACGCCGCAACGCTGCAACATCGGTGTGCACCATTGCCCCTGTTGGTGACGGAAAAACAGATTGCTGGTGGTACCTTCGACGACATGGCCCTGATCATCGCACATCAGCCCTTCGGCGATCTGTGCGTCCTGCCACTCGGCGCGCGCCAACACCTGCTCCAACCGGTTGCCGTGTTTGAGCCCGGCCAGTACCGGCTGCGGCGACAGACGCATCTCGCACCAGCGCAGAGTCACGCCCTCGCGCCCACGGCTCTCAATATCGGCTGGCCAGTCACGTCGCGACAACAGCCGTTGCACATTCGCTTGCGCCGGCAGGCCATAACCACGGCCACCGCTGCCACGGGTCAGCGTCAGCCGCAAAATGCCGCGGGCAACGCCCTGGCAGGCAACACGGACTTCCTGCTCCAGCTGGGCGTAATCAACCGCCGGAAACCGCAAACGCTCGGTCGTCTGCTGCAAACGTTCGCGGTGCCGTGACCACAGCTCCGGTTCGCCTGTGCGAATGGCGACGGTGCTGAAACAGCTGTCGCCGAACAGCACGCTGCGATCGGTGATCGCAAGCTGTTCGGTTGCCTCGCCATTGAGCCAGTGGTTTGTCATGCAGTTATTCGTCTCGCGCATTCGGATCGCAGCATTTGACCCGCAGAAAAACAAAACCCGGTCAGGCAGTACCGGACCGGGTTTGTCACAGCGTCTTGGCGCACGCTGCCGCGCTCACACACGTTTCGGTTTCAAACCGGTCTGAATTCAGACGCGCTTGAAGATCAAGGTACCGTTGGTACCGCCAAAGCCGAACGAGTTCGACATGACGATATCCAGCTTGGCTTGCCGTGCCGTGTGCGGCACATAGTCGAGGTCACAACCTTCATCCGGATTATCCAGATTAATGGTCGGCGGCACCACCTGATCGCGCAGACTCAGGATGCTGAATATCGCCTCGACTGCGCCGGCCGCACCGAGCAGGTGGCCGGTCATCGACTTGGTCGAACTGACCATCACTTTCTTGGCGTGATCGGCAAAGACATGCTTGATCGCCATGGTTTCGGCGAGGTCGCCGGCCTTGGTCGAGGTGCCGTGGGCGTTGATGTAGTCGATCTGATTCGGATTCAGGCTGGCATCTTTCAGCGCACAGGCCATCGACAGCGCCGCGCCTTCGCCGTTTTCCGGCGGCGAGGTCATGTGATAGGCATCACCCGACATACCGAAACCGATCAGCTCGGCATAAATCTTGGCACCGCGCGCTTTCGCGTGTTCGTACTCTTCCAGCACCAGCACGCCGGCGCCGTCACCGAGCACAAAACCATCGCGATCACGATCCCAGGGCCGTGACGCTTTGGTCGGATCGTCATTGCGCGAAGACAGCGCCCGCGCCGCGCCGAAACCAGCCAGACCGAGCGGCGTGGTCGCATTCTCGGCACCACCCGCCACCATCACATCGGCGTCGCCGTACATGATGATGCGGGCCGCATGACCGATGCTGTGCGCACCTGAAGTACAGGCGGTGACGATCGCCAGATTCGGGCCACGCAAGCCGAACTGAATCGACAAATTGCCCGAGACCATATTGATGATCGAACCCGGCACAAAGAACGGCGAGACTTTGCGCGGACCGGTGTCGCGCAGTGCATCATGATTCTGCTCAATGGTGCCGAGGCCGCCGATACCGGCGCCGACGAGGCAACCGATACGCGCTGCGTTTTGTTCGGTCACCACCAAACCGGAATCGCGAAACGCCTGAATGCCTGCAGCCATGCCGAGCTGGATGAACGAATCCATCCGGCGCGCGTCTTTGGCCGGCATCCATTCTTCCGGATTGAAGCCTTTTACCGATGCAGAGAAACGAGTCGAAAAAGCAGCGGTATCGAAGGCATCGATCAGGGCTGCTCCGCTGCGACCGGCGGTGATGCCGTCCCAGCTATCATTGACGGTGAGGCCAAGCGGCGTAAGCATGCCAAGGCCAGTCACCACAACGCGTCGTTTGACCACGTGCGGTCCTCCCTGGGAGAAATCTTGGATGGAAGAACGGGCAGCCAAAGCCGCCCGTTTTTACTGAAAGCTTGCGTCAGGACCAGCAAGTCTTAGTTGCTGTTGGCCTTGATGTAATCAATAGCGGCCTGAACCGTGCTGATCTTTTCGGCTTCTTCATCTGGAATTTCGAGATCGAATTCTTCTTCCAGGGCCATGACCAGCTCAACGGTGTCCAACGAATCGGCGCCCAGATCGTCAACGAAGGAAGCTTCGGCATTGACGTCTTCTTCTTTGACGCCCAGCTGCTCCACAACGATTTTCTTGACGCGTTCTTCGATAGTGCTCATGGAAATACATTCCTCTAGACAAGCGAGGCAGCTAGTTTATGGATTCGGCCCTCTTTTGCAAGCTTGAGGACCGCCGGTCGGCTGCTGGTTCGACCAGGAAAACCACAGCATTCTTGTCGAAATGCTACGGGTAAACAACCACTTACATCAACTTATCTGGCCTCGCACCAAACCGGTGCGAGGCCAAATTCTGGCTTACGCCATGTTCATGCCGCCGTTCACGTGCAGGGTTTCGCCCGTGATATAGCCGGCTGCGTCCGACGCCAGGAAGCCAACCGCCGACGCAATATCCTGCGCCTGACCGAGCTTGGCCAGCGGGATCTGGGTCGACAGCTTCTCTTTCTGCTCGTCCGACAGCGCATGGGTCATGTCGGTTTCAATAAAGCCCGGCGCCACCACGTTGACCGTGATGCCGCGCGAACCGACTTCCCGGGCCAGCGCCTTCGAAAAACCGATAACACCGGCTTTGGCTGCGGCGTAATTGCTCTGACCAGCATTGCCCATCGTGCCGACGACCGAGCCGATGCTGATGATGCGGCCCCAACGGGCTTTCATCATGCTGCGCAGGCAGGCTTTGCTCAGGCGGTAAATCGACGACAGGTTGGTGTCGATGATGGCATCCCACTCATCGTCCTTCATCCGCATCAGCAGGTTGTCGCGGGTGATGCCGGCGTTGTTGACCAG
>CAMLNB010000308.1 GCA_946481205.1 uncultured Kangiella sp. | reverse complement strand
GCCATCACTGGGGCACCGAGATCGATGTGTTTGATGGCGATGCCATCCAGCGCGGTATCCGGCCGCAATTGCTGGCGAGCGAGTTCTGCGCCGGCGGCCCCTGCTGCGATCTCAATGACTGGCTCAGCCAGCATGCCGGCCAGTATGGCTTCTATCGGCCGTATCGACACGACAACGGCGGCATTGCGCCGGAGCCATGGCACTTGAGCTTTGCCCCGGTCAGCCGGCATCTGCCAGCCGAGTTCCCGCGTGCAGCCCTGCAGGAACTGTTGCGGCAAAATGACATTGCCGGGCTGGCGCTCGTGCTGGCACAGTTCGATGCGATTTTCGAGCGCTATGCCAACACCCTGTGCCCAGAGTTAGAACCGGGCTGATGTTCACCGAACCGATTTTCGTAGCAGCGACCTTGGTCGCGATTGTTTAAAGAAAAATCTTCGCGAACAACGTTACACCTACCAACACACAACGGCCTTGGCTGCGAAACCAGCCAAGGCAAGACAACTCAGGATCGCTACAACAATGACACGCACACGCCTGAATACGCTGTTGACCGCTTTGTTCACCACCCTGCTCACGAGCCCCAGCCCACAGGCAAATGACGCGGCTCTCGCCAATGCCGATAGCGCCGCGCCGACAAGCAGCAGCGCAGGCGTCATCCACGCCCCGCTGCCGCCGGCCCTGCCCTGGTCCGGCCCCAGTGAAGAGCTGTTGAAAGATGTTCCAGCCGAATGGCTAACACCGAGCGAACAGAGCCAGTTCAGCAGCACGCCCAGTTATGACGACACCATCACCTTTCTGCGCCGGCTCGATCTGCACAGTGATTTGATCCAATTGCAGGAATTCGGCCGCAGCGCCGAGGGCCGGCCGCTGGTCCTGGTGATTGCCAGCAAGAACCCGGAGCCGCTGCTAAACAAACGCGCCAAGCTGCCAGCCGTACGGGTGTTGATTCAGGCCGGCATTCACGCCGGCGAAATCGATGGCAAAGATGCCGGTCTGATGTTGCTGCGCGATTTCGCGCTCGGTAAACAACTGCCGCTGCTCGATAACGCGGATTTGTATTTCGTGCCGGTGTTCAATGTCGACGGCCACGAGCGTCGTGGCGGTGCCAATGGCCGGCCGAGCAATCAGCGCGTCAACCAGCGCGGCCCGGATCAGATGGGCTGGCGCGCGACCGCCAGCAACCGCAACCTGAACCGCGATTACATGAAGGCGGAAACGCCGGAAATGCAGGCGATGCTGCGTTTGTTCCAGCGTTTGGATCCGGAGCTGTATCTCGATATCCACGTCACCGACGGCATCGATTATCAATACGACATTACCTACGGCTCGAATGATCGGCACGCCTTCAGTCCGCGCATTGCCCGTTGGCTGCGTGAGCAGTATCGCCCCGGCATCGACAAGGCACTGAAGAAACAAGGCCATATCCCGGGCCCGCTGATTTTCGCCAACAACAACAAAGATCTGACTCAAGGCATCAGCGACTGGCAAGCATCACCACGCTTCTCGCAAGGCTATGGCGATCTGCGCCATGTCCCTGCGATGCTGGTGGAAAATCACTCCTTGAAGCCGTACAAACAGCGCGTGCTCGGCACCTACGTGCTGATGGCCAACTCGCTGGAGCTGGCGGGCAAAAATGCTGCGACGCTACGCAGCGCCATCGCCGGTGATCGCCAGCAGCGTGCGGAAACGTTGGGCTTTGCCCACACCGCCGACCCGGCCAATACCTATAAGATGACGTTCGCCGGAGTCGCTCACGAAAGTTATGACTCCGCCATTTCTGGCAGCAAAGAAGTACGCTGGCTCGGTCAGGCACAGGAAATGGAAATCGACGTCATCCCGTCGCAGCCAACCGTGACCGTCACAAGACCGAAAGCATATTGGGTGCCTGCGACGGCAACGGATGTGATTGCCAGTCTGCGTCGGCATGGCATTCAACTGGAAGAAATCAAGCAGCCGACGACGCGCAATCTGGAGCTGTACCGACTACCCAATGCCAGCATGCAAGCGCGGCCGTTTGAAGGCCGCGCGATGGCGCAATCAGGTCAACCAGTGATCGAAAATCGCGCGCGGCTCTTTATGCCGGGTTCGGTGCGCGTCAGCACCGAACAACCGCTTGGTGAATTAGTGGTCGCCCTGCTCGAACCGCAATCCGAGGACTCTTATTTCAGCTGGGGCTACTTTTTGGAAATTCTCAACGCGACCGAGTACATCGAAGGTTACGTGGTCGAGCCGATGGCCGCGGCGATGCTGCAGCAGAACCCGTCGTTGCAGGAGGCATTCAACCAAGCCTTGCAGGATGAAAAGTTTGCCGCCGATCCCGACGCGCGCTTGCGCTGGTTCTATCAGCGCTCCGGCTACGCCGACCCCGAGCACTTGCTGTATCCGGTGGCAATTGAGCGCTGACACCAGGAACGACTAAAGCAAGGGATCTTCGAAACAAGGCACGTTTTCAACAGGGAACAACTACCCATGTCAAAGCTGCTGATTTTTATCCTTATCGTGCTGTTCATACTCGGCGGCCTGTTCTTTCTGCGCCGGGGCCAATCGTCGCAGCGCGATTCACGCCACCAGGATGGCGGCGGTGGCAGCAGCGACACTTCGAGCAGCAGCCATCGCCACCATGACGACAGTACTGACTCAGGCGGTGATGGCGGCGGCGATGGAGGAGGTGGTGGCGGTGACTGAGATGTGGAGCCGGTTTGGCTCCCGTTCTTAGACGACTGAGTAACTAGCACCTGCAGGCTTAAAACGCTGCATGATGCCTGCTTGCGGCCACTGCCCGCCGCAGCCACACTGAAATGGTCGTAAGCGGAACGGATGACCGCGGAGGGGCCATGTCGTTAATGCAGTCGCTAATCCTTGCACGTGAGTTTCTGCAGCTAAAGCAGAACTTCGATCGCTATTTTGAAATCATGCCGGCAACGACAGATGCGTTGCGCGAGCAGGTCTATCGGGTGCGACACCGGGTCTATTGCGAAGAGCTGGCCTGGGAACCGGTGCGCCCGGACGGGCTGGAGCATGATGCGTTCGACCCGCAGTCCTTGCATATCTTGTTGCGCAGCCGTCAGCTCGATGAGTATGTCGGTTGCATTCGCTTGATTCGTTGTCACGAACATTTTCCGAGCAATCCGCTGCCGTTTGAGTCGGCTTGCGCGCATACCTTGGATCAACGCTTGTTGGAGAATCTGGCGCTGACACGGGACAGCGTGGCGGAGGTGTCCCGCTTGGCCGTGGACAGCCGCTATCGGCGTCGGCAAGGTGAACAACGCAGGCCGGTCACGATCAGCGACGACGATTACGGCAATTTGCGCCGACCGCGCTTTCCGTTTATTCCAGTGGGCTTGTATCTCGGGATGCTGGAAGCAGCGCGACTGCATGGCATCGACACGCTGTTCATGCTGACCGAGCCATGGCTGGCTGGTCATTTCCGCCGGCTCGGTGTGCGCCTGGAGCCGATCGGCAGCCCGATCGAGCATCGCGGTCAGCGAGTGCCGTCGATGATGAGCGTAACGGTGACCATACGTTCGCTGCATCTCTTGGTGCGGCCGCTGTACAACGGTCTGGCAGAGAAAATTCGCGACGATTATGCGCAGGTGTCATCCTTTCGCCGTGCGGCCTGAGCCGCTGCGACCGATCCGAACAGGATGAGGCAACTCTATTGCGAACCTGACAGGTGCTAACACCAAAACAAAAAGCCGAGCACAACTGCTCGGCTTTTTGTTTGCTCCTGCGGAAGCTTACGGCGAAACCACTACCGTTTCTTCGATTTCCGCGGTCACCCGGCGATTCTGCGCACGACCTTCAGCGGTGGCATTATCCGCCAGCGGCCGTTCTTCACCGTAACCGACCGAGCTGACCCGACCGGCTTCGATGCCATGATCACGCACCAGAGCATCGGCAATCGCTTTGGCACGCCGCTCGGACAGCGATTTGT
>CAMLNB010000307.1 GCA_946481205.1 uncultured Kangiella sp. | reverse complement strand
AAAACACTGAAAGCCGAATTCCTGAACGTGCTCGCGGTGATCGAATGGGGCCGCATGGTGGCGCACCTCAGCTTGCTGGCGCGCGAGTTGTTTGGTGCGGCGGGGCAGCGTGAGACGAAGCCGGTAAATTCAAAACAGGTTGATGCGAAACAGGCCGATTCAAAACAAGCCAAACCGGCGCCAGACAGTACCGCGAAACCGAGCGCTGAGAAACTCACCTTCGATGAGTCCGGCAAGCCGATCTGGCCGCTGGTGCCGTACGACCCGCTGCATCGCGCGCTGCTGCACGGCTTCCTGCATCAAATCGGCAACCTGACCCGCGATGGCGATTACCAAGGCCCGCGCAATATCCGCTTTGTCCCGCATGGCGGCTCCGGTCTCGGCCGCAAAGGCAAGCCCTGGGTCATGGCCGCCGACTTTCTCGACAGCACACGGTTGTACGGGCTGTATCTCGCCCGCATCGAACCGCAGTGGCTGGAACAGATCGCCGCGCACCTGACCAAGGTCACGCACAGCGAGCCGCACTGGCGCGAGCAGCGCGGCGATGCCGCAATTCAGGAAACCGTCACGCTGTTCGGTCTGGTGCTGGTGCCGCGCCGCTCGGTCAGCCTCGCCAAGATCGATCCGGCCAAGGCGCGCGAGTTGTTTATCCGCCATGTGCTGATTCGCAATGAGAGCGAATTGAAAGCCGGCTTTCAACAGCACAATCAGCGTCTGTTCAAACAGCAGCAGGAGCAGGAAGAAAAAGCCCGCCGTCGTGATTTGCTGCTGGCGGAAGATGATCTGCTGCCGCTGTTCGATGCCCGCTTGCCGCCACAGGTGGTCGATAAACATAGCCTGCTCAATGCCCTGAAACGCGACGGCAAACTCGATACCGCGCTGCGGCTCACCGCCGAAGAAGTCGCCAGTGCTGGCGCCATCGGCGAAAACGATTACCCGCCGGAACTGGTCATTGATGAGCTGGTGTTGCCGCTCAAGTACAGCTTTGCCCCGGGCGAGGAATACGACGGCGTTACCGCCAAGGTGCCAGTCACCCAACTCGCGGCGCTGAGTCCACTTTCCTTCGAGCGCTTGGTGCCCGGTTTGCTGGAGGCCAAAGTCGAAGCGCTGCTACGTGGCCTGCCAAAAGACATCCGCAAACAACTGCAACCGCTGGCGGAAACGGCGCATGAGTTGACCGTGGCGGTCAGAGACGACAGCAAACTGAAAAGCCTGCCGCTCTATGACGCGCTGTCCGATGCGCTCTTTGCAGCCAAGCGGCTGCGGGTGCCAGCGGCGGAGTGGAGCGCGGTCGAGCTGGAGCCCTTCCTGCGCATGCGCTTTGATGTGGTCGATGGCAAAGGCAAATCGCTCGGCACCGGTCGTGATTTGATCACCCTGCAAAAAGAACACGCCCGCGCCGGCAGCCAGACGCTGCGCAGCTCGGCAAAAGCGCACGAGCAGGAAGGCCTGCGCGAATTTCCCGCCACTGCCATTCCGGAACAGATCAGCCTCAGCAACGGCGTGATTTATCTCGCGCTCACCGATGCCGGTGATTCGGTTGCCGTGCGCGCCCATGCCCGTGCCGATGAAGCGCGCTGGCAACACCGCGGCGGCCTTCGCCGCCTGCTCGCGCTGCAACTGGATGCCGACTTCCAGCAATACCGCAAAGTGAACCGGCCCGTGCAGACTCTGCAACTTGCTGCCGCTGCGTTCATGCCAGCTCCACAACTGTTCAACGACTGGCTGCTCGCCGCCATCGATGCCTGGTTACCGGCCGATGTGCAAGCCATCCGAGATGCCGCTCGCTTTCGTGCGTTGCTGCTTGACGCGCCCAAAGCCGTGCGCACACAACTGGCCGACACGCTGCCGCTGCTCACCGAAACACTGGAAGTCGCCACCAGCGCGCGCGCCAAAGCCAACAAGGAACTCAAAGGCAAATACCCGGACAGCGTGAAAGATCTGGACGCCGCGCTGACCGCGTTGTTCGCGCCCGGCTTCCTGCAACGCGAAGGCTTGAACCGCCTGCGCCATCTGCGCCGCTATGCCGAGGCCGCGAAACTGCGGCTCGAACGCATGCAGGTCAATTATCCGCAGGAAGCCAAGCAGCTTGCCGCGCTGCGTGCCCTGGAACCGCGCGTCCTGGATGCGTTGAAACCAAATCCGCCATGGACCGAACTTGCTGCAGCGCAGCTTGAGCTGGCGCGGCTTTGGCAGGAGTATCGGGTGGCGTGTTTTGCCCAGACACTGGGGACGGATGGGCCGGTGTCGGAGAAGCGGGTGGATAAGCAGGTGGAGTTGGTTAGGCAGTTGTTGAGTCGATAGGTTTGGTAGGGCGTCAATAGAGCGGAGCGGTATTGCGCCGTATTTGGGGTTGCATCCGACGCAATAGCATTACGCTTTAGTCCGATGATTCGAGATAGCGACCATGGGAACCAAAGATCTAGGCGCCATTAAAGATAGATGGATATGTTCTTCCTGCGTAAGACATCTAGATCTCAAGGAGTATGTGCATAGATATGGTGATCCAGCACCTTGTAGCTATTGTCGATACTGCCGTGAGTCTTTGAGGCTTAGCGATTTCTCTGAAAAGATGCAGTTGGTTCTGGAGAGAGAGTATCGCTGGTGTCCTACCGAACAGCGTGGACCAGGCTATGACCAACCATTTGATGGCGAGACGATCGGAACAGTAGTGCATGGCTTGCTGAACACCAGCGATGCAGTCGATGACGTTCTTGAAGTCATGAGAAATGTCTTTTTTCAAAGGGTTTTTGTGGTTGGGGAAGATGGTAAGGTTGAGAGGCAAGAGATGTCAGATGTATGGCGGATGGAGATGAGCCCTTATGAATCTTTTTGTCGATATGAGAAGCTTTCGGGCGAGGAAAGTCGAAGTGGCCCTTGGTTAGAAAATGAGACACTAGAGTCACTCTGGAAAAAGTTTGAGAAACGAGTTAGGGGGGAGTCCCGGTTTTTTAGTCAAGAAGGTGAGGACTTACTCTCCACGGTATTCCGTGATCTACAGTCATTCGGTGAGGAGTCTGGTGTTCTGGTAGATGCCGGTCCCGGTACCGGCTTTGCGTCTCTCTATCGAGCTAGGGTTTTTCAGTCTGATCGGAATATGTACCCAGCCCTGTTACGGCCAGATGTCAATCTTGGCCCGCCACCATCTAGTCGAGCAAGTGCTGGTCGAATGAATGCGGCGGGTATATCGATATTCTATGGAGCATCTGATGCGCAAACTGCTGTCGCGGAGGTTAGACCTCCTGTGGGCAGCACAGTGGTAACTGGTGAGTTTAATATCGTAAGACGGTTGAGGCTTCTAGACATTCGACGTCTTGGCGAGCTTGGTGTATCTCTAGGTTCGCGCGAGCCAGATGAGGTCGATTTTCTAAAGAGACTTGCAAAACGATTTTCGAGGCCGGTGATGCCTGATGATGAGCCGTTTGAGTATCTAATTACACAGGTTGTTTTTGATTTCTTGGCAAATTACAAAGAAGTGGTCATTGATGGGGTGATTTATGCATCCCCGCAGTCGGCAGGCAAAGGCGACAATATTGCACTGTTCCACAAATCATCGAGAGTCATGCCTGTTGATTCCTCTATCGGGGTCAAGCATGCGTTGAGGGTCAGTGATTGCCTTAATGGAGCTGGATTTAGCTATGAAGTTGTAGATGAGTTATTGAGGGATGATGTTGCGAATGATCGGAGCGGTAGTTCTGTCAATTCAGGCTATAGGTCGATATTTTCTGAAGATCAGCGAGAGATATCATTGCAGGTTAATGACACATCCTTGATTGTTCATCATGTTTTAAAGGTCTTGATAACGGAAGATGGAATAGAGGTATCAAGATCTCGCAACTCGTAGGTTGGGCTGAGGCAAGAAGCCCAGCCTTTCTCCCGGCTCCTACCATTGCCGGTTCGCGCACCGGCGGGCGCCTCACTTTCTTTGCTCGTGCAAAGAAAGTAAGCAAAGAA
>CAMLNB010000306.1 GCA_946481205.1 uncultured Kangiella sp. | reverse complement strand
TTGGATTGCATGATGATGGCCAGCACCTCATCGAGCGGCAAACCGAACTTGGCCATCTCGGACGCACAATAGACCTGCACATCGCCGAGCAGATCGGCCAGCATGGTCAGCACTTCCAGCTCGGACTTGCCCGACGCCTGCGCACCGATGATCTCGTCGATCTCGTGCACTTCTTCAATCAAGATGTCTTTAAAAGCTTTCAGCCGGTCCACCAGCGGAACACCGACATCGGTAGTTGGCGTGTCGTTCACCGGCAGTTTGTAGATGCCATTGAACTTTCTGATGTCGTCCGCGAAATTGCTCATGCTTGGCCTCGTTGTTTTGTCTTGATGCGCGTCGGCTCATCTGCGAACCGGCGATTGGCTGCGGAGTCTGAAGCGTCGCTGCGGTCCGCGCAATCCATTCACCCACACGCTGCACCGCGCGTAGCCCCTAACGACAAATGCCCCAGCAACCCCGCCCGCCGCCTCTGTACCAAACCATCGGCGGCCAGAAAATCAGCGCCAGCTGCCCAGAAAACCGCACAGACGAGGCCCGGGCCGGCCTGTTTGCTGGTCATGAGTACCAGTACAACCTCATCCAAACCATTTGCATATCGTTTATCGATACGATATATATTGTATAACGATATTCGCAGGAGCCCTTTGGATGAACCGCCCCGCAAATGCCCTCGCCCTTTCCCGTCTGGCGATTCGCGGCCTCACTGCCCTGAACGCCTTCTATGCCCTGGCCATTGGCGCCTTGCTGGTTGCCAGTCTGGTCAGCCCCACGCTGTTGTTCGACGCCCTGATCGGTCTGGACAGCGGCAGTCACTGGCAGGTTCGGGCGACGCTGCGCGGCGTCATGCTGCTTGGGCTGGTCGGCGCCTTTGCGGTGCACCGCGTGCTGCGTGAGCTGCAGGCCATTGTCGAAACGGTCAGCGGCGGCGACCCCTTTGTGGTCGGCAACGCGCACCGCTTGCAACGGATCGCCTGGTGGGTATTGCTGGGTGAAGGTTTGCGTATCGGCGTGGCCACGCTGTTCTGGAGCGCCGCACGATATGTGCCGTCCATCGGCAACATCGAGGTAGGGTTTTCGTTTGCGCCGTGGCTGGCCGTGTTGCTGTTGTTTGTCCTCGCCCGCGTGTTTGACCACGGCGCTCGCATGCGCGCCGACCTCGATGGCACGGTGTAAATCATGGCCATCCTCATTCGTCTCGACGACAAATTATACGAACGGCGCATGACGCTCACCGAGCTGTCCGAGCGCGTCGGCATCACGGTTGCCAATCTGTCCATTCTCAAAACCGGCAAAGCCAAAGCGATTCGGTTTTCGACGCTCGAAGCCATTTGCACCGTGCTCGAATGCCAACCCGGCGATCTGCTTGTTCACGATCCTTCACTGCCAGCGGCAGCCGAGGATTGAGTCATCTCTGCGCGGCCAAGGAAACTGTTGTTCTGAAATACACGCCGCATTTCTTAAACACAAGGAGTCTTACGATGTTTCGATACCTGTTCACCGCCGACCCGCAACGCCATGAAGGTGTCCGCCCTATCAATATCTGGGGACTGCGGTTGTTCTATTTCTTGATGCTCGCATTCGCCGCGCCCGACGCCTGGAACGCGCTGCTCAGTCACGAAGGTCCTTGGGATCCGCTCCGCGCAGTCACCATTTGCGTGTGGGCCACTTACCCTGCACTCGCGCTGTTCGGACTCTTTCAACCGCTGCGCTGGTTGCCGCTGATGTTCTTCACTATCGGCTACAAAGGACTGTGGCTGGCGTTTGTCGCGTGGCCGTTGTGGCAAAGCGGCACGCTGACCGGATCATCGGCAGAAGGTATTGCCTATGCCTTTGCATTCCTGCCTTTGTTGGCGCTCGTTGTGCCATGGGGCTACGCGTTCCGGACGTATGTGGCGCTGCCACGGCGGCAAGTAGCTGCATGATAAAAAGGCGGGCCATGGCCCGCCTTTTTGTTGTTCGTTACCTCAACAGCTGATTCGCGATTGGTGTTGGCACATTTCAATGTTTCGATGCAAACGTCGTTAGCAGCTCATTGAACATGGGCTCAAGCGTGTCATCAGCCGCATTGCTTACGATCAGGACAGCCATGTCTTTATTTAGCGCGAGCGACGCCTGACTCAGCCAAAAGCCGTTGCTGCCGAGATGTTGCAGCACAACGCCTCCGGCCCAGTCGGCCTTGGTAACCACCCAACCCGGAGAATAGCCCCAGTCCGCTCCGCCCATCGTGTGCAAACGCTGCCACGTAGCAGGTTTCAAATACGCTGATTCGCCCTGCGCCTCTTTAACCTGACTTCCGCGAAGATGCGCTGCCACAAACCGACCCCAATCGCCCAACGAGGCATGCACCGTACCGGCGGGTCCGGATGCTGCAGGATTATCCGAATTGATGCCAAAACCGACCGATGACCAAGCACTACCGTCACGAACATGGCCGACAGGCTGGTCCTGCTTGTCAACCGAACCGGGCGCGCCGAAACCGGATTGCGTCATGTTGAGCGGGCCGAAAACTTCGCTATGCATCAACTCTTCCCACGATCGGTCCGCAACAATTTCGAGCATTGCGCCAGCAATCATGAATCCGGCGTTTGAATATTGGGTTTCCGTATTCGGCGTCGTGCTTGGTGGCACGCTTAAACCCTCATCGACAAAGAACCGCCGCTGTTCGCGGTTGGTTCCACCACGATCCACCATGCGCTCCCACAGCGCTTGATCGAAATTCAATGAAGCACCGGAGCGGTGACTCAACAACCACACCAGCTGCACCGGCTGCCACGCCGGATGCACCTTGGCGCCAAATACCTCACCGATTGTGGTTTCCCACTTCAGCAAACCACGGTCGATCAAGCGCGCGGCCAACGTTGCGGTCATGGCTTTGGTACAAGATCCCAGATGCCATTGGTCGCCAGTGGTCACCGGCTGATTGCCGCCCAACGAGCGAACGCCAGCCGTCCCAATGGCCACGATGCCGTCGTGGCTGACAATCGCAACGCCGACCGCCGGCACCTTGTACTTGCTCAAGATTGGCTGCAACAACGCAGACACGTCGCGAGGCGGCGCGGCACGCGCCTGAACCAATGGCGCCGATTCACCAAACGCGGCGAATGGCAGCCACGGCATGATGAGCAGCAACAGAGACAACGAACGAGTGAACGGTTTCATCGATTTGGCTTCCATCCAGAGACCCACGCAGCGCACCTCGCCGCACGCCCTCGCCAAAACCAATATAGGTTCGCAAGGCCGTCAACCGCGGCAATCGGTTGTCTGCTCCCTGACGAAAGTCTTTCGAAAATAGTTTGGCATTGCTAACCCGGTTAACGCTTCCAACTGTACCGATGGCGCTCGAAATAGTCTTTTTCGCCTTCCCGCCTGACTTCCTTCACCACAGAAAACGCTTGTGGATGAATGGACCAGGTTTTCCGGATCACCGCCTTTCTGTTGTCATCTTCGCCGGCTTGTTCTGTCACCAGTACCACAGTCTTGTCTGCCAGTACCTGCTTGCTGATGACAGCAGCTTCGTCCAGCATCGTGCCGTCCTGACTGATAGTGATGGTCGCTTTGCTGTTGGCTTTCGGTTCATCGGGATACCGGTAGTCAAATACAAACGCAGATGGCTCATCGGTCGATTGGCTGACAACAAGATCTGAAGGAATGGATACCGGCGTGTTTCGACTGTAATCCAGATAGGTCAAGGTCCCGTGCCATGGCGCGCCGCTCAGCACCTTGACGTCATTTATGGACACCTTCTGCTCCGCGCCAAAGCCCACCGATGACACTAGGCAGGCAATTAAGACCAACCAAGATGATTTCATGCTCTGACTCCGTGACCGAATGTTGCATCAACGAACACCGGAAAGATGTGGTCGCGCCACGGTAACCAGTCTGATGGCCATGTGTTCACGGAGGCCGCCATGACTGCATTCCCGTTGGCACTCATACGTGGCACAGAGCGAGATTGGCCAC
>CAMLNB010000305.1 GCA_946481205.1 uncultured Kangiella sp. | reverse complement strand
CACCCGCTTCTTTGGCTTGAAACGGGAATGCGGCCTGCACGATTTTTCGATTTGATCATCATCGCTCGGTTTGCTTTCAGCTTTTTACATAGCTGAGCAGCGCTATCGAGCGCGGCGCTTGAAGAAAATTACTTGCCACTGATTTCGCGTGGGGTCTATTACCACCCTATCAATGCCAGCGGCCACATCAGTAACAGTGCGTACGGAAAAATCACTGTCAGCCGTAACGCATGACAGCCGTACTCACGCAGCAACTGCCACGTGCCACCTCGCTGCTGCTGCCACCAGCTATGCAACTGCAGCGGCACCTCGGTGGTCGAGGCTTGTCGCAATGCCAGTTCAACCTGCAACAAACGCTGCGCTAGTCGCGCTTGCTGGGTGCGCAGAATCGCTTCCTGACCCCACAACAACAACAGTAACGATCCAAGCAGCCATGGCATTGCCAGCCAAACGCCCAACGCCGTTAGCATCACCGCCAGCAACTTGATCTGCAGCGCGCTAGTGTCCTGTTGGGCGAACGCGTCTTGTAGCGCATGCCATTCACTTAGCCATGCGCTATCGATACTGCTGTTGCTTGCCGGAACAAATGACATCTGTTGCAGCTCCATCCTTGGTGACTCTGTTATGGCCTGTGAAACTTTGCGCAGCATACCTGAAACAGCTGGCCAACCATCAAGGTTGGACAATCCTGCGTGCACACCTCATTGCGCTGTTACAGACTCGGCCGGCACTACTGTGACAACCGGCGGCTGTAAGGCGCCCGCCTGTGCTTGCCCGATATGGCGGCCCAGAAAATCCAGTACCGTCTGATAGGCGCGGACCCGATTCTTAGCCAGAAAGAAACCATGGCCTTCCGTGTCGATGTAGAACGTCTCAACCGATTTGCCATGTTTCTTCAGCGCGGCTTCCATCGCTTCGGCATGTTCAATTGGCACTCGCTCGTCCTGCCCCCCATGCATCAGCAGCACCGGCGCTTTGATTCGTGTCGCTTGCTTGGTAGGCGAGCGCGCCGCCAACACCGATTTGTCGTCGCCCAACGCTTGCTGCAGGTACGCCTCGCCAAATGAACGGGCGATAATGTCACCTTCATCGAACATCAATTCCAAATCACTGACACCGGCCATGCTGATCGCACAGCGATACAGCTCTGGCTCTTTGATAGCGCCCATCAAGCTAGCATAGCCACCATAGCTACTGCCCATGATGCAGATACGTGCCGGATCGGCGAGCCCTTGCTCGATTGCCCAACGGGTTGCGTCCGTCACATCATCCTGCATTTTGCCGCCCCATTGCCGGTAGCCGCTTTCTTCGAACGCCTGACCGCGACCACCCGAGCCGCGGAAATTGATCTGAAGAACGCCATAACCTCGCGTGGCAAGCAGTTGCACCTCGCTGTCGTACCACCAGCCGTCGTAGATTCCGTATGGACCACCATGTACCAACACCACCATCGGCTGCTTCGCTGTGGCTAGCCCTTTCTCTGCTGTGAAGTATCCCTTCAACCGGACGCCGTCACGCGCATTCAGTTCGATGGCGGTCATCATAATCAACTGATCCGGCTGCAATTGCGGCCGCTCGATCAGAAATAACTCCGCTTTTTTGCTCACTGTATTGAACAGGTAATAACTGCCAGGCTCGCGATCATAGGAAAGCCTGAACAAGAACTCTTTGCTATCTTGCTGTTGGCTGGTCAGTCGCAGATGGGCTGGTGCCAGTGCTTTGAGTAGCGCACGATGGGCCTTGCTGGCTGGAGCATTCGGCTCAAAATAATGCGTTTGCTCAAAACGAGTACCGGAGCTGATCCAAAGCGGCCTTCCACTTACCGCATCGTATTCAACCCTGCTGCTTTCAGGCATCATGTTGGCGATCAGCTCGGTTTCCTGTCCCGTCTCCAGGTCGCGTGCTATCAACGCCGCTTGCGTGCCATCACCGTAGTAATAATAGAGCGTCTTACCGTCTGCACTGACCTGCTCCGGTTGCATGCTTGGTGCGCCAATACCATTGATGGCGATTTCGTGCCAGTCGTGATCCGTTGATCCTGGCTTCAAGCGTTCATAGATATGCTGTCGATACTGAGCATCGGTACCGTATGCATAGCGCACGTTGCCGTCAGCCCCCACCAGAAATCGTGCTCCAGGCATCGGTCCTTTGAGTATCTGCTCCAGATTGCCATTCTCTATGTTGGCACGATACACACTGGGCGTTACCTCGGTAACAAAGCGTGCACCACGCCAAGGCCACACTGTGATGAGAATATGATTCTCATCGTCTGGCAGTTTGGCCAGGAAAGTCGCGGAACCTTGCTCCTTTCGATCTTCAACGGATATGGTGTTTGGGCCACCTCTTCTTGCACTGAACAGTGTCAGCATTTTTCGCTTACGAATATCGCCAACATAGAGTTCGCCGAATGCACGGCCGACATCGTTGTAGCTATTCCGATTGACATTGTCGAACAGCAACTTGTCGTTGTTCAGCCAGCGAAACCATGACATTTCCTCAACGCCAAATCCGGTGTTGGCCTTGCCGAAATGAAATGCAGCGATGGATTGCTTGCTGGTCCGGTCCAACACGACCAGATTTCGACGTCCGTCAATCTGGACCAGTGCCGCCAGATGCTTGCCGTCGGGTGATAATTTCACTTGTTCGTAGAGCGGCTCGGCCGCCAATGCTTCCAAGCTCGGTGGCTCCGCCTCGACCCGGATTGCCACCAGTCCCACCACAAGTAACCACCACGGAAATACTCGCATCATCGGCTCTCTTTCGGTGCTGAAGGCAACTACGTAGGCGCTCTGTTTGCATCGAATGTAACGTGGCCCTGCGGGCTTCGCAATTGGTCTGACTCACACCGCTTTACCTGAAGCTCCCAGCACCAAAATTGATCCGGCACAGGGCCGCCTTTCGCTGGCTATGCTGTAATGCAACAAACCGTTCGAGGGGTTTCCAATGTCCGTCAGCATACTGAGCCATCCGAATCAACTGATCGAGCGTCTGGCCGATAATCAATGGCTCTGGACCCAATCCATGGCGGCAACACCGCGGCTGTTGCTCAACGGTCTGGCTGAGCGCCTGCAGGAACGGCGTGGCTTGCGGCTGATGCAATTGCATACCGAGCGCATGGAAGCATTGTGCAAGCCCGAACAGAGCGCGTACTTGCGTCATCATTGCTTTTTTCTCGGCGGCCAGACTCGGCCGCTGGTGCAACAGGGCTTGGCGGACTATGTGCCGATCTTTCTGTCAGAGTTGCCGCTGTTGTTCCGCCGCGGCCAGCAGCCGGTTGATGTTGCGTTGATTCAGGTGTCACCGCCAGACAAGCATGGCGTGTGCACGCTTGGTATTTCGGTGGAGGCCACCAAGGCGGCCTGCGCCCAAGCCAAGACCATCATTGCCCATATCAACCCGAGGATGCCACGCACGCATGGCGACAGTTTTATCCGCTATGACCAGCTCAGCGCCGTGTTTGAAGCAGCAGACGAATTGCCGGAACACGCAAGTGCGACGCCGGATGCAGTCAATGCCGCGATTGGTCGGCATGTTGCCAGCCTGATTGATGACGGTGCCTGCTTGCAGATGGGTATTGGTGCGATTCCCGATGCGGTACTCAGTTGCCTGGGCAATCACCGCGATCTCGGCGTGCACAGCGAAATGTTTTCCGACGGCGTTTTGGATTTGGTTGCACGCGGCGTGATCAACAACCAGCGCAAGCAGGTGCATCCGGGAAAATTGGTCGCAACTTTTGTGATGGGCAGTCGCAGGCTGTATGACTTTGTTGACGACAACCCGGAAGTGGTGTTGCTGGAAGCCGATTACGTCAATGACACCCGCACGATTCGCCGCAACCGGAATGTGGTGGCGATCAACAGCGCACTGCAAGTGGACTTGAGCGGCCAAATCTGTGCCGACTCGATCGGCACCAAGATCTATTCCGGGGTTGGTGGTCAGATGGATTTCATGCGCGGCGCGGCCT
>CAMLNB010000304.1 GCA_946481205.1 uncultured Kangiella sp. | reverse complement strand
GCGTTCGGGTTGGCGTACAGGTACAGCGCCGCTGCGCCAGCAACGTGCGGCGATGCCATCGAGGTACCGGACAACGTGGCCGTTGCGGTGTTGCTGCTGATGCCGGCGGAAACAATGCTCGAACCCGGGGCGAAGATGTCAACGCACGAACCGTAGTTCGAGAAGCTCGACATGCCGTCGCTGCTGGTGGTCGAACCGACGGTGATTGCGCTGGCGGCACGCGCCGGCGAATAGTTACAGGCGTTGCTGCTGTCGTTACCGGCCGCGACCACAACGGTGACACCGGCGTTGGTCAGGTTGGCCACAGCGGTATCCACCGCCGATGACGCGCCACCGCCCAAGCTCATGTTGGCAACGGCGGGTTTGGTGTGGTTCGAGCGAACCCAATCCATACCGGCGATCACGCCCGAGTTGCTGCCGCTGCCTTGGCAATCCAGCACGCGCACGGCGTGCAGCGTGACGTTCTTGGCGACGCCGTGGGTGGTGCCACCGACGGTGCCGGCAACGTGGGTGCCGTGACCTTGGCAATCGTTGGTGCCTTGGCCATCACCGATCGCGTCATAACCGTTGCCCATGCGGCCGCTGAATTGGCTGTGGCTGGCACGGATACCGGTGTCGATGATGTACGCATGCACGCCATTGCTGGCTTGGTAGGTGTAGCTGTTGTTCAGCGGCAAGCTCAGTTGATCGATGCGATCCAGACCCCAGGTTGCCGGGCTTTGGGTGGCACCGATACGAATCTCGGCATCGGCCTCGACAAACGCCACCGACGGATCGTCAGCCAGCTTCATGGCGTTGCCATGATCCATGACCACGACTGCGCCTTTCAGCGCGTGCTCAAACGAGCGCTCGACCGACGCGCCATAGCGGCGGTTCATGTCGGAGGCAACGGCAGCGGCGCTGCGTTGCACGCCCTGTGCCGTCATCATCTGGTTGTCTTTGAAGACAACGATGTAACGGTTCGGGATGACGTTGGGGGCATTAAGCCCACGAATTTCGCCAGCTTGAGCGGCACACGCCATCATGACGGCGCCGGCCACAAGTGTTGGCTTCAGCATGGTTTTCATTGCGATGTTTTCTCCTAGCGTTGCTTCAGCGTGGCGCAAGCGCGCACGCGTCCCTCCGGCTCTGATAACGGCTGGCCGAATTCTTGTAATACCGGGATGGGTAATGCGTCAGCGCTTTGCGTGCATGGCGACAACAGCGCGCCAGTGCCGGGCGTTAACGAGACGGGATACTGCAGATGGATATGCGATGACAGCCGCCAGCATAAGTCCCCCCGACCCAAGCCACGACCATTCGAACCCGCGAACGCGGTGCAACACGATGGTGGTTATTTTTTGTGCGGCTAACCTAGACCTGACGTTTACGGAAAGCAACGGTCCGATAGGGAAAATTTTGTAGCGTTTTGTAGTGTTGTGAGCAAGCCAGAACAGGGAGCGGACTTGGTTGGCAAAAACGCTAACTGGGCCGACCAGTTAGCGTTTCTTGTCGGTCAACTTTTTGGTCACTTTTCCGGGTTTTCTTCGCTCTCGGTTTCGTTCTCGGCGTCTTTGCTTTGCGCCCAGAACAAACGGTTCGGCAACAGCTGTCCGCCACCGAGCGCGTGACCTTCTTTCAGTGCATTGAAGGTGTATTCCTGCGCTTCATTGATCGCATCAAACAGGTTCAGTCCCTGGGCCAGCAAACCGGCGCAAGCCGAGGCCAGTGTGCAACCGCTGCCGTGATACATCGCCGGCAGGCGTTCCCAATGGAAGGTCTCGGTTTCGAACTCGGCGCTGTACAACGTGTTGTGCACGACGACCGTAGGCTCATCAGCGCCGGTGATCAGCACGTTCTCGCAACCGAGATCGAGCAGCTCTTCGGCGCATTGGTCCAGCGAGTCGGCATCCGGAAATAATTGCCGCGCTTCGCGCGCATTCGGTGTGGCCAAGGTGGCCAGCGGCAGCAGTTCGCGCTTCAGCGTTTTGATAAAAATTTCATCGGCGGTCACGGTGCCGCCACCGGCCGCCAGAATCGGATCAATCACCAGCGGAATGTTCGGGTGGTTCTTGACGATCTCGGCAATGGTGCTGACCACCGCCGGGTTGGCGAGCAGGCCAATCTTGATCACCGCAACGTTCAGGTCGCGCAGAATCGCCAGTGCCTGCGCCTTGATCAGATCCGGCTCAACCGGCTCAAACTCGTGAATATTGGTGGTGTCTTGCACCGTCAGGACGGTGATCACCGGGGCACAGTGGCAGCCGAGGCTGACCAAGGTTTCGATATCAGCCGAAATGCCAGCGCCACCGGATGGGTCGTTACCAGAAAAACACAGGACGACAGGAGGAAGGGGGCCGGGCATGACTTACGTTCCAAAAAAGAATGGACGCCGATGATACCAGAGCGCCTAGCCGGAGCAGTCGGCGGCATCGGTTGGTAGGCCGGGTCGACAGAGGGGCTCGGACGGACGGCTCGTGACGTAATGGCGGCGGCCAAAAACTGACCACTCTGCTCGCCCAGCCCGGTCACCCCAAAAGCCGGGCAGGCCCTGCACCGGGCCACTACAATGCCGCCAGCCCTTGTTTCGACGGAGAACCTGCTGTGCCGTACCGCAAATTCATGTGCTTGGTCTGTGGCTGGATTTATGAAGAAGAAAAAGGCTGGCCGGAAGACGGCATTGCACCCGGCACGCGCTGGGACGACATCCCGATGAACTGGGTCTGCCCAGACTGCGGTGCCCGGAAAGAAGATTTCGAGATGGTCGAGGTCGACTGATGAACCCTGGCCAGCCAGAACCGCCTCTGGCGCACTGGCCGGCCTCGCTGCGCCGGGCGCTGTGGACGCTGTGGGGCCTGTTCTGGCTGCTGATGATCGCTGTCGCGGTGCAAGACAATCTCGACGACGACAGCGTGCGCTGGTGGCAGCCGCTGATGTGGGAAGGTAGTTCGGCTTTCATCGGCACCGGCCTTATGCTGTTGCAACTCTGGTATGGCCGTCGCCAGCAACATTTGCTGAACCAGCCGTGGCGCTGGTTCTGGCAACACCTGAAATGGCTGCCGATCGCCTCCACCGTGTTCATTGCGCTGGCCTACAGCCTGCGTCATCTGGTTTATGCCGCGCTCGGCGCCACTTACACACATCCACCGCTGTGGCAGATCTGGCCGTATGAAACGATCAAGCTCGGTCTGTTCATGGGGCTTTGGCTCGGCGTGCTGTTTGGTGTGCATTCGTTTCTGGCCTGGCGCGATCAGCAAACCCGATTGCATGCGCTGCAACAGGCACTGACCGACGCCAAGCTGCAGCAACTGAAAGCGCAATTGCAGCCGCATTTTCTGTTCAACACGCTGAATACCATTTCCTCGTTCATGCACAGTGATGTCGATCGAGCCGACCGTCTGCTGATCAAACTCGCGGATTTGCTGCGCGCCAGCCTGACGCTCGGCGAGCAGAACACCGTGCCGCTCCGCGAGGAACTGCAGCTCGCCACGCTCTACACCGAGATCATGACTGAGCGCTTCGGCCCGCGCGGCGTTCTGAATTGGCAGATTGCTAATGACTGCCTTGATCTGCACGTGCCGGCGCTGCTGCTGCAACCGCTACTGGAAAACGCCTTCAAGCATGCGGTCGAGCGCAGCCGTGAACCGGTCACGATCTCGGTGATGGCAAAACGCGTCAGCGCCGCAGGCGGCGACCACGAACTGGCGTTGACCATCGAAAACAGCGTGCCGGCAACGACTGCAAACACACCAGCAAGCACCGGCATCGGTCTGCGCAATTGCCGCGAACGCTTGCAGGCACTCTATGGCGAACGCGCCGTTATGCAGATTGAACAAACCGCAAACCATCACCGCGTCCGCCTGACGCTGCCGATACCGCCATGATCCGCGTGCTCATTGTCGATGACGAAGCGCCTGCCCGCGCCAAGCTGCAACGCTGGCTCGGCGAGCAAGCCGCTTTCACCGTGATCGGCGAAGCTGACAATGG
>CAMLNB010000303.1 GCA_946481205.1 uncultured Kangiella sp. | reverse complement strand
TGCTTGTTTTTGTTGTCGTGCTGGTGATGACCGGCGTGAAATCGGTTCGGCAGGGTTTTGAGTATACGGTCGAGCGCTTCGGCAAGTATGTCCGGACGCTGCAGCCTGGTCTGCATTTCATCACGCCGGTGTTCGAGCGGGTTGGCGCCAAAGTCAACATGATGGAACAGGTGCTGGATATTCCGCAGCAGTCGGTGATTTCGCGCGACAACGCGACGGTCACCATCGATGCGGTCTGCTTCTATCAAATCACGGATTCGGCGCAGGCGACCTATGAGGTCAACCATCTGCAGATGGCGATGCAGAACCTGACCATGACCAATCTGCGGACTGTGCTCGGCAGCATGGATCTGGACGAGATGCTGTCCAAGCGCGATCAGATCAACGCCCAGATCCTGCGCATTGTCGATGCCGCGACCAATCCTTGGGGCGTCAAGATCACCCGTATCGAAGTGCGTGACATCGTGCCGCCACAGGATCTGGTCAATGCGATGGCGCAGCAGATGAAAGCCGAGCGGATCAAGCGCGCCCAGATTCTGGAAGCCGAAGGTTTGCGGCAAGCCGAAATTCTCAAAGCCGAAGGCATGAAGCAGGGTCAGATCCTGCAAGCCGAAGGCGAGAAGGAGGCGGCGTTCCGGCAGGCCGAAGCGCGCGAGCGTTTGGCCGAGGCCGAAGCTAACGCCACCCGGATGGTCTCGGAAGCGATTGCCAAAGGCGATACCCGTGCCATCAATTACTTTATCGCGCAGAAGTACGTCGAAGCGCTTGGCCAGATCGCCAGCGCGCCGAATGAGAAGCTGGTGCTGATGCCGCTGGAAGCCGGTAACGTGATCGGTGCGCTCGGCGGTATTTCGGATCTGTTGAAAGGCACCAAGAGCTAAGCCGCCACAGCGCGAGGAGTCGCATCATGCAGAACTGGTATTGGTTGGCTGCCGGCTTGCTGCTGCTGGGCATCGAGATGATCGCGCCCGGCTTCTATCTGATGTTCTTCGGTTTTGCCGCGCTCGGCACTGGCGTCGTTGCGGTACTGATTCCGTTGCCGTGGCAGGCACTGGCCGTGCTGTTCGCCGTGCTGTCGGTGGTCTCGGTGGTTGTTGGTCGGCGCTGGTACGCCAGTAAAGAAGGCGAAGGCTCGGCGACACTGAATCGGCGCTCGGAAGCCCTGATCGGCCGCCGAGCTAGGCTGCCGGCGCCGCTGACCCGCGACGGCGGCGAGATTTTTATCGACGACACACGCTGGTCGGCACAGGGACCGGAGCTGGCGGCCGGCACCGAGGTCGAGGTAGTCGCTGTACAAGGGTCCAAAGTCGTAGTCAAAGCGGTCAACGAATAGCCAGCTGACCCGGACCAACAGAATCCCCTCGCTGACCCGGTCCGGGCCTAGTCGCCAGACCGGGTCGGTTCTGTATAATCGGCCCTCTTTTGCCCGGCGCCTCCTGCGCCGGCGCCGTGCTAGCCGGTCCGTCATGAATATCGTTGTTGAACTTTTCCAAAACCACCCCATTTTGAGCACCTTGTGGCTGACTTTGCTGATGCTGGTCGTCGCGGCCTTCACCAGCGGTGGTGCGGGCAAGTCGATTGCCCCGCAGCAGCTGACCGATCTGGTCAACCGGCAGGATGGCGTGGTGCTCGATATCCGCCCACAGGCGGATTACAACAAGGGCCATATCGTCGGTGCGATCAGCGCCCCGCTCAGTAAGTTGGAAAGCATGAGCAAGGAGCTGGAGCGTTACAAAGGCCGGCCCGTCATTGTGGTTTGCGCGCAAGGCCTGACCGCAGTCAACGCCTGCAAGCAGTTGAAGAAACAAGGCTTCGAGCAGCTGTACCGCTTGAACAATGGCATGCAAGCCTGGTTGGCCGATAACCTGCCAATCAGCAAGAAGTGATTTGAGAGTCTGATGATGGCCAGCATCGAAATTTTCACCACCGAAGTCTGCCCGTACTGTGTTCGGGCCAAGCAGCTGCTCGACAGTCTCGGTGCCGGCTATCAGGAAATTCGCGTCGATACCGATCCGGCCAGGCGCGAAGAGATGATGACCCGCAGCGGTCGTCGCACCGTTCCACAAATTTTCATCAACGGCCAGTCTGTCGGCGGCTGTGATGATTTGTACGCCTTGCATCGCGCAGGCAAATTACAACCCCTGCTGTCCGCGTAAGTTGATGCAGGCATATAAGTAAAGGACGTCACCATGGCAGAAGAAACCCAAGCCCAAAACCCGGTTCAGCCGAGCCTGAACTTGGCCCGCGTTTACCTGAAAGATTTGTCGTTTGAAGCGCCGAACACCCCGGAACTGTTCCAAGGCAATTTCGAGCCGGCTTACCAAGTGCAGCTGAACAGCAAGGCCCGCAAACTGGAAGGCGACAATTACGAAGTCGTGCTGACCGTCAATGTCGAATGCAAGACCGGTGACAAGGTCGCGTTTGTTTGCGAAGTGCAACAAGCTGGGGTGTTCGTGATCAGCGGCGTTGAAGGCATGCAGCTGCGTCATGCGCTGTCGGCTTACACCCCGAGCCTGCTGTTCCCGTATGCCCGCCAAGTCGCTGCCGCAGCAATCGGCCAGGGCGGTTTCCCGGCGCTGCATCTGGCTCCGGTCAACTTCGATCAAATTTTCGCGATGCAATTGCAGCGTGAAGCCGAGCAAGGCAAAGCCGGTGGCGTTGTCGACGCTACCGTACAATAAGCGTTAGTTCGCAATAATAAAGGCCATGACACCGTGCCCCGTTCAACACCGATCTCAGTACTCGGCGCTGGCTCCTGGGGCACGGCGCTAGCCTTGCATCTGGCGCGGCTTGGCAATGACACCCGACTCTGGGGTCGCAATGCCGACGAGCTGCAACAGATGCAAACCCAGCGGGAAAATACCCGCTATCTTCCCGGCATTCCCTTTCCTGACACATTGACTGCGACCGGTGATTTGGCGCGCGCGCTCAATGGCGTGCGCGATGTGCTCATCGCAGTGCCCAGCCATGCCTTTCGCAGCAGCTTACAAGCCCTGAAACCGTTTGTTGGCTCCGATGTCCGCATCGTCTGGGCCACCAAAGGCTTTGAGCACGGCGCGCAGGCGTTGCTCTCCACGGTTGTCAGTGACGAATTCACCAGCGAGACACCGCAGGCGGTGTTGTCAGGCCCAAGCTTTGCGAAAGAGCTGGCTGCCGGATTGCCCACCGCAATCACGCTGGCGGCAAATGATGCCGAGTTCCGCAACGCACTGGCGCAGCGGCTGCACAGCGATCGGTTCCGGGTTTATTTGTCTGACGACATGATCGGCGTGCAAGTCGGCGGCGCGGTCAAGAACGTGCTCGCCGTCGGTGCCGGTATGTGCGATGGACTTGGCTTTGGCGCCAACGCCCGCACCGCCCTTATTACGCGTGGCCTCGCCGAAATCACCCGGCTTGGTCTCGCACTCGGCGGCAAACTGGAAACGTTTTATGGCATGGCCGGTTTGGGTGATCTGATTCTCACCTGCACCGACAACCAGTCACGCAATCGTCGCTTTGGTCTTGCACTGGGCCAAGGCAAATCGCCAGCACAAGCTCAAGCCGAAATTGGCCAGGTGGTGGAAGCCGCCAGCAACGCCGAAGAAGTCGTACTGCTGGCGCGTAAGCTCGGCATCGAAATGCCAATCAGCGAGCAGATCTACCGCATCCTGCACGAAGGCATTGATCCTCGCGTTGCGGCAAAAGAACTGCTGATGCGAGAAATGCGCGACGAATCAGCGGGCTGAAGCTAAAAAAAACGGGCGAGTTGAATCGCCCTTTTTACGTCTGCAGTGTTGCGTACGCATCGAACATCTAGCCAGCTCGCGGCACCACCGCCAAAGTCAATCGCGACACACAGCTGAGCTTGCCGTCGGCATCTTCAATCTTGATATCCCAAACCTGGGTGCTGCGACCCAGATGCACCGGCGTGGTCGTGCCGATCACATAACCCTCACGCACCGCGCGCAAATGGTTGGCGTTGATCTCGAC
>CAMLNB010000302.1 GCA_946481205.1 uncultured Kangiella sp. | reverse complement strand
ACCGACTCAACCCGGGACGGCCTGTCCCGCGCGCCCGGCCGGCACCAGCCATTCCCTATCCTTACTTACCCCGCAGACGCTGATGCTCAGCAAGACAGCCCGAGGCCGCCAATCCCGCCCCGAAAACCCGGCCTCCGTCGGCTACGACCGCGATTCTGTCGGCCGGTCGACTGGCAAATGCGGGCTGGCCTGTCAGACTACAGGCGGAGTCGCAGCCAACTGGGCTGCGGCAGCTACCTGCTCGGCCGACGCGGCTGGCAGGAGCATCAAGACAGGGAGTTTGCCTGCACGTGTTGGGCTATTTGATTGCCGTCGTCAGCATAGCCGGCCTCAGTTACTGGCTCTGGCGCCTCCACCGGCGCCGCCTCGCCAGCGATCTTGCCTTGCGCACCAGCGAGGCCAAGTACCGGTTACTGCTGGAGAGCGCGCCGTGCGCCATCGTCATCACGTCGCTACGCGACAATACCGTGCTGTATCTGAACCAGCGCGCTGTCATCGAGTTTGATGTTCCACATGCCGATGAAGTGATCGGTACGCCGGCGCCGATGTACTACCAAAACCCGGATGATCGCGAACTGTTTGTCGCCGCGCTGAAGCGCGACAGCAAACTCGACGACATGGAGCTGGCCCTGCGCACCCCCGGCGGCGATCCGGTCTGGATGTCGGTGTCGGCGCGCATCACCGATTTTGAAAACCAGCAGGCAGTATTCGTCGCCGCTGTCAACATCGGCAGTCGCAAACGCATTGAAATGGAGCTGCGCGAGCAGCGCCGGGTGCTGCAGCAGTTTTATGACGCGATGACCGATCACGTCTTTCTGATCAAGGTCGATGGTGGCCAGAAGTTTCGCCTGGTCGCCACCAATGATGCCATGGCGAATTTTTTTAGCGCGACCAAGGAGCAACTGCTCAATTGCGAGCTGGCTGAATTGATCAGTGAGCCTGCATTGCAACAGCGTGTTCGGCAACGGTATATCGACGTGGTGGAAACCCGCCAGATTGCTCATTTTGAAGAATCGGTACCGGACCGCGATAACCTGCCGCAAGACTTTGATATTTTGCTGTCGCCGCTGATCAATGATCACGGCAACGTTCATTACATCTGCGGCATTTCCCGGCGCATCAGCGAGCGCAAGCAAATGGAAACCGCGTTGCGCCACACCAACGAACATCTGCAACAGCAACTGGCCAAAGTCGAAGAGCTGCACGGCCTGCTACGCGAGCAAGCGATCCGCGATCCACTGACTGGTCTGTTCAACCGTCGTTATCTGGAAGAATCGCTGGAGCGCGAGTTGGCGCGCGCGCTGCGCGCCGGCTATCCGGTCAGTGTCGTACTGGCCGATATCGATCATTTCAAGAAGCTCAATGACACCTACGGCCATCCGGCCGGTGATGAAGTGCTGCGCCAGCTGGCCACCTTGCTGCGCGAACAAGCGCGCGCCAGCGATATTCCGTGTCGCTACGGTGGCGAGGAGTTTCTGTTCGTGCTGCCGCACACCAGCACCGAAGTGGCAATCGAACGCGCCAACCAATGGCGCCGCGCCTTCGAGCAATTGCAGGTGCCGTTTGGCAGTTTCACCCTGCGCGCCACGCTCTCTGCCGGTGTCGCCAGCTATCCGGGCCACGGTCGCAGCGCCGCGGCGTTGATCGACGCGGCCGATCGCGCGCTGTATGCCGCCAAACATCAGGGCAGAAACCGCATTTGTCCGGCCGAGAATGCCTCGTGATGGGGCGGCGAAAGCCACGACATCCGGTTCGCCAGCGATGCATCGCACTGCTCATGTTGCTGTGCGGCGTTCACGGCGTCAGTGCACAACAAAGCGAGGACTCGCAGCTCGCTGGCGCACAGAAAGCCGCCGCCAAACCTGCTTGGCGGCTGTTGATCGACGATGCTCATCCGCCGTTCAGTTATTACGATGCGCACGGCAAACCAGCCGGCCTGACCGTGCGCATCCTCAGTGAACTCTTGCGCAGCGTACCGACGCCACCACCAATCGAGCTGATGCCTTGGCAACGCATTGTGCTGACCGGCACCGCGCCCAATACCGTGATTGCCAGCGTCGCCCGGTTACCCGAACGCGAGCGCGACTATCTGTGGATTGGTGTGCTGTTCCAAGAGTCGGTGTGGTTGTACGCGCTGCGCGACAACAGCCTGCATTTGCGCACCCTGGCTGACGCGGCGCCGTATCGCATCGGCACGCCGCGCAACAGCGCTTCGCATCAGGCGCTGCTGGCACAGGGCTTGGCCGAAAGCCAGCTCGACACTGCCGGCAACCCGATCCAGAACCTGCGCAAGCTGGCTGCCGGCCGGCTCGATTTGATCACCATGCAGCCAGCCGTGCTGGCGTGGCATAGCGAGCGCGAAGGCCTGACTGGCATCCCGTTCAAGCAAGTGTTGCCGGTACTGCCACCGAGCGATTTCTATCTGGCCGCCAGTCCGGGCAGTGACCCACAGCTGATCCACCAGCTACGGACCGCGCTGGCCAAGCTCGAGGCCAGCGGCCAACTACGCCAGTGGCGGCTTGAGGTCGGTCTGAAGCCGGCAAAACCCGCCCGCCCCTGATCCCGTTGACCGCCAGCAACGGAGCCTTGGCCCAGCTCCGTTTGTCCGCAAGCCCTCCCAGGGCTCCGACACCGGTCTCGACTTTCACTTGCCGGCCCAGCGCGTTCGGTGTTTAACTTATTAAACACACACACTGTCCAGCTTCCCGGAAACCCTGCCATGCCCCGCAACGCCGATCTGCACAAACGCCGTGATGCCGCCATCGCCCGCGGCGTTGGCCAAGCCACCCAGCGCTATGCCGACAAGGCATTGAATGCCGAAGTCTGGGATGTCGAAGGCAAGCGCTACATCGACTTTGCCGGTGGCATCGGCGTGCTCAATACCGGCCACCGCCATCCGAAAGTGATGGCCGCCATCGAAACGCAGCTCGGCCGTTTTATCCATACCTGCTTTCAGGTGATGCCGTACGAGCCGTATGTCGAACTTGCAGAAAAACTGAATGCGATTGCGCCGATCAAAGGCCCGGCCAAATCGTTGTTTCTGTCCACCGGCGCCGAAGCGGTCGAGAACGCGATCAAGATCGCCCGTGCGTACACCAAGCGCACCGGCGTCATCGCGTTCAGCGGCGGCTTCCATGGCCGCACGATGATGGGCATGGCGCTGACCGGCAAAGTTGCGCCGTACAAAATCGCTTTCGGACCGTTTCCGGCCGAGATTTACCACGCCCGTTTTCCGCACGACTACCACGGCGTTTCGGTTGCCGATGCGCTGGCCGATATTCAACACATTTTCAAATGCGACATCGAACCGAGCCGCGTTGCCGCCATCATCATCGAACCGGTGCAAGGTGAAGGCGGCTTCACCGTCACACCGCCGGAATTCATGCGCGCACTACGCACACTGTGTGACGAGCACGGCATCTTGCTGATCGCCGACGAAGTGCAATCCGGCTTCGCCCGCACCGGCAAATACTTTGCGATGGAACATTACGACGTCCATGCCGATCTGATCACCACCGCCAAATCCATCGGCGGTGGCCTGCCGATCTCCGGCGTGGTCGGTCGCGCCGACGTGATGGACGCACCAGCACCCGGCGGCCTCGGTGGTACGTATGCCGGCAACCCGGTCGCTTGCGCCGCGGCGTGCGCTGTCATTGATGTCATCAAGGAAGAAAACATCCTCGCCCGCTCACAAGCGCTCGGTGACAAGTTCAAACAATTCATGCGCGAACTCGCTTCCGACAGCACACTCGGCATCGGTGAAATCCGCGGCCTTGGCGGCATGGTCGCCTTCGAAGTGGTCAAACCCGGCAGCCACGAACCCGACGCCGACCGCACCAAAAAACTCACCGCCCGCGCCGCCGAACTGGGCCTGATTCTGCTCAGCTGCGGCGTCTACTACAACACCATACGAGTGCTGGTGCCGATCACTGCCGAAGACAAGATTCTGGAAGAAGGCTTGGCGATACTGGCGCAGGC
>CAMLNB010000301.1 GCA_946481205.1 uncultured Kangiella sp. | reverse complement strand
CGGCCGCGATTCGCGGTCGGTGATGAAGAACACGTCTTCGGCACGCTCGCCGAGCGTGATGATCTTGGCGTTGTGCAGCAGCAGATCGCAATACTTGAACGCAGCACCGATGCGGGCCAGCAGGCCGGGCCGGTCGAGCGTGATCAGTTCCAGTGCGGTGCGCTGGCGGCGGGCGTCGTTGCTGAACGCGATGCGGGTTTCGAGCACGAACGGTTGCCGTTTTGTGCTGCTCTGTTGCAGGTTCAGCGGCACCTTGCTGACATCGCGCAGGTGTTGCTGCAGATGGCGCTGGATGCTTTGCAGGCGCTTCAGATCCAGCACAGGCTGGCCGTCTTCTTCCAGCACTACGAAAGCATCAAGGCCCATACCGTACGGCGTGGTGTGAATGGTCGCGGCCTGAATGCTGACCCGTTTTTGCGCCAGCAGCGCGGTGATGGCGGCAAACAGGAACTCCTGGTCATGTACATAAACCAGAAACTCGGTGCCGCCGGCGGCCGGCAATTGCCGGGCGGCGACCAACGGCTCATCGCTGTCGTCCGGCTGCGCCAATAATTGTTCGGTGACCCAGGCCAGTGTTTCGCCGTTGACCTTGGCAAAGTAATCACCGCCGAGCAACCGCCACAGATCATGCACCGGCTCGCTGGCGATGCCGCGCTCCGCGAGTTTCTGCAGCGCTTCGTCGCGCACCAGTGCTTCAACATCGGCCGGCAGCAGCGCGCTGCCGCGGCGCAGGTATTCCTTGGTGGCGAGATACAAATCGCGCAGCAGCGCATCTTTCCAGCCATTCCACAGGCTGGCATTGGTGGCGCGGATATCGCACATGGTCAGCACGTAGAGCAGTTCGAGTCGCTGCACGGTGCCGACCTTGGCGGCGAATTCGGCGATGACATCCGGATCGGTGATGTCCTTGCGCTGCGCGACCAGCGACATCGCCAGATGGCTTTGCACCAGCCAGCTGACCAGTTCGGCGTCGGCGTCGGACAGGCCAATCTGTTTGCAGAACGCCAGCGCATCGACCGCGCCAAGTTCCGAGTGATCGCCGCCGCGGCCTTTGCCGATATCGTGGAACAGGCCGGCGAGATAAATTAGCTCCGGCTGCACCAGCCGCTGCATGATGCGTTCAGCGTGCGGGAACAACCCGGCGGTTTGCGGATCGGACAAGCGCACCAGGTTGCGCAGCAGGAACAGCGTGTGCTCATCGACCGTGTAATGGTGGAAGCGGTCGAACTGCATCTGGCCGGTGATCTGGGCAAAGGCCGGCACAAACGCGCCGAGGATGCCGGTATTTTTCAGCGCAAACAGCGCCACCGCCAAGTTGGCGCGCGCGCGCAGAATGCGGATAAAAAGCTGCTGATGGCGTGGGTCAGCGCGAAACGCCGCATTGACCCGCGGCCGCGAATGGCGCAGCAAGCGCAGCGTGGTCGCTGACAGGCCGGTCAGCCCCGGCGTTTCGGCCAGCACGACAAAGACCGACAACAGCGTTTCCGGATGTTTGGCGAAACTGTCGAGCTCGCGCAACTCGAGCAGGCCGTCGCGCTGCTGGAAATGGCCGTCGATGAGTTCCGGTTCGCTTTTCTGGTGTGTGCCCAGCATCACTTCACTGAACAGCTCGACCAGCACGTCGTTCAGGTTGCGCACGGTCAGCACGGCACGGAAATACTGTTTCATGAACTGCTCGACCGCGAGCTTGCCCGGTTGATCAACAAAACCGAGCCGTTCGGCGACCGCTTTTTGCAAATCAAACAGCAGCCGATCTTCGGCGCGGCCGGCGACCAGATGCAGCGCGTAGCGCACCCGCCACAAAAACAACTGGCAGCGGGTCAGCGCGCGGTATTCCTGCGGCAGGAAGATGCCACGCCGGGTCATGGCGAGCAGCGATTGATCGCCGAAGCGGCGCTTGGCAATCCACTGAATGTTCTGGATGTCGCGCAGGCCGCCGGGGCTGGATTTCAGGTTCGGTTCCAGCTTGTAGGCGGTGCCTTCGAATTTCTTGTGCCGGGCTTTTTGCTCGTCGACCTTGCCGCGGAAAAACGCATCCGGCGGCCACATCTGCACCGGCGACAGGTGATCGCGCAGCCGGGCGCTCAAGCCCATGTCGCCGCACAGCAGCCGCGCTTCCATCAGGTTGGTCATGATGGTCAGGTCGTCGCGGGCGGCAGCTTCGCATTCATCAATGGTGCGCACCGCGTGGCCGACCGTGAGCTTCAGATCCCAGAGCAGGGTGATCAGCTGTTCGAGCTGTTTGCCCAGGACCGCGTCCGGCGCTTTTTTGAGCAGCAGCAGGATGTCGACATCGGACTGTGGGTGCAGCTCGCCGCGGCCATAGCCGCCGACCGCCAGCAGCGCGATCTCGGCCTGGGCCTGCAGGCCGAGCGCCGACCACAGGTGCTGCAGCAGCCAGTCGATGCGCTGGGCGCGGCGCCGGACCAGGGTTTCGACCGGGGCGCCGGCATCAAAGGCGATGGCGTCGCGCTCGGTCTGGCCCTGCAGCCAGTCACGCAGGGCGTCGCGATCGGCGCCGCAGGCGAGCAGGGCGGACAGATCTTTGTCGGCTTCGGCAGCGGGCAACGGCTGATTCATGCGGAAAACGGCTCGGGACAGCGAGTGACAGGTTGGCTGGGAGTTTACCTGCTTGGGCGGCGGTCGTGGCCGCGATGCGGCGATCGTCATAACCGGCTGGCCGCAACCTCGGAATAACCCCTCCGACCTCCCGGTTTTGTCGATTTATTACCGCGAATTGGCTTGGGCTCAGCTCGCCGCCGCCGCGGCCGACGACTACAATACCGGCCTTCATGTCTGGAGCCGGTAAACCAACCCGGACCGGGCAATGGCCGAGCGCAAAGGCGCTCAACAATCAGGAGCATGTCATGAGTAAGGGTGATGTTCACGGTCAAGTCGTGGTGCTGGGTTCCGGCCCTGGCGGCTACAACGCTGCGTTCCGCGCGGCTGACCTTGGTCTGAACGTAGTGTTGGTAGAAGCCGAAACCACGCTTGGCGGCGTCTGCCTCAACGTCGGTTGCATTCCCTCGAAGGCGCTCCTGCATTGCGCCAAAGTCATTGATGAGGCCGCGGCCTCCAGCCACCACGGCATCACCTTCGGTGCACCGAAGATCGATCTCGACAAAGTTCGTGGTTACAAAGATGGTGTCGTGAGCCAACTGACCAAGGGTCTGGCCGGTATGGCCAAGATGCGCAAGGTTCAGGTTGTGAACGGCTACGGCAAGTTCACCGGCCCGAACATGCTGGCGGTGACCGACAAGGCCGGCAAAGTCACCACCGTGTCGTTCGATCATTGCATCATCGCCGCCGGCTCGCGTCCGGTGGCCCTGCCGTTCCTGCCGCAGGATGAGCGCATTGTCGATTCGACTGGCGCGCTCGAACTGAAAAAGATTCCGGAGCACATGCTGGTGCTCGGCGGCGGCATCATCGGTCTGGAAATGGCCACTGTGTACCGCGCACTCGGCGCCAAGATCTCGGTGGTCGAAATGGCCGACCAGCTGATCCCGGCCGCTGACGCCGATGTGGTCAAGGTGCTGCACAAATACGTCGAGAAGAAATACGAAGCCATTCTGCTCGAAACCAAAGTCACCAAAGTCGAAGCCAAGAAAGACGGCCTGTACGTGACTTTCGAAGGCAAGAACGCGCCGAAAGATCCGGTCAAGTACGACATGATCCTGTCGGCCGTTGGCCGCGCGCCGAATGGCAAGTTGATCGATGCCGAGAAAGCCGGCGTCAAGGTTGACGACCGCGGTTTCATTCCGGTCGACAAGCAGATGCGCACCAACGTGCCGCACATTCTGGCGATTGGCGACATCGTCGGCCAGCCGATGCTGGCGCACAAAGCTTCGAAAGAGTCGCACGTCGCTGCCGAAGTCATCGCCGGCAAGAAGCATTACTTCGATCCGATGTGCATTCCGTCGGTCGCCTACACCGATCCGGAAATTGGCTGGGTCGGCCTGACCGAGAAAGAAGCCAAGGCCAAGGGCAT
>CAMLNB010000300.1 GCA_946481205.1 uncultured Kangiella sp. | reverse complement strand
TGAAGAAAGGTATCGCCTACAAAAAAATGGCGGTGGTGAACTGGGATCCGGTCGACCAAACCGTGCTGGCCAACGAGCAGGTGATTGACGGTCGCGGCTGGCGTTCCGGCGCGCTGGTCGAGCGTCGCGAGATTCCGCAATGGTTTTTGAAGATCACCGATTACGCTGATGAGCTGCTGAACGATCTGGATCTGCTGGCCGGTTGGCCGGATCAGGTCAAGACCATGCAGCGTAACTGGATCGGCAAATCGGAAGGCATGACCATCCGATTCGGCATCGAAGGCCGTAGCGAAACGCTGGAAATCTACACCACCCGGCCCGATACGCTGCTCGGTGTGACTTATGTCGCGGTCGCCGCGCAGCATCCGCTCGCGCTGGCAATGGCTGGCAGCAACAAGGAACTCGCTGCGTTCATTGAGGCCTGCAAAACCCAGACGACGATGGAAGCCGACATGGCGACCATGGAGAAAAAAGGCGTCGCCACCGGTTTGTATGCCATTCACCCGATCAGTGGCCGCAAAGTGCCGGTCTGGGCCGCCAACTTCGTGCTGATGGAATATGGTACTGGCGCCGTCATGGCGGTGCCGGGTCACGATCAGCGCGATTGGGAATTCGCCACCAAGTACGGTTTGCCGATTGAGCAAGTGATCGAAGCCACCGGTTCGGAAGTTTTTGATCTGAGCAAAGCGGCGTTCACCGAGAAGGGCCGGCTGATCAATTCCGGCGAATTCAACGGACTCGACTTTGCTGGATCGTTTGCCGCCATCGAAAAGCATTTAAAAGCGAAAAATGCTGGCGAGAAGAAAGTGAACTTCCGTCTGCGCGACTGGGGCGTGTCACGTCAGCGTTACTGGGGTTGCCCGATTCCGGTGATCAACTGCGCGCATTGCGGCGCGGTGCCGGTGCCAGATGAACAGTTGCCGGTCGTGTTGCCGACCAATGTCACCGTCACCGGTGATGGCTCGCCGCTGAAGAAAATGGCCGACTGGAAACAGTGCAGCTGCCCGACTTGCGGCAAACCGGCCGAGCGCGAAACCGACACCTTCGACACCTTCATGGAGTCGAGCTGGTATTACGCCCGCTACAGCTGCCCGGATGCCACCGACAAAATGCTCGACGAGCGCGCCAAGTACTGGACGCCGGTCGATCAATACATTGGCGGTATCGAACACGCAATTCTGCACCTGTTGTATGCGCGCTTCTTCCACAAATTGATGCGCGACGAAGGTCTGGTCGATTCCGATGAGCCCTTCACCAATCTGCTGACTCAGGGCATGGTGATCGCGGAAACCTATTATCGACTCGAAGACGGCAAGAAAATCTGGTTCAACCCGGCCGATGTCGAAGTCGAGCTGGACGACAAGGCGCGGCCGGTGGCGGCGCGTTACAAAGTTGACGGTCAGGCGGTGCATATTGGCGGCACCGAGAAAATGTCAAAGTCGAAGAACAACGGCGTTGATCCGCAGGCGATGATCGACAAGTACGGTGCTGATACCGTTCGCCTGTTCATGATGTTCGCGGCGCCGCCGGAATTGCAGCTGGAGTGGAGTGATGCCGGTGTCGAAGGTGCGCACCGCTTCCTGCGTCGCTTGTGGAAAGCCGTCTACGGTCATCGCATCAACGGCTTGGTGGCGCCGCTCAATACCAGCGCGCTGAATCCGTCGCAACGCGAGCTGTACGCCAAGACTCATGAAACGCTGAAGAAAACCAGCGATGACATGCAGCGCCGCTACACCTTCAATACCGCCATTGCCGCGGTGATGGAGCTGTTGAACGCGGTCAACAAATTCGTCGCCATCGATGAGCAGGATCGCGCCGTTGTCCAGCATGCGCTGGAAACCGCCGTGCTGGTGCTGAGCCCGATCACGCCGCACATCAGCGAAGTGCTCTGGCAGCACCTGGGCCACGATACTCCGCTGCACCAAACCAGCTGGCCGGAAGTGGACGAAAGCGCACTGGTGCGCGACAGCGTCACGGTGATCGTGCAGGTCAACGGTAAACTGCGTGCGAAACTGGAGTTGGCGGTGACGGCAACCGAGGAGCAAGCCAAAGCTGCCGCGTTGGCCGAAGACGCGGTGCAACGCCAGCTGGATGGCAAGGCGATCCGCAAGCTGATTTACGTGCCGGGCAAACTGCTGAATCTGGTGGTGGGCTGATGACATCGGTGTTTACGTCTTCGGTATGGCGATATGGCGTGACGCTGCTGCTGCTGACCGCGCTGGCCGGTTGCGGTTTTCATTTGCGTGGCAGTCAACCCGGCGTCAAAGGTGTGGCCGGGCTGAAGCTGTATGTCGACAGCAGAACACCGTACGGTGAGTTCGAACAAGTGCTCGCGGACAGCATTCGCCAGGCCGATATGGACGTGGTCGAGCAGGCCGATGCTGCCGCGATGATTGTGCAGATCCGCAGTGAGCGGATGACCCGGCGGGTGCAAACCGTCAACACCACCGGTCGTGCGTCAGACTATGAGTTGATCCTGAAAGTCGAGTATGCGCTGGCGGCGCCAGCCGCAATTACTGACAGCCAAACCCGCGAACTCGATTCGCGCCGGGAATACAACTTCGACAGCACCGAACTGCTCGGCAAAGCGGAAGAAGAGTCGGTGCTGGTGCAGGAAATGTATCAGGATATCGCCGCTCGTTTGCTGCGCCAGATCAGTTATCAGGCGCGTGGCAGCTAAGCGTGATAGCGAAACCATGAAACTGCCTGGCACGGCGCTGGCTGGCGCGTTGGCGCGTGAGCTGGCGCCGCTGTATCTGATCAGCGGTGATGAGCCGCTGCTGGTTGAAGAGGCGCTTGATGCCGTGCGCGCGAGTGCTCGTCAACGCGGTTTCTCCGAACGTGACAGTTATGTCGTCGACAAGCATTTCGATTTCGATGCCTTGTTTGCCAATTCCGGTACGCTCAGTTTGTTCGCCAGCCAACGGCTGCTGGAATTGCGTTTCGCCAGCACGCCGAACCGTGAGGCGCAGGCCGCACTGACTGAGCAGGCCGAACGACTCGGCAGCGATACGGTGCTGGTCATCACGTTACCGAAACTCGATCGCAAAGAAGCTGACGCAAAATGGTTGCAAGCGCTGGAGCAGCGTGGTGTTCATGCCACGGTCAGCAGCATCGGTGTTGCCGAATTGCCGGCGTGGTTGCAGCAGCGTCTGCGCGCCGCTGGGTTGCAAGCCGCGCCGGATGCGCTGGCTTTGCTGGTCCAGCTTTGTGAAGGCAATTTGCTGGCCGCGCATCAGCTGATCACCCAGCTGCAGCTGCTGTATCCAAATGCGACGCTGGCGCTGGAGCACATTCAGCTCGTGGCCGCCGACAACGCCCGTTACAACCTGTTTGAATTGATCGATACCGCGCTGCGCGGCGACGCCGCGCGTTGCCTGCGCATGCTGCACGGTCTTCAACACGAAGATGCTCAAGGCAATCTGCGCAGCGTGTTCGGTTTGTTGCACCGGGATGTGCGGGCACTGGTCAATCTTGCGCACCTGAAAGCGCGCGGGCAGCGGGTCACGGATGCCTGGAAAGAGGTCGGTGTGTTCAGCTCGCGTTTGCCGGCATTCGAGCGGGTGGCTGCGCGCTTGGGCATTGGCGGCTGTCAGGCGCAGCTGCAGCGCGTCGGCATGCTGGATCAGCAGATCAAAGGCGTGGCCGATGGCGAGCCGTGGCTGACGCTGGAGCAGATCCTGCTGAACCTATCTCATTCCAGTCAGGCGCAAAAGGGTGTGCCGGCATGAACGGCGCCGCCGAGTCGCCAGCGAACAAATCAGGTGTCGACAAATCATTCGTCGACACATCAGGCGCCGACAAGCACCTGCGGGTGGCGCCGTTGCTGTACGGCGGTACGTTTGATCCGATTCATGAAGGCCATCTTGCCGTCGCCCGTGCCGTGGCCACTGCTGCCGAGCAATCGGTGCAGTTGATGCCGGCCGCATTGCCGCCACATCGCGCTACACCGGGTGCCAGCGATGCGCATCGGCTGGCGATGCTGCAACGGGCGATTGCCA
>CAMLNB010000299.1 GCA_946481205.1 uncultured Kangiella sp. | reverse complement strand
TCGCAGGACTTCTTCGGCAAAGAGGCCTTCCTGACCGTTTCGGGCCAGCTCAACGCCGAGACCTACGCGATGGCGATGTCCAAGGTCTACACCTTTGGCCCGACCTTCCGCGCCGAAAACTCCAACACCAGCCGGCATCTGGCCGAGTTCTGGATGGTCGAGCCGGAAATTGCCTTCGCTGACCTGGCCGCCGATGCCGACCACGCCGAAGCAATGCTGAAATACATCTGCCGCGCCGTACTGAACGAGCGCATGGACGACATGCACTTCTTCACCGAGCGGATCGAACCGACCGCGATCTCGCGTCTGGAAGCGATTGTCGCCAGCGACTTCGTCCGGATGGATTACACCGAGGCGGTGAAAATCCTGAAAGCCAGCGGCGAGAAATTCCAGTTCCCGGTCGAATGGGGCATGGATCTGCAATCCGAGCACGAGCGTTACATCGCCGAGAAGCATGTCGGCCGCCCGGTCGTGATGATGAACTACCCGAAAGACATCAAGGCCTTCTACATGCGCCTGAACGACGACGGCAAAACCGTCGCCGCGATGGACGTGCTGGCACCGGGCATCGGCGAAATCATCGGCGGCTCGCAGCGTGAAGAGCGGCTGCATGTGTTCGATGAGCGGCTGAAGGAAATGGGCCTGCCGATCGAAAACTATTGGTGGTACCGCGATCTGCGCCGTTATGGCACCGTGCCACATGCTGGTTTCGGTCTGGGCCTGGAGCGCTGCGTCGCCTACGTGACCGGCATGCAGAACGTCCGCGACGTGATCCCGTTCCCGCGTACGCCAAAGAACGCCGAGTTTTGAGTAGGTTTGTTGAATGGTTTCGCAGGCCCGACCGTGGTCGGGCCTTTGTCAGGAGTAAAGCATGAGCAAGATCGATCGCGCCTACGTCAGCGACAGCACCCGCTTCCTGCAGGAGCTGGAGCAGAAGCCGGAAAACAATCAATCGCCGGCCCGTCAGGCCGAAGAGGCCAAGTACAAGCGCATCAACACACTGCGCGATGAAGCCCAGGCCGCGCCGGAAGCCGGCAAGATCTGGAGCGGTTTCTAAGCCAGGCCCGTGGTGGCGGATTGGTACAAGTGCGCCAGCCCTCCCCAGCCCCGGCACAAACCGCTACACTTGCAGCCGATGACGGCAGAAACAGCGGTGGGATTTGCCGCAACACGCTTGCCAGAAAAACACAGGCAAACAGGAGAACAATATGAAGTGCCCGAAGTGCAAGGCTCCGATGGACAACGTGGTGCTGGAAGGCGTACAAATCGAACGCTGCAGCGGCTGCAAAGGTCTTTGGTTTGATGCCAATGAAGAAGTGCTGCTGAGCAAGATCCAGCACGCCGAAATGCTGGACCTGGGTCTGGCCAGTCTCGGCAAGGAATTCAACAACGAAGAGCCGATTTTCTGCCCGCGCTGCGGCACCAGCTCGCAACTGCACAAGCTGCAGGATAAGAAACAGCCGCACATCGAGATCGACCGCTGCACGACCTGCAACGGCACCTTCTTCGATGCCGGCGAATTCACCGATTTCAAAAAGCACGATGTGCTCGACTTTTTCAAATCGCTGGCGAGCAAAGTGCGCCGTTAATCGTCGCGTTGTCGCAGCAAATCTGTCGCAGTAAACAAAAAGCCGGCGAATGCCGGCTTTTTGTTTTATCGGTTACACCATTCTCGAAAACGGCACGCCGTTGTTGTCGCGCAAGCAGGAATCACCTGCTGCCACGCCCGGCTTGCACCGATTCAAAAATACGACCAAATCGTCTCCGCCGCTGGCGCCGCGCCGGTATCTTTCGGTTCGCCCTTGATAGTCCCGACGTAGACATAACCAATCACCTGCTCGTTTGGCGCAAGCCCCAGCAGCGTCCAGATGGCCGGGTTGTAGGCGATATCACCGGTACGCCAGTAGGCACCAAAACCCATCGCTTGCGCGGCATTGATGAACTGGAACGTTGCCAGACCGGCGGTGATCAACTGCTCCTGACGAGGCGCTTTCGGGCTGTCCTGAAACCGCGCCACTGCGACGATCACCATCGGCGCTCGCAGCGGCAGGCCTTTGGCGCGATCCAGCTTGGTTATGTCGGTTTCGCCGCTCTGCTGCATGCCTTGCGCATACAACTGACCCAGCGTGGTCAGCTTGTCGCCTTCGCAAACCAGAAAACGGAATGGCTTCAGATTGCCATGATCGGGCGCGCGCAACGCCGCCTGCATCAACGTGTTCAGCTGATCCTTGCTCGGCGCTGGCGTGGTCAGAATCGGGAAGGAACGGCGGCTAAGCAGGAAATCGAGAGGGGTCATATCGGTCTTCCGGACAAGAGCTGGCCGGCATTCTAGCGAGATCTGCCGGTCGCTGCGTGGCCCGCTGCCGCAAGAATTTTCGCCCGTACCTGGGCCAGCCAGAACAATGTGGGCTCCAACAAAAACCATTCCCTACAGAGTTACGTCAAGGCAACCAGGGCCACACGGGAAGCGTGGCTCCTGTGTGCTGTCCGCTCAGGCGGTACGGATTTTGAAACTCCTCGTAAGCCGTTTTGCTACCGGCTTGCGGTTCCGGATTTTAAATAAGGATGTGCCATGCACCGATTTGCTCTCGCCAGCGCGCTACTTCTTGGCGGTATTGCGCCGCTCCCAGCCGCCAGCCTGCTTTCTCCTTCCACAACGTCTGCAACAGACTCTTCGACAACCCCCACACCGAAAACCCTTCTGGCCGATACCGCGCTACGCACGACAGCCGGTACGCAGCTTGTCGCACCCAAAGGGTGGAACCTGCAGATCAAGGGCAACGCGCTCATTCTTGGCGCCCCCGAAGGCGATTCGCATGTCGCGCTGGTTGATGTCCACGGTGGCGACGCCGACGCTGCGGTGACAGCAGCGTGGGCCGCCTACCAAACACACCCGGTGCGCGCCCTCGAAGCGGCCCGAGATCGGCCCGCGCGAGAGGGCTGGGATCAGATCCGCGTTTATCGCTATGAAACCGCCGCCAACGAACAGCGCAGCGTTGCCGCGCAAGCCCTGCGCAAAGGTGACTACTGGACCGTTGCGATCCGCGATCTGTCCGATGCCGTTGCGGATAAGCGAGACAGCCAGCTGGAAGTGATCTTCAACAAACTGTGGCCGGCGGGTTACGCACGCGAATCCTTTGCCGGCAAGAAAGCCCATCGCCTCGATGGCCAACGCCTCGCTGCACTGACCGAGTACATCGAAACCGGTCGTAAACAACTCGACATTCCCGGCGTCGCGCTGGGCCTGATACAAGACGGAAAAGTTGTATTCGAAGGTGGCTTTGGTGTCCGCGAAATCGGCAAGCCCACATCGATCGATGCCGATACCTTGTTTATCACCGCATCCAACGGCAAAGCGCTGACAACACTGATGCTGGCGAAGCTGGTGGAGGCCGGCAAATTCACCTGGGAGACCCCGGTCAGCACGCTGTGGCCACAATTCCAACTCGGCAACGCCGCGATCACGCGTCAAGTGCAGGTGAAGCACCTGATTTGCGCCTGCACCGGCCTGCCACGCCGCGATCTGGAAATCAGTTTTGAAGGGGAAAAAGCCACGCCAGCCTCGACGATGCAAGTGCTGGCCACGGTGCAACCCACCAGCCAATTCGGCGAGTTGTTTCAGTACTCCAATTTGATGGCAGCCGCCGGCGGTTACCTCGGAGGACACCTGCTCTATCCACAACAGGAATTGGGTGCCGCCTATGACAAAGCCATGCAAACGCTGGTGCTCGACCCGCTCGGCATGAATGCGACGACGCTCGATTACGCCCGTGCCTTGGCGGGAAATCATGCCGCACCACACGCTCGCGATATCGACGGCAATACCGTCGTGGCCAGCATGGGCTTGAATTATGCCGAGCTGCCGTCACGACCCAGCGGCGCGGCCTGGAGCAATGTCCGCGACATGCTGCGCTACGTGCAGATGGAATTGGCTAACGGCCTGTTGCCCAACGGCAAGCGCTACATCGCGGAAAACATCTTGCTCGCCCGCCGCGAACCGCAAGT
>CAMLNB010000298.1 GCA_946481205.1 uncultured Kangiella sp. | reverse complement strand
TTGCCACGACGAAAGATCGCGGCGACGCGGGCATCGACCTTGGGCATGTGCTGGCGCAGTGCGGCGATCGCGCTACCGACCAGCGGACCGCCGTAATAAGCGCGCACTGCAACCAAGCGAACTTTGCCACCAGCAAAATCCAGAACCTGCAACGCACCGGGGTATTCGATCAAGCCCATGATGCTTTGGGTAACCAGCTGTTCCGGCGAAATCAGCACGTCGACGGCGAAGCCATTCTGGCCCTCACGGCTGTCATGCTTGCTGTCAGCATCGCCGAACAATTCGGTTTCATAGGCCATGTATTCCGGTGCACGGACGCGGGCAATTTTCAGTGGCGTTTTGAACAGGCTGTGAGCGATCTGACAGGCCACCATATTGGTTTCGTCAGAGTTGGTGACGGCGATCAGCAGATCGACGCTTTCAGCGCCGGCGCCTTGCAGGATATTCGGGTGAGCGGCGTTGCCATGCACGGTTCGAACATCAAGATGCTCGCTGAGATCTTTCAAGCGCAGTTCGTCGCTGTCGACAATGGTGATGTCGTTATTTTCGCGCGCCAGATGCATCGCAAGCGTGCTGCCGACCTGGCCGGCACCGAGTATCAGAATCCGCATGACTGCTTCCTTGTGCGCCGCGTGGCAACGCCGGCGTGCTTCAGTGCTTGTTCAACTCAGTTCTTTATCAGCAAAGCGTAATAGAAACCATCCATTCCTGCTTCACCCGGGTTTATCACCCGGCCACAGTCGGATTCACTTTGGCCCGGTAGCGCTTGCAAACGGGCATCTGACTGTGAGGCCAGAAAGTTCTGAATCACATCGGCATTCTCGGCCGGCAAACTGGAACAAGTTGCATAGAGCAGTTTGCCGCCTGGTGCCAGTGTTGGCCAGAGTGCGCGCAGCAGTTGCAGCTGATGCGCAGCGAGTGCCGGAATATCGCGTTCGCGGCGCAGCCATTTGATATCGGGATGGCGACGGATCACACCCGTGCCGGAGCAGGGCGCATCGAGCAGAATCCGATCAAAGGCTTGCTTGTCCCACCAGTGGTCGACCGCACCAGCGTCGACCACTTTGCAATCCGCCTGCAGTTGCAGGCGCGCCAACGTTTCCCGCACGCGTTGCAGCCGGCTGGCGTCATTATCGAGCGCCAGCAGTTTCAAACTTGGTTCCCGTTCGAGCAGATGCGCGGTTTTGCCGCCGGGGGCACAACAGGCATCGAGCACACGCATACCTGGTTGCGCATCAAGATAATCGGCTGCCAACTGCGCCGCCGCGTCTTGCACCGATACGGCACCATCGGCAAAGCCCGGCAACTGTTGCACATCCAGTGGCGAGTCCAGTACCAGCGCATCGCGTGCTTCATTGTGCAAATGGCTGGGGATATCGAGCGCAGCCAGCAAGGCCTGATAACTGGCCACATCACCACAACGGCGGTTGACGCGCAGTGTCATCGGTGCGGGGGTATTGTTGGCGGTCAGAATGTTGTCGGTATCGCGAGCGAACGCTTTTTTCAGGGCGCTGACCAGCCATTCTGGATGCGAATGCTTCAGGCCCCAGTCGCGATCAATGTCGATCAACAAGGCATCGGCTTTGCGCTGCGCATTACGCAAAATGGCATTCACCAAACCGCGGGCGCGTTCTTCGCCAATATCGGCGACGGCATTGACGGTGTCGGCCACGGCCGCATGTGCCGGCACCCGGGTATACTGCAGCTGATACAGGCCGACGATCAGCAGCTGTGCGAGCTTGCCTTGCGGTTGTTGCAGCGGTTGACTGAGCAAGCGATCACGCAAGGCGCCAAGCCGGCGGTGATGACGCAAGCTGCCATAAACCAGTTCTTTCAGTAGGGCGCGATCACGACCGTCGACAATGTCTTGGGTTGCCGTCGGCAGCAAATCATTGAGTGAGCGACCGTCCTGGATGACGGCAGTTACCAACTCAGCAGCCTGCGCACGAAGATTCATGATGTGGCGTCCTCAGCTCGTGCTGCCAAAACGGTGACCAACTGCCAGCTGCGCCGCGCGGGCCTTTAAAATTTCTTTGACGGGCAAGCGTTTGCCGCCAGGCCATTGCAACTCGGTAATGGCGAGGACGCCGTTACCGGTGGCGACCAGCAGCGCGTCGGTTTGCTGTTCGACAATGGTGCCGGGCGTCGCTGCGGCGCGGTTATCCGTGACATGGCTAAACCAGATCCGCAAGGTTTCACCGGCCAGTTGGGTTTGGGCAACAGGCCAGGGATTGAATGCGCGGATTTGCCGGTCGATCTGCGCGGCCGACTGTGACCAATCGATCTGCGCTTCAGTCTTTTCCAGTTTCTTGGCGTACGTAGCCAGCGCGTCGTTTTGTTTGTGTGCCTGCAGTTCACCGCGCAGCAGTTTGGCCAAATTGCCGACCAGCAATTCTGCGCCAAGTAACGCGAGCCGATCATGCAGACTACCGCCGGTATCTTGCGCGGTGATTGGCGTCCGTGCCGACGCAAGCACTGGACCGGTGTCGAGCCCTGCTTCCATCTGCATCAGATCAACACCGGTTTCGCTGTCACCAGCCTGCAGTGCACGCTGAATAGGTGCTGCACCGCGCCAGCGCGGCAGAATCGAACCGTGGACATTGACGCAGCCGTGTTTCGGAATATCGAGCACCGCTTGCGGCAGCAGCAAACCGTAAGCAACAACGATCAGCAGATCCGGCTGATGGCGGCGCAATACCTCCTGTGCCTCGCTCGGTTTCAAACTGAGCGGTTGCTCAACGGCAATGCCGTGTTGCAAGGCAAGTTGTTTGACCGGCGACATCTGCAGCTGCTGGCCGCGGCCGGCCGGCCGATCCGGTTGGCTGTAAACCGCGACCGGTTTGATATCGGCGCGCAGCAGCGCGTCGAGATGGCTCGCGGCAAACTCCGGTGTGCCGGCAAAAACGATACGGGCATCAGTCACGAAAGCGCTCGAAGTAAGGACGGTGTCCACAGCATGGACCAAAAACAAACCGGCGCCTGAAGCGCCGGTTTGCGTGCAATCGGATCAGGCGTCAGCGTCTTGGGCTTCACGCCGGTGCTTCTTTTCCAGCTGCTTGCGAATGCGGTCGCGTTTCAGTGGCGACAGGTAGTCGACAAAGAGCTTGCCTTCAATGTGGTCGAGCTCGTGCTGGATGCAGACCGCGAGCAGTTCGCCGGTATCGATCTCGAACCACTGACCGTGCCGGTCCTGGGCCTTGATCTTGATCTCGTTGGCGCGCTGGACCTTGGCATAGACGCCGGGGAAGGACAGACAGCCCTCCTCCATCTCCTCGATGCCGCGCTTTTCCAGCACCTCGGGGTTGATCAGCACCACCGGCTGGTTGTTCTCTTCCGAGACGTCGATGACGATCAACTGCTTGTGGATGTCGACCTGGGTCGCGGCCAGGCCGATGCCCGGGGCGGCGTACATGGTCTCCAGCATGTCGTCGATCTGACGCTGGAGCTCGGGGCCGAAGTCGGTGACCGGCTTGGCTTGGGTCCGCAGCCGCGGATCCGGATATTCAAGAATTTCGAGTTTGGCCATGGGAAGACGTGAACAACTTCTAGTAAGCTGCGAAAAACGCCTGCTAAGATTAGGGCCCAGCTCAAGTTTTTCCACATTCAGGTGGGAAACCGCTGAGGCTCCAGTGATCATACTGGAAAGCGCCACCGGCCGCGACCGCCCGGGGTGCCACGCTGCAGAAGGATAGAAAGCCATGAACAAGATCGTGGTCGGTCTCGCCGCCTTCACCCTGAGCGCCGCCAGCACCCTGGCCGCCGCGCTCGAGCTGGCGCCCAATCCGCCCGATGTCTATGTGGTGGTCAAAGGCGACACCCTCTGGGACATTTCCGGCCGTTATCTGAATGACCCGTGGTCCTGGCCGGAAATCTGGCAGGCCAACCCGCAGGTCGAAAACCCGCACCTCATTTACCCCGGCGACGTGCTGACCCTGGTCTACGTCGACGGTCAGCCGCGCGTCCGCCGGACTGCCGGCCCGGGCACCGCGGTGCCGGTCGGCGACGGCAGCGTGGTCGAAACCCGGATGGCCGACGGCACCACCAAGCTGTCGCCGCGCGCCCG
>CAMLNB010000297.1 GCA_946481205.1 uncultured Kangiella sp. | reverse complement strand
GTCGAGGCCATATGATTCGGACAAACTGCTCGGTTCAGTAGTAAATTTTCGCTTGCACATTTTCGCCATCCCATTTCGGGTCGTCGTGAAACTGAGGCGTTGTAGCCCCCTGGCCTAACGGATCATCGGAAAAGAGCTTCCAAGCGTCCCAGACAAGATTGCCAGCCCGGCGCAATTATGTCCTGCTGCTCCGCAACAAAAATCTCCAGGCAGCGGATGTCTGATGCATGCAAGTCGTCTTTCGAGGTGGCGAGCAATTGACGTCAGGACAAAAAAGGGTTGCAGATGTCGAAAATCGATCTGGCGATCGAGGGTTTCCCTAGTCGTCAGCCTACAACAGCCGCGGTTCAGCGGAACGTAAGGCTTTGGCTGTGTCTACTGCTGGCGGCTGCCGATATGACGGCGCTCGCTATTGGTTTTGGATTGGGTTTTCGCGCGTCAGGTGTGCCATTGGTCTTGGCGGATCTGTGGCAACCACTTGGCGGCGGCATGATCGTCTACGGCATCGTGGCGTTCCACAATCAAGCATTCAACCCGATCTGCCTCACTCAACTCACACCAAGTTTGCGTAACGCTGCGCTTGCCCTTGCTGGTACATTGTTGATCTTCCTCCTGACATTGTTCTCCCTCAAAGCTACAGGGCAGCTTTCGCGTCTCGGTATTTCTTCCGGCATCATCTGCAGCGCGACTTTGCTCGTGCTGCAAAGACTTTTCATCGTGCGAGCGGTACGTCGGAATTTCAGCGACAATTTATTTGCGCAACTGCTGATTATTGATAGCGGCACCATCCCCGATGATGTGAGCGGCATGGTGATTGTCGATGCGGAGGCGGCTGGCATCAAGGCTGACCTTGACGATCCCTATATGCTGCATCGCCTCGGCACGTTGCTGCGCGACTTTGACCGCGTGGTGATATCTTGCCCGGCCGACCGAAAGACTGATTGGGCGCAGATGCTGAAAGGCGGCAATATTCTGGGCGAGATCATCGTACCGGAACTGGACTCGATGGCGCCCTTGGCGGTGCAGAATCATCGCGGCGTTTCCACTCTTGTTGTGGCACGCGGCCCCTTGAATCTTGCCAATCGCGCGCAAAAGCGGCTTTTGGACATTGCTGTCACCGTACCGCTGCTGATTGCGTTGGCGCCATTGATGGTCGCGGTGGCCATCGCCATCCGGCTCGACTCGCCTGGCCCTGTCTTCTTCAAGCAAGAGCGCATAGGCCGTGGCAATCGGCTGTTCCACATCCTGAAGTTTCGCAGCATGCGCGTTGAGCAGTGCGACGCTGCCGGGGCATCCTCCACCCGCCGTGACGACAATCGTATCACGCGCGTCGGCGCGTTCATCCGCAAGACGAGCATCGATGAACTGCCGCAGCTCATCAATGTTCTTCTGGGCGAGATGAGTCTTGTCGGACCACGGCCCCATGCCTTGGGCTCAACGGCAGAGGAGCAGCTTTTCTGGCAAGTGGATCGTCAATATTGGCATCGGCATGCGTCAAAGCCCGGCATCACTGGACTTGCGCAGATCCGTGGGTTCCGTGGAGCGACGGAGACTCGCCGCGACATCCTCAACCGCGTCGAGGCGGACCTTGAATATCTGCATGGCTGGAGCCTTATGCGTGACATCGCCATACTGATCGGCACGTTTAATGTGCTGGTCCATCGCAACGCCTATTAACCCTTTGGCTACAAGCGCCTTCCGTGAGATTTTTGCACCACCTCTTTGATTTTGCGGTGGAATGAGCCGCGCCTGACCAGCGCGCAAACTATTTATTAACCGTAAAATAGGATATGTCCGTCATCTGAAACAGGGCGGATTTATCAAGTGGCAGACGATCTTGCACCGGTCGCAATTGCGCGACCTTCTTCCGTGGCCGCCTCGGCCGCTCGTCACGGCCATTCTGCTCCGGTAGCTCACCAATCTTTTGCCGCGCGCGCGGATCGCGGCGTCGAGATTTTTTCTCGCTGGGCAGGAATTTTCACCTTCGCAGCTGCGGTGGGCGCAATGTGCTGGTATCTTTTTCCGTAGAGCCACACCGTACCGCCAGTCCAGTGGTGAATCAGTGTTCGCGCTACCTTTCTGCCAGATGAACAGTTCTCAGTAGCCCTATCCATCTTCTTCTAAGTCGTTTTTGCGATGAAACGAAGCGTGGTTTAGTTACGACAAGCTGCGTCGGCAGAGGTTCGTTTTGCGTGCAAACACGACTAGCATGCCCTCATTGCTGCAATGCAATAAAGGGTTGCACATTTGGTTATTGCTTATACTCCGCGTTTCCGGAGGCGCTTCAACGCGCCTGCCGCGCAAGAATTCTTCACGTTCCACAGAGTGGCCGCGGTAGCGATCGGCTGCGCAGCTTTAACTGCGTTACCATGTTCTGTCAGCGCTCAGTCAAACCAGGTTGATGATGAAGCCAGGTTGAAGACGATGGGGCTGCAAGCGACTGCTGGCATCGATATTCTGTACGATGACAATGTGTACCGTGTTGACGACAGGATAGAAGATCCGACCGACGACATCATCGTCACGCCCTGGACAGAGCTGACCTACGGTAAACCGATAGGACGCCACGACCTGTTTTTGCGTGGTCGCGTTGGATATGACCGCTTTATCTCCGAGGGCCAGCGCAGCAAGTTGCGGCTGGATACTGAGGCGAAGGCAGTCATCCGGTTCGGCGCCACCTGCTCCATAACGCCGCTCGCATCCTATCGGCAGCAGCGCGCCGATTATGGCGACCTGAACCAGCAGACCGAAAATCTTCAGCGCTTCACCACATTGGGGGCGGACTTGGGTTGCGAGCGCCCGGGCTTCTTCCCGGTTGCGGCGTATCGACGCGATCTGACCCGCAACGATGACGCCTTCGACTATGCCGATCAAACCAGCGATAGCTACATGGCAGGCGTCGGTTACAATATGCCAAGCCTCGGCACGTTGACTGTATTTTACGAACGCGTGAACAGTGATCGTAAGAAGCTGGGCATTGAAAACCGGACAAACAGCTACGGAGTTCGGTTTAAGCGCGAGGTTTCGCCAATCACGCAACTGGATGCCGAAGTCCGTTGGCTGGACGTGAGCAGCGACTCTTCGGCGGTAGGCAGCTATGATGGGCTCGGCTGGGATGTCAGTCTTTCCACTGGTGTCGTGCCCCGGCTCAAGCTGACAGCCACGACAGAGCGCAGCATCGTCAACGACAGCCTGATCGCCAGCGGCTTTGCGATCCGCACCCGGCATCGGCTGGAGGGCGAGTTCGCCATTTCAGAGCTCACTTCAGCAGGCCTCTACGGCGAACTGGAGCGGCGCAGGTTCCGGCAGGATGCAGCGTTGCGTCCATTTTCCATCACCGCCGATCGTAACCAGCGTTTCGGGGCGATGCTGAAGCGTAAGCTGTCGGACCGTTTCGACCTCTCGCTCGATGCGCAACGCTACAAGCGGCGCACTGACACCGACGTCGCCGAATATAGCGGAACCCAGGTCACGCTGGGCGCTGCGATCAGATTTTGACACTCGAACATAAGGGAGCATGCGCTGTGAAAACAGAAACTCTCCTGACCAGCTTCTCGATCTTCCTCACGGTGGCAGCAGTGAATCCTGCGTCCGCCCAGACGGCCGTCGCAGCCGCCCCGGTGGCCGCAGCTCCAGCCAAGGCTGTGGCCGACGCAGGCTATCTGCTTGGCCCCGACGACGAGGTGAAGATTTCGATCTTCGGTCAACCGGACCTGTCATCCACCACTCGCATCAAGGAAGATGGGACCGTCACACTTGCGCTGATCGGACCGGTTCAGGCCAGGGGCAAGACGACATCGCAACTGGCACAGACCATAGCGGCGAATTATGCGAGCGGCGGCTTTCTCACCAATCCGTCGGTCAATGTGGAGGTGAGTAATTATGTCAGCCGCTTCGTCACTGTTCTTGGCAACGTGCCGCAGGCTGGCAACTATCCGCTTGACCGCAACTATACGGTCGCATCGATGCTGGCCAAGGCTGGCGGATCGACAAAGGATGGCGCCAACGCCGTCATTCTGACTCCAGCCGATGGCAGCGGTGCTGTCCGCATATCTCTCGCCGACATGGCGGTGGGAGGGAGCCGTCAGCTGAAGCCTGGGGACATCTTGTTCGTGCCCCC
>CAMLNB010000296.1 GCA_946481205.1 uncultured Kangiella sp. | reverse complement strand
TCCATCCACTACATCCCTCGCAAACGCTGGGCGAATGCTTGACTGACCGGCAACCGCTCGTTGCGCTGTTTCAAGCTCAGTTCGTAGTGACCCAGCTCATCTTTCTTCACCTTGTCGATTGCCGTGGCGCGCACGATGGCGCTGCGATGAATCTGCCAGAATTGCTGCGGATCCAGCCCGCGCAGTAAGTCCTTCAGCGGTGTGCGGATAAAGGCTTCCCCGTCTTTGGCGATCACGCGGGTCAGTTTGTCTTGCGCCTGAAAGCACAGCACATCGTCGATGCTGATGAATCGCACCGTATCGCCGAGGCTGGCAGTGATCCATTGCAGTGGTTGTTCGCGTTGGTCGGCTAGCGGTTTGTTGGACAACTGCTGCAGGGTTGATTGCAGCGCCGGCATCACGATGGTGGTGGGCTGTGCCAAGCGCTCACGCACCCGCTGCAAGGCCTTGGCCAACCGGTCTTCGCGAATCGGTTTCAGCAAATAATCGATGGCGCCGGTGTCGAAAGCGCGCACGGCGTACTCATCGTAGGCGGTGACAAACAATACTTGGCAACCAGCATCAATTGCCGCTTTCGCGACCTCGATGCCGCTCAACCCCGGCATGCGAATATCGAGAATGGCCAGTTGTGGCGGTTCAGACTCCAGCGCCTCCAATGCTGACAACCCGTCCTCGCATTCGGCAGTGATCCTGAGTTCGGGCCAGAGCACGCTGAGCAGGCGAATCAGTTCACGTCGCTGAGGGGCCTCGTCTTCGGCAATCAGTGCGCTAATTTCGCTCATGCGTGTTCACTCGTTGAAGCACGGTCATCTCGATAGGGAACCCAGAGCTCGGCAATCACACCGCCGCCAGCTCGCGACAACAAACGCACACCAGCCTGTTCGCCAAACAATGTCGCCAGCTGCGCGCGGATATTGGCCAAACCCACGCCACTGCCGGTCCCCGGTTGCAGACCGGCGCCATCGTCCTCGACACGCAGCCACAATTGCTGATCCTTTACGCTGGCGCGAATGCGGATATGACCTGGGCCGCGTTTGGGCTCGATACCATGTTTGATCGCATTCTCCACCAAGGTGATCAGCAGCAACGGTGGAAACGGATGTTCAGCCAGTTCTACCGGCAGTTCGATACTGTAATCCAACCGCTCGCCCATGCGCAGCCGCATCAGTTCCAGATAGCTGCGGCAGATCTCGATTTGCTGCGCCAAACTGTCTGCTACTGTGTCATCGCCATTACGCAAGCGCGGCATGGTGGCGCGCAGGTGATCAACCAAGGCGTCCAACGTGGCTTCGGCACGGGTCAGATCTTGGCGCAGCAATGAACGAATCGACGCCAGCGTATTGAACAGAAAGTGCGGCTCGACTTGTGCCTGCAACACGCCCAGTTTCAACGCATCCAGTTGCGCCTTTTGCTGCAGGTTGCGTAACGCGATCTGTTTGCGCGCGGCGTCAAACCGGCGCCCCTCGGTGAAATAGCCACGCAGTGCCAAACCACCGCCCATCAACAGATAAATCGTTGCCAAAACCAGCAGATTCAGCAGCAAACCGAGCGGGCTTTGCTCCAGTTGCTTGGCCTTGGCAACCTGTTGCTCAGGGACCATCTCATGCTGTTGCATGCGCCGTTCAATCGCCGGCTCCAAACGCGCCGACGCCCAGCTATCGACGGCATAGCTGCTGAACATGCCGAGCAGCACCGCCACAACCACCGCAAAGCGCTCGACCGACGCGCGCCAGCGGCGGTGACGCACCCAGCAGGCCAATGCCGGGCCGGCGAAAAACATCAGCATGAAACTGCCGAACATCAGGCCGCCAACGCTGACACCAAGAACCATGTCGCCAGTGGTGACGCCGTTGCCCAACCCTGCCATCACCGACAGTGCGAGCACCATGGAGCCCAGGTACAGCAAACGGCCAGATAACCAGCGCAGACTGAACACCGGATAACGACGATAACCAAACCAGCTCGACCAGCCATCGACCACCACGTCTGCAGGTAACGGTTCATTGAGTCGAAGCCGATCGATTTCAGTCATTGCCGTGATCCTCCCAGGGTCTGCCCGGCTTGATGCAGTTTCAGAGCGCTGATGTTACCGCCAGCGCCGCGCTCGAACACAATTTCAATGCCATAGAGATCGGCAACAAAACGGTCCTGACCGGAAGGATCGAGCGGGAATGCCCCCTGACCAGTCGCCTGCGCCATCAACTGCTCATTCTCGACAAAGACTTTCAAATCAAAGCCCTTCATGAGCGGATAACGGCCAACATAATCGCTAAGTTTGACTGCTGTCGGCTCCGCTGTTTGATCCATCCGCTTGGCCGCCACTGCCCCACCGCCCTGATGCCAGCTGAACCCGACGCTGCCATCGCTGCGCTTGCTCGGCCGCAGCACGGCGTCGAAATCGAGTGGGTAGAAATCGCCCGCCGAATCATGACCCATCAGAAAAGCCGGTTGCCCTTCCGCCTGAATCTCCAGCGCCTCGCCTTTGCGGCGCAGTTCCATGTTCATACCGTTGTCCAAACGATAGCGCCCAACCAAGGCATCAAGCACGGCCACATCCGCTTTGGTTTCCTTTCTCGGTTTGCCAAGTGGAATGCTGGGATCAAGCAGATGCAGACCAACCGAACCAAGGCCACCGAGTGAATGCAAAGCAGTGTCCGCCAACACGATCACGCCGCGTTTGCCATCGCGACCGAACGCCACAAAACTGGAAAAACCACCGGTGCCGCCTTCATGGGCAAGAAATTCGCGGCCGTTCAATTGTGCAACCATCCAGCCCCAAGCCATGCCATTGCCGGCTTGCTTGTCCAGCGTTTCGTGGGTGCGCGCCAAGGCGGCCTGGATCGGGCTGTCGCCCTGCCCCATGTGCGCTTGCACGTAATGAATCATGTCGTTGAGCGATGCGCGCACGCCACCAACGCCAGCCGTGTTGGCGGGGAAGGTCCAAGCCGACGTCGGCAAACGATTTGGCGTGTGACCCTGCACCGGCTTGGCGACCGCCGGTGCCTGCTCGATGTACGCATGCTGCATGCCCAGCGGCCGAAACAAACGCTTCTGAATCAGCAACTCGTAATCCTGCCCGGCAGTCTTGGCAATCACCCACGACAACAACATCGCGCCGAAATTGGAATACTCATGGCGACTGCCCGGCGCGGTCGTCAAATCCAGCTTGGCCAAGGCATCGAACAGATCCGCTTGTTGCAGCGTTGAATACGGGTTGGCCATATCAGTCATCTGCCAGCTGGGCGGAATTGATGGCAGCCCCGAGGTGTGCGTCAGCAAATGCCGCAGCGTAATTGGCTGGTCTTTGAAGCTCGGTACCTTGGTCTCCTTGGGCACATGCCGGGCCAGCGGATCGTCAAGACCGAGCTTGCCCTCCGCCACCAGCATCGCCAACAGCGCGGCGTTCATGGTCTTACTGACTGAACCAATCTCGAAGCTGTGCTCGACACTGATTCGCGCCAGCTTGCCCGGATCAGCACAAGCCACTGCACGCGCCACCTTGCCCTTTTCCACCACCGCGGCCGCCAGGCACGCGCCGGTGCGATCGCCCGCCAGGCGATGGTTCAACACCTGCGACAAACCGTCATCATCCAATGCCATCGCGCCACCCGTTGCCGTCATTGCCACCGCGCACAACGCCCATCGCCACGTCCTCATGTTGATCTCCTGTCGTTGAAGTCTGAAGTCGGTTGAAACAGGCGGGATTTTGGCGAGGCCAGGATGGGTGGGCATAAGTTTGCGATGAAGCGGGCGGGTGGTTTGATGAAATTGGCGATTTGGCTGACTAAAGTGGCGATTGAAACGTCGGCTCCTCACTGCGCTCGGCATCTCGCCCTCGGCTATTGCCGGTTTGCGCACCGGTGCGTGTTTCACCGTTCTTGCTCGTACTAGGAAGCTAGTCAGCCTCGGCTCGGCGATCCGTTCTGCTCGGCTCCTACCATTGCCGGTTCGCGCACCGGCGGGTCTTTCGCCGTTCTTGTTCGTGCTAGGAAGCTAGTAAGTTTCGGCTCGGAGATCTGTTCAGCTCGGCTCCTACCATTGCCGGTTTGCGCACCGGCGGGCGCCTCACTTTTCTTGCTCGTGCAAGAAAAGTAAGCAAAAGAACACGCCCCAGCGCGCCAG
>CAMLNB010000295.1 GCA_946481205.1 uncultured Kangiella sp. | reverse complement strand
AGCGGTCGTTGATATGACACATCCTAGCGTAAGCCTGTACCCGGCCACCATTTACTGTACCCGCATTCGCAGTACCCTCATTTGCAGTAACATGGCCACCAGCATCTGCCTTGGCTTGAACGGACGCATTCCATGAGGCAACTGACACCACCCGACACTCGCCACCATTGCCGCCGGCAATGGTGGCGTCTGCTCGCACTTTGCTACCTGGCGCTGCACAGCGTTACGACCAGCGCCAATTCCACCCTGTATCGCGAGACGGAATTGGCCATTGGCCGCGACCCGCATGCCGCGCTGCAGACCGTGCAAGCCCAGCTCGACAAAGCCCAGCTGCCACAGCAACGGGCCGAATGGCGCTTGCTGGAAAGTCAGGCGCATTACCTGCTGGTCGATGCGGCGAAGGCCCAGCGTGCAGCTGAAGCCGGTTTGACTGAACCCGAAGCACGCGTCACCACGCTGGTTCGACAGCGCTTGCAGCTGGCCTTGGCTAACGCGCTCGATTTGCAGGGCGATGCGGCCGCCGGCCTGCTTAGGGTCGAACCGATTGTGCAAGCAGCAGAAAGCGGCACCGACAACGAGCTGCTGGTCGAAGCGCTACTGACCCGCGGTGTTCTGCTGACCTCGCTGACCGATTTCTCGTCCGCGCTCGACGATCTGAATCGCGCCTATAAACTGGCGCCACACGAGCATCCAGTCATTGCCAAAGGCGATGTCGCAGGCGCCATCGCCAATGCCCACGACGCCCGCTACGATGACCAACAGGCCATTCCCTGGTTCGAGCAGGCCGTTGCCCATCAACGCAAGAACGACAATCGCATCGGTTTGAGCATTGCGCTGTTTGGTTTGGGCGCTGCACTGAAACGCAATCAGCAACTGGACAAGGCTGAGCCGCTCTTGCTCGAGTCGCTGCAATTGTCGGCCGCATTGGGCGATGACCAAGGTGTCGCCTATGCTGAAAAGGAACTGGCTGGGCTTGCGATCGTCCGCGGTGACTACACGCTCGCGGCGCAGCGTTTCGATCACGCCGCCGCCCTGTTCGAGCGGACTGGCAATCCGTTCATGAAGCTCGACATCACGATAGGCAAAGCCAAGATTGCCGAACGCCGTGGCCGCTATGACGAGGCCGAGCGCCTGCTGCAAGAAGCCGAGCAACAAGCCAATCAGCTGACCATGCCGATGGCACACGCTCAAATCGCACGTTCACGCGCCAGCACCGCCGCTGCGCAGAAGGCCTATCAACGCGCCTACGAACAGCATGTCCGCTTCTTTGAGCTCTACGATCAGGCACGCCGCGTCAGCGGCGAAAGCCAGCTGGCCAATCTACGGGCGCAGTTCGCCAGTGCCCAAGCGCGCCAGCAAAGCGAACTGCTGCAACACCAGAATGCCTTGCAACAGGCGCGACTGCATGAACAAGCGCAACAGCTTTGGCTGTATGTCTCGCTGTTCGCGCTGTTTTTGGTCAGCACCGTTTCGCTGCTCTTTTTCGCCTGGCGCTCACGGCAAACCCGCCAGCATCTGACCCAGCTTGCGCTGACCGATGAGCTGACCGGTGTTGCGAACCGTCGGCACATCTTCGAGTTGCTCAAGCAGGAATGCGAGCGAGCCAAACGTTATCAGTTGCCGCTATGTGTCGTAGCAATCGATCTGGATCATTTCAAGCGCATCAATGATCAGTACGGCCACGCCGTCGGTGACAGCGTGCTGCGCGAGTTCGCCAGCGCCAGCAAGCAGATCTTGCGGCAAACGGATCATATTGGTCGGATCGGTGGTGAAGAGTTTCTGATCTGCCTGCCGCACACCGAGCTGAACGAAGCGCAACGCATCATCCAGCGCTTGCAGGACGCCATGCAGATACTGCCGAGGACAGCATCGCCAGAAGAGCTCACCGTCAGTTTTTCTGCGGGCCTGACAGTCTTGCTGACCAGCGATCAGAACGCCGACAGCCTGCTGGCCCGTGCCGACGAAGCGATGTATCGCGCCAAGCAGGCCGGCCGCAATCGGGTGGAACTGAGTCCGACCAATTTGCACAAGACAGCGGCCGATCCCGCCTCAGCCACCGCGCTTATGTCTGAATGAAAGCGCCGCATCCAGCTGAAAAGCGAATGCACGGCTGACGGTCAACGGCGCTGCAACTGCACCAGCGTTTCGTAGTGCGCCGTGTGCGGGAACATGTCGAACCATTGCACCCGGACCAACCGGTATTCCGGCAGCATGGCCAGATCACGCGCCAGCGATTCGGCATTGCAGCTGGAATAGATCACGTGAGTGGGGCCGAGCCGCTGTAGCCATTGGCAAATGGCACTGCCAACCCCGCGCCGAGGCGGATTCATCAGCAGCAAATCTGGCGGCTGTTGTTCCGAACCGATCCAGCCGGTGGCATCAAGCGCAGCAAAGCGCACATCGGTCAGAGCCAACTCCTCTGCCGAGCGCTGCGCACAGGCAATAGCCTCCGGCTCTATCTCGATGCCAGTCAGCGCAATGCCGGGTCTCACGCAATGCAAACCAAAGCCACCGACACCACAGAACAGATCCCAGATGCTGCGAACGGGCAACGTCGCGGACCAGGCGCGTGCTGTAGCATAGAGTTTTGCTGCAATATCGGGGTTGGTCTGGAAAAAACTTTTGGGTTGCAGATACAGCGGCACGTCATTGAGTTGATCAGGTAGCGCCGTCGCTTCGGTCAGGATGATTTCCTGATCGCCCTCGAGCACTGCCATATGCACCGGCTGCAGATTGACTGAAACGACATGCAGCGCCGGGATGCGTGCCATCAAGGTCGGCAAATGCTTGCGTATCAGGTCCAGATGCGCCTGCGAACGCAGGACAAAGCGCAACATCAAGCGGCCATCATGCTGACTGCGATTAATCAGCAGGTACTTCAGCTCGCCTCGTCGGTTCGCAACATCGTAGGGTTGCAGCGTGTGTGTCCGAATGAAATCCGCCAACGCGGCGAAGATCGGCTGGAACGCGGGTGGATAAAGCGGGCACTGCTGCAGATCGACCCCGCCGCCCTGCTCATCAAGGATGCCCAGCACCGGCTGCTCGGCACTGCCACTGACCACCATCTTGGCGCGATTGCGAAATGCCGACAGTGCACTGGGCACCGGCGGCAACCACTCTACAGACTCATTGCTCGCCACTGCAGTCAGCAATGGTGCCAAATGTCGGCGCAGATCGGCCGTCTTCTGCGCCAACTGCGCGGGATAATCCATTTCCAACCAGCGGCAAGAACGACAACGGGCGGCTTGGTAATCCGCACAGGGAATCACAGTCTGAATCGGCATCTGCAACTTGACTCAGTCCTGCGGATGCCATGCCGAAACCGCCGCGGCATCCGCCACTGTCGGTTCCAGCCAACGCGCACCATCCTTGCGATGTTCCTTTTTCCACAACACCGCGCGCGTCTTCAATTGATCCGCCAAATAGCTGCAAGCATCCAGTGCCGCGCGACGATGAGCACTGGCTGTACCGACATAGACAATTTGTTCGCCCGGCAGCAGGCGGCCGACACGATGGACAATTTCAATACCAAGCAACGGCCAGCGCGCACTCGCCTCTTCCGCCAGTTGCTGCAAGCTGCGCTCGGTCATCCCGGGATAGTGCTGCAAGGTCAGCGCCAGCACATCATCATCGGTGCGCACCAAACCGACAAAACTGGCCACAGCGCCAACCGCACCGGCTTGGCGATAAAGCCGTGCGTTGAGTGCAGCCACATCAAAATCATTGGCTTGCGCAGCCACTTGAATCGAGCAGGGTTCGGCCATGATCAGCCTCCGGTCACCGGCGGCAAGAAAGCCAGTTCGTCGTCATCGGCAATCGCACTGGCAACACTGCCGAGTTGCTGATTGATGGCAATCAGCAAACCGCGACGCTGCGCCAGCACCGCCGCAACGTCGGGATGGCTCTGTTGCAAAGCGGCCATGACATCGTGCACGGTGCGCCAATCAGCCAACCAGTCCACATCAAGCTCAGCCGTGCCGGTTTGATCCGCCAGGCTGCCAAAGAACAGAACCCGTAGCATGTGGTCGCCTCACGCACCGTCACTGGCAACAAAGTCACCGGAACGACCGCCACGTTTTTCAACAACGCGAATGCCGTCGATGCGCATCTGTTTGTCGAGCGCTTTGCACATGTCATAAATGG
>CAMLNB010000294.1 GCA_946481205.1 uncultured Kangiella sp. | reverse complement strand
CGCCATCCTGACGCAGAATGCTGGCGATCATTTCCTTGACCGTGGTCTTGCCGGCACTGCCAGTCAGGCCGACCACCGTTGCCGGGCAACGACGACGCCAAGCACGGGCGAGATCGCCAAGGGCGCGCCGGCTATCCGCGACAACGATCTGCGGCACCGTAACGTTGAGTTGCCGTTCGACGATAACGGCAACGGCGCCTCCATCGATGGCCATCGCAGCAAAATCATGGGCATCGAAACGTTCACCACGCAACGCGATGAACAATGACTCTGGCACCGCCTGTCTGGAATCGGTATTGACGGCGCGCACGAGCCTGTCGGCGCCAACCAATCGGCCGCCGGTAGCTTGGGCGATATCGAGCAGACGCATTTCCATCAACGCGATGCTCCCAACGATTCTTGCAAGAGCGCTTGCACAACCGCGACTTCCGAATACGGCGTCCGTTGGCCATTGGCTTCGACATAGGCTTCATGACCTTTGCCAGCCAGCAGCAAGGCATCGCCGGGTTGCAGCTCGGCCAGCATGGTGGCAATCGCTTGCTTGCGGTCAGCGATAAAGCGAACCGATTGACCAGCCTTCATGCCGGCACGGATGTCATTGGCGATCGCCAGCGGCTCTTCCGAACGCGGGTTGTCATTGCTGAGCAACACCACGTCGGCAAAGCGCTCGGCCAGCGCCCCCATCTCCGGTCGCTTGCCTTTGTCGCGATCACCACCGCAGCCAAACACCACCGCGACCTTGCCGTGGCAATGCAGACGCAAGGCCATCAGCGCCTTTTCCAGTGCATCAGGCGTGTGAGCGTAATCGACGACTACCAGCGGCTTGTCGCCGCCGCCAAAACGCTCCATGCGGCCGGCAATTGGCCGCACCGTTCCGAGCACGCCGGCGACATCGTCCAGCGCGTAACCATTGGCACAAAGTGCGGTCAACGCGGCCAGCAAATTGCTCAGATTGAACTCGCCCAGCAACGGGCTTTGCAGCAGCTTGCGACCCCAAGGCGTGACGATCTCCGCCATGATGCCTTCGCTGCTGTAATGAATGCGTTCGGCGTGGACCATGCCGGCAATACCCGTCAGCGCATGGGCACGCACACCGTAAGCAAATTTCTGCGCGGTAATAGCAGTATCGGCCAGCAGCTCGCGGCCGAACGCGTCATCGGCATTGATCACGGCATGTTGCAGATGAGGCCAGACAAACAGCCGACGTTTGGCAGCACCATAGGCCGCCATGGTGCCGTGGTAGTCGAGGTGATCGCGAGTCAAGTTGCTGAAAATCGCGGTGCGGAAATGCAGCGCTTCGACCCGGCCTTGATCCAGACCATGTGAAGACACTTCCATCGCTGCAGCGCGTGCGCCATGCATGAATCCCTCAGCCAGCAACCGCTGCAATGCAATTGCATCCGGTGTGGTATGCCGACCGGGTTGCAACTCGCCATACAAACCATAGCCAAGTGTGCCGAGCACAAACGTCGGTCCTTGCAGACGGGTCAGCGCCGCTGCCAGCAATTGGCTGGTGGTGGTCTTGCCGTTGGTGCCGGTGACGCCGTAAACCGGAATCTTGGCACTGGCATCGCCGTAGAGCTTGGCCGCCAGTGCTGACACCCGCATGCGCAAGTTCGGCACTGCGACGATTCGCGCATCACCACTTGCCACTTCCGCCAGCGCCGCAACAGCGCCTTTGGCGAAGGCATCGGCAATGAACTTGCGACCATCGGTTGCGCTGCCAGCCAATGCGATGAACACATCACCGAACTGCACGTCGCGGCTGTCCAGGGTCAAGCGGGTCACCGGAATCGCTGCCAGCGGTGCCGGCACATTCACCGACTCGCCAGCTAGCAATTGTTGCAGGGTCAGACTGCCGTTCAACTCAGGCATCGTTACCTCCTGCAGGAATCTGTTGCGCCACACGGATGACCGACTCATCATCCGGCGCGACATTGATCAGACGCAGCGCCTGATCCATCACTGTGCTAAATACCGGTGCAGCGATATCGCCACCGTAGTGTTTTTCACCGTTCGGTTCGTCAACCACGATCACCATGCTCAAACGCGGCTTGTCACACGGCGCGATGCCGGCAAACACCGAAAAATATTCGTCGCTGTAGCCACCGGCGACAGCCTTGTGCACCGTGCCGGTTTTGCCCGATACACAGTAGCCACCGACTTTTGCCTGCTTGCCTGTGCCGCCGTCCTTGACTACTTCCTTCATCATGGCCAGCACTTGATTGGCAATGTGTTCATCCACGACACGCTCGCCGATGACGCCATCTTTGACTTTCAACAAACTCACCGGCCGCTTGATGCCGCCGCTGGCCAGCGTCGCGTAAGCGCTGGCAATTTGCAGCGGGCTGGCGGTCAAGCCATACCCATAAGAAGCCGTCGCCAATTCAAACTTCGACCAGCGCTTTTCAATTTTGAGCCGACCCGCGGTCTCACCGGGAAAACCGGTGTTCAGCGGCTCGCCCAAACCAAAGCGTTGGTAAGTGCCGAGAAATTGTTCTTTCGGCAAACTCAGCGCCATCTGCGCGACACCGACGTTGCTGGACTTGCGGATCACGCCGGTGACATCCAGCACGCCGTAGTTGTGAATGTCGCGCACCCAGGAACCACCGACGCGCATCTGGCCCGGACGGGTATCGATCACTGTGCGCGGTGAAAACTTGCCGGATTCCAATGCGCTGATCACAACAAAGGGTTTCACCGCCGAACCCGGCTCAAACATGTCGGTGATCGCGCGGTTGCGGGTCGCGCCTTTCGGCCGGTCATTGCGCTTGTTCGGGTTGTAGGATGGCCAGTTCGCCATTGCCAGCACTTCACCGGTCGCCACATCGAGAATCACCGCCGAGCCGGCACGAGCCCGGTGCTTCTTGACCGTATCGCGCAGCTCGCGGAAGGTCAGTGTCTGCAGGCGGCTATCAATGGCCAGCGCAATGTCCTGACCCGGCTGTGCATCCTTGAGCACACCTTGTGACTCGATTACCCGGCGTTTGCGATCCAGCAGCTGCCGCTCGGTGCCATGCGTTGCTGTCAGCTGCTCATTGAAGGCGCGTTCGATGCCCTCAATGCCTTGCTCATCGATATTGGTAAAGCCCACGACATGCGCAGACACCTCACCGGTTGGATAGGAGCGGCGATATTCGCGAGTCAGATGCACGCCGGGCAGATCCAGTTGCCGTATCAATTGTGCAACGGTCGGTTCCAACTGGCGCTTCGCCCAGACGAAATGCTTGCTGGCGTTGCTGTCGACCAGCTTGTTCAATGCCTTGGTTTTCAAGCCGAGCATGGCGGCCAGCTGATGCCAGGCGGTGCTGTCACGCATGCCTTCGGCATCGTGCTTGTCGATGATTTCCTTCGGGTCCAGAAATACCGATGCCACTTCCAGTGACACAGCCAGTTCCTGGCCGTTGCGATCGAGAATGCTGCCGCGATAGCTGGCAATCGGCGCATCGCGCAGCGCCCGGGCCGCACTTTCTTTTTGCAGAAAGGAATGTTCGACCAGCTGCAGATAGCCGGCGCGCACGCCGAGACCGACAAAACCGAGCAGCAGCACGCCGCCGAGAAAATAGAATCGCCAGTTGTGTACCGGATAATTGCGCCGGGTATCGGCCGTCGCTTTTGGCGCGTTGCTGCTCATCGCTTTGGCAACCGGGCTCTTGGCAGGCAGTTTTTTGTCGGGCGTTTTCATTGTTCCACCACCCGCTCGTTTTCCACGCCAACCCGTTCCATGCCGAGTTTGGTTTTGGCAACGGTTTCTACCCGACCGTGTTCGGCCAGTGCGGCCTGCCCCAGCTTCAGTGAACGGAACTCGCTGTCGAGATCATCACGCTGCTTTTCCAGCGCTTCCAGTTCGGCGCGCGCCATCCGGGTCTGATGCGCGCTCCAGACCACGGCCAGCGCTGACAACAACGTCAACAACGCCAGCAGGGCCACACCAACGCCAAAACCACGCAGACTGGTCAGCATGGCCTTGAGCAGGGAGGGCATGTTTGGCGTCGCGCTCATCAAAGCTTCTCCGCGACGCGCAGCACCGCGCTCCGGGAGCGCGGATTGCGGGCAATTTCTTCTTTGCTCGGCAAAGTTTTGCCGAGCGACTTGATCCGGGCATGGATCTCGCTGTGCCGGATCGGCAGATCTTTCGGCAGATCGTCGCCTTTGGCTTC
>CAMLNB010000293.1 GCA_946481205.1 uncultured Kangiella sp. | reverse complement strand
GGCCAAACAGCGTGCGTGACGAGTATTCGAGCAGCTCGGTTTTCTTGCCTTTGACGAACGAGCGGCAAATCGCCGGCGACGCGCCAAACAGATACGGGATCAGCCAGGAATAGCGCTGGTAGTTGCGGATCAGGGCGAAATACTGCGCGTCCTTGTAGTCGCGCAGACTCATGCCGCCGCAGCCGCAGGCGGTCATCATCGCCTGCCAGAAGCTATCCGGCAGCGACCAGTTGTAATGCACGCCGGCGATGGTCTGCATGTGCCGGCCGTAACGGTGGCCCAGCCCTTCGCGGTACACGTACTTGAACCGGCCCTTGTTCGAGCGGCCGTAATCGGCAATCGGAATGCTGTTGTCATCGCCCACCACGCAGGGCATTGAGGCGCTCCACAACAGTTCGTCACCGATGGCCGTGACGGCAAAGCGGTGGATCTCGTCAAGAAAGGCCAGCGGAAAATCCGGATCGGTGCTCGGCGGGGTGATGAATTCCAACAATGCTTCGGAATAATCGGTGGTGATCCATTCGTGCGTCAGCTTGCTGCCGAGTGCGGCCGGATGCGGCGTCTGGGCAAGATCACCGGCGGCCGTTACCCGCAGGCATTCTTTTTCCAACCCGCGCATGATGCCGCGCAGGACTTGCGCATTGGCCTGAGAGGAAAACTGCCGAACGGCATCACAACAGGTGAACTTGAGCATTCAACGCTCCACCGGAACCAAGGTCCGCAAGATGAGGTGTCCAATATGGCACGCATCTTAGAGAATTCAACGGGGCAATAATTACGGCTATTGCATCGCAGACCGAAATGCACTGTTTCCGGCCGCATGGCCTGTACGTGGCGAAAGCAAAAAGGGGCCACAGCGGCCCCTTTTTGTTTGCGCGACGAGCGCTCAGCCCACGTAGCGGCGGGCGTTGCGGAACATCCGCAGCCACGGCCCGTCTTCGCCCCACTCGGCCGGATGCCACGAGTTCTGCACCGTGCGGAACACCCGCTCCGGGTGCGGCATCAGGATGGTCACGCGACCATCGCGGCTGGTGACCGCGCAAATGCCGTGCGGCGAACCGTTCGGGTTGGCCGGGTAGGTACTGGCCACCCGACCGTAATTATCGACCCAGCGCGCCGCGACCAAGCCGCTGTTTGCCAGCGCGTCGGCCTCCGCTGCCGTCGCGGTTTCGGCACGGCCCTCGCCATGCGCCACCGCAACCGGAATGCGCGAACCGTGCATGCCGTCGAAGAACAGCGACGGGCTCTTCGGCAATTCCATCTGGACGAAGCGACCTTCGAATTGCTCCGAGGCATTACGGACAAAGCGCGGGAAATGCTCGGCGCCCGGAATCATGTCCTTCAGCTGCGACATCATCTGACAACCGTTGCAGACGCCGAGGGCAAAGCTGTCCGGGCGGGCGAAGAACGCCGCAAATTCGTCGCGGGTGCGACCGTGGAACAGGATGTTCTTGGCCCAGCCGCCGCCAGCGCCGAGCACGTCACCGTACGAGAAGCCGCCGCAGGCAACCACACCGGCAAAATCCTTCAGCGAGACACGACCGGCAATGATGTCGCTCATGTGCACGTCAATCGAGCGGAAGCCGGCACGCATGAAGGCCGCTGCCATCTCGACCTGACCGTTGACGCCCTGCTCGCGCAGCACCGCCACTTTCGGTTTGGCCCCTTTGGCGATGAACGGCGCGGCGATGTCGTCGGCCGGGTTGAACGTCAGCACCGGCTGCAGACCCGGATTGTTCGCATCACATTTGCTGGCGTATTCCTCTTCGGCACCACGTGGGTTGTCACGCAGCCGCTGCATCTCGAACGAGACTTTCGACCAGATCGTTTTCAGCTGCATGGTCGGTTCGTCGAGCAGCACAGCGTTGCCGGCGCGCACCACGACATGCTGACGCTTGCTGGCCGTGCCAATGACGTGGCTGACGGTGCCAAGGCCATGCTGTTGCAACATGGCCTGCACCGCAGCGAGATCGGCGGCGCGAACCTGAATCACGCCACCGAGCTCTTCGTTGAACAGCGCAGCGCTGTAATTGCTGCCCAGCGCAGCGACATCGATATCGACACCACAGTGACCGGCAAACGCCATTTCGATCACGGTCGTGATAAGGCCGCCGTCAGAACGATCGTGATACGCGAGCAGCTTGCCGGCGTCATTCAAGGCCTGCATCGCGGCAAAGAACCCTTTCAGCAGTGCCGGGTTATCGACATCGGGCGTTTCGTGACCGAGCTGGTCATAGCAATGCGCCAGCACCGACGCGCCGAGCCGCTGCTTGCCGCTGGCCAGATCGATGAAAAGCAAACTCGTTTCGCTATCCAGCGCCTGCAATTGCGGCGTCAGCGTCTTGCGCGCGTCGAGCACGGGTGCGAATGCCGAGATGATCAGGCTGAGTGGCGACGTGACGGCTTTTTGCTTACCGTCTTCTTGCCAGACCGTCTTCATCGACATCGAGTCTTTGCCGACCGGGATGGTCAAATCGAGCGCCGGGCACAGCTCCATGCCAACGGCTTTGACCGCGGCAAACAGATTCGCGTCTTCGCCGACCGAACCGGCCGAAGCCATCCAGTTCGCCGACAGTTTCACATCGGACAGTTTGCCGATGCGCGCCGCCGCGATGTTGGTGATCGCTTCGCCCACGGCCATGCGCGCCGACGCCGCCGCATCGATCAATGCGGCCGGCGTGCGTTCGCCCATGCTCATCGCTTCGCCGGTGTAACCGGTCAGCGCGCTCAGCGTCACCGCGCAATCGGCAACCGGTACCTGCCACGGGCCAACCATTTGATCACGGGCAACGAGGCCGGTAATCGTGCGATCGCCGATGGTGATCAGGAAGGACTTGTCGGCGACGGTCGGGTGCGCCAAAACCCGCTCGGTCATCGCCTTGATGTTGGCGTCAATCGCGACCGGTTTGTGTTCGACTTTGCGCGACTTGGCTTCACGGTGCATGCGCGGTGGTTTGCCGAACAGCACGTCCATCGGCATGTCGATCGGTTTGTTGTTGAACTGGCGATCGGTAATGGTCAGCTGCAGTTCCGCGGTGGTTTCGCCGAGCACCGCAAACGGTGCCCGCTCACGCAGGCAGAGCTGTTCAAACAACGGCAGGTTTTCCGGCGGAATCGCCAGCACGTAACGCTCTTGCGCTTCGTTGCACCAGATCTCGACCGGCGACATGCCCGGCTCGGCATTCGGCACTTCGCGCAGTTCAAAGCGGCCACCGAGCTCGCCATCGTGCACCAGTTCCGGCACCGCATTCGAAATGCCCCCGGCACCGACGTCATGAATCGAGCGGATCGGGTTGGCATCGCCGAGCGCCCAGCAGCGGTCGATCACTTCCTGGCAGCGGCGCTCCATTTCGGCGTTGTCACGCTGCACCGAAGCGAAATCCAGATCCGCCGCCGAGGCGCCGCTCGCCATCGATGAGGCGGCACCGCCACCAAGACCGATCAGCATCGATGGGCCGCCGAGCACGATGATCTTGTCGCCCGGTTGCAGCTGGCCTTTCTTGACGTGATCGGCGCGGATGTTGCCAAGACCGCCAGCGATCATGATCGGCTTGTGATAGCCGCGCATTTCGACGCCGTCAGCGGTTGTCACCGCTTGTTCAAACGAGCGGAAATAGCCGCACAGGTTCGGCCGGCCGAATTCGTTGTTGAATGCAGCGCCGCCAATCGGACCTTCCAGCATGATGTCGAGCGCGGAGACGATGCGGAACGGCTTGCCGTAGTCGCTCTGTTCCCACGGTTGCACGTTGCCCGGAATGCGCAGGTTCGACACCGTGAAACCGGTCAGGCCGGCTTTCGGTTTCGAACCGCGGCCAGTCGCGCCTTCGTCACGAATTTCACCACCGGCACCGGTCGAGGCGCCGGCATACGGCGAGATCGCAGTCGGGTGGTTGTGGGTTTCGACCTTCATCAGAATGTGGGTCGGTTCGGTGACGTACTGGTATTCACCGGTCGGTACATCGGTCATGAACCGATCAACGGTGAAGCCTTCGATCACCGAGGCGTTGTCCTTGTACGCCGACAACACGCCGGTGCTGTGGTGGGCGTAGGTGTTCTTGATCATCTGGAACAGCGACTTGTCCTGATTGACGCCGTCGATGGTCCAGCTGGCATTGAAAATCTTGTGCCGGCAATGCTCGCTGTTGGCCTGTGCGAACATCATCA
>CAMLNB010000292.1 GCA_946481205.1 uncultured Kangiella sp. | reverse complement strand
ATCGGCAAGGACATCGTCTACTTCCACACGCTGTTCTGGCCGGCGATGCTGAAAGGCTCGGGCTACCGGACGCCGACGTCCGTGTATGCGCACGGTTTCCTGACCGTCAACGGCACCAAGATGTCGAAATCGAAAGGCACCTTCGTGACCGCGCGCACTTATCTGGATCACCTGAATCCGGAATGGCTGCGCTATTACTTCGCGGCCAAACTCGGCGCCGGCGTCGATGACATCGATTTGAATCTGGAAGACTTCGTCAACCGGGTCAACTCGGATCTGGTCGGCAAGGTAGTCAATATCGCCTCGCGCTGCGCCGGTTTCATTCACAAGCAATTCGGCGGCCTGCTGTCCTCGCACAATGCCGAACCGGCCTTGCTGAAAGAACTGCAGGATGCGGCCGAAGGTCTCGCCAAAGCCTATGAAGAACGCGAATACGGCAAGGCCATGCGCGACATCATGGCGCTGGCCGACAAGGTCAACGAGTACATCGCCGCAAAAGCGCCGTGGACGCTGGCCAAGAACCCGGACACCGCAAAAGAGGCACATGACGTCTGCACCGTCGGCCTCAACGCCTTCCGTTTGCTGGCGCTGTACCTGAAGCCGGTATTGCCGAAACTGGCCGAACAAGCCGAAGCGTTCCTGAACATCGATTCACTGCTGTGGATGGATGCCCAGACGCTGCTGCTGAACCACAAGATCAACGAATTCCAGCCGATGATGACCCGCGTCGAAGGCGCCAAAGTCACGGCAATGATCGAAGCCTCGAAAGAAAACCTGAAACCGGCGGAAGCCCCGGCTACGCCAACAACTGAAACCGCACCGGCGTCGGCTTCGGCACTGATCACCCATGAGCCGTTCAAGCCGGTAATTGGCATCGAAGACTTTGATCGCATCGATCTGCGCATCGCCCGCATCGACAACGCCGAACATGTCGAAGGCGCCGAGAAACTGCTGAAGTTGACGCTGAATGTCGGCAGTGAAACCCGTACCGTATTCGCCGGTATCAAGAGCGCTTACGCGCCGGAAAGCCTGATCGGCAAGCACACGGTCATGGTCGCCAACCTGGCGCCGCGCAAAATGAAATTCGGCATGTCCGAAGGCATGGTGCTGGCAGCCGGCCCCGGCGGCAAAGACTTGTGGATTCTGGAACCGCATTCCGGTGCCGAAGCGGGCATGCGGGTAAAGTAACTGAACCGATTTCTTTCGCAGCTTGGGTGGCGTTACACGCGCCACCTCATCTACGAATGTGACAACAACATTGATCAGAGCGCCCATGACCGCCCCAATCCCAGCCCCTGTCGAAGCTGTCGAAACCACGCAAGCGGTTGTCGAGCAACCGGTCCCTGCCGATCGCGTGGTTCATGATTACGGCAACGCCTGGTTGCTCTACATTCTGGTCGCCTGCGTGTTTCTGCTGGTGCTGTACCGGCTGATTCGCAAGTGGCCGAAATGGCTGTTGGTGCCCGTGTGGTCACTGTTCGCTGCCGGCGCACTGACGCCTGCCAGCTCCACGCCGGACGGCCCATGGGTCGCGCCGGCGGCCATCGTCGGCATTCTCGGTGCCGAACAGGATGGCATTACCGGCTTGATGCGCGGTGCAGTACCGATTCTGATCAGCTTCCTTGTGATCACACTGATACTCAGTGCGGTGCTTTTTCTGTTGTCGCGTCGACCGAAGCCGGCCGCGCCTGAAGAAACCAGCGAAGTCGCTGCCGAGCCCGTGGCAGTGGAAGCCGAGCCCGAGCGGCAAGAGCCAAAACTCTGAGTTGATTGGTGGTTTTCTGTAGGAGCGGGCTTACCCGTGATGCTTGGCAAGACGCGCATCGATGGCAAGCCCGCTCCCGCAAGCAATTCCCGAACTTTGGCGCAATCCACCGCGCTGACGCATAATTGCCAAGCGTGTTTCTCACTGGCCGCTCCGCGCCATGACCGATTTGCTGCTGCTGTTCGTCGCGACCGCCCTGGTCAACAACGTGGTACTGGTCAAGTTTCTTGGCCTATGCCCGTTCATGGGTGTGTCCAACCGGCAGGAAACCGCACTCAGCATGGCTGCGGCCACCAGCTTTGTCCTGACGCTAGCCTCCGGTCTGTCGTATCTGGTCAATAGCTGGATTCTGCTGCCGCTCGATATCGGCTATCTGCGCACGCTGAGTTTCATTCTGGTCATTGCCGTGGTGGTCCAGTTCACCGAAATGGTCATGGCGAAAACCAGCCCGCTGCTGCACCGCTTGCTCGGCATTTACCTGCCGCTGATCACAACCAATTGCGCCGTGCTTGGCGTTGCCTTGCTGAACATCCAGGCGGCGCATAGCTTTCTCGAATCGCTGATTTTTGGTTTCGCGGCAGCAGTCGGTTTCTCGCTGGTGCTCATTCTATTTTCCGGCATTCGCGAACGCATCAACGTTGCCGATGTCCCGGCACCGTTTCGCGGTGCGGCGATTGGCCTTATCACTGCCGGCTTGATGTCACTGGCGTTTATGGGCTTCTCGGGGCTGGTCAAATGAAACGGCTCTGGCTCAGCCTGCTACTGGTCATCATCAGTCTGGTGCTGATGGATGCCGGGTTCTCCGTGCTGCGCTGGTGGGCCATCGACAGCTGTCAGGATCGCGGCCTGCAATTTGATTACTCGCGACAAGCCTGCAGCGATAAGGACAGCTCCACCGCGCTGTTGTGGTGGAGCGCCAATCAAACACCGGTTCGCAGCTTGCGTACGTTTGCACTGGCCGGATTCTTCACCTTCAGCGTCGTGCTGATTCGACGCAACCGGGCGGAAACATGAGCGGCCTGATCGCTTTGGTGATCCTGGGCCTGCTGTTCGGCGCCCTGCTCGGCTATGCCGCGGTGCGCTACCGCGTTGACGGCAATCCACTGATCGACAAGATCAACGCGGTGCTGCCGCAAACCCAGTGTGGTCAATGCGGCTATCCCGGCTGCAAACCGTATGCGCAAGCCATTGCCAACGGCGATGCCATCAACAAATGCCCGCCGGGCGGTGAGGCCGGCATCAAAGCCTTGGCCGAATTGCTCGGTAAAACGGTGGTGCCGCTCGCCGATGAAGCCGCCGTCAAACCGAAATTGCTCGCGTTCATTCGCGAGGACGAATGCATCGGCTGCACCAAATGCATTCAGGCCTGTCCGGTCGATGCCATCGTCGGCGCACCGAAACTGATGCACACCGTCATCGCTGCTGAATGCACAGGCTGCGAACTGTGCTTGCCACCGTGCCCGGTCGATTGCATCGATCTGATCCCGGCCCCTGCACCGCGCTGGCAATGGCCAAAACCGGCGGACGATATCCGCATTCCGATCCGGCTGGTGCACTGATGGCCAGACAACTATTCGGCTTTCCCGGTGGCCTCGTCTTGGACGATCGCAAAGATCGTTGCCTGCAATCGCCGATCGAAAAACTGCCGATTCCGCCGTTGCTGGTGCTGCCGCTGAAACAGCATGCGGGTGCGCCGGCAACGCCGGTGGTCAGCGAAGGCCAGCGCGTGCATCACGGTCAGTTGCTCGCTCGCGCGGCGGATGGCATCAGTGCCTCAGTGCATGCCCCGACCGATGGTGAAATCAGTTTCATCGGCCTGCATCCGGTGCCGGATGACAGCGGTGAACCGCAGCTCTGTATCGGCCTGTGTACCGACGAGACCGCCGACTACGAAGAAGAAGAATTTGTCGATGACATCAGCCTGACCGATGCCGATTTGCGTGAACGCATTTGCCAAGCAGGCATCGTTGGTCTTGGTGGCGCGGGTTTTCCGTCAGCGCAGAAACTCACCGAGACGCCGGTCAAGTGGCTCATCATCAACGGCGCCGAATGCGAGCCGTACATCAGTTGCGATGACGCGCTGATGCGCGAACGCGCCAGCGCCATCATCGAAGGCGTGCAGATTCTGGCGCGCTTGTTGCAGCCGAAAGAAGTGCTGTTCGCCATCGAGGACAATAAGCCGGAAGCGATCAAGGCCATTGCCGAGGCCTGCGATGAAACCAATATCGAAGTGGTGGTGCTGCCGAGCAAATACCCGAGCGGTGCACAAAAGCAGTTGATTCAGAATCTGCTCGGTTTCGAAATTCCGCGCGACAAACACTCGGTTGATCTGGGCGTCGTGATGTATAACGCTGGCACCTGCTATGCCATTGCCCGCGCCATCGCCCACTCCGAGCCGCTGCTCAGCCGCATCGTTAC
>CAMLNB010000291.1 GCA_946481205.1 uncultured Kangiella sp. | reverse complement strand
CCGATTGCGGCGCGCCGGCATCGCCGCTTGGCAGAAAACGGATAGCCGTCACCGCGTCCTGATCATCATGGACACGGTCACAAGAGACGTGGAGCGGCCCGAATGGCGCGTCGTAGCGAAATGTTTCCATGGCTTGCTTGTATCACAAGCGCCGGCAAGCCGGCAAAACGACGGCATTATTGCGCTGCGTTTGGGCTGACGTGGCGCTCATACAGCTCAAGTGGCAAACCATCCGGATCGGCAAAGAAAACAAAGCGCTGCCGGGTCTGCTCATCTAGCCGTATTGGCTCCACTACAATGCCCTTTGCCTCCAGCTCCTGTTTGCAGCGCTCAACATCGTCGACCTCAAACGCCAGATGCCGCAAACCGCAGGCCTCCGGATAGGATGGCCGCGCTGGCGGCGCTGGAAAGGAAAACAGTTCGAGCTGCGTGCCATCCGGCAAGGCCAGATCCAGTTTCCAGGAATCGCGCGCGGCCCGGTACTGCTCGGCGATAACCGGCAAGCCGAGCACCTCGGTGTAGAACGCCTTCGAGCGGGCATAGTCCGAACAGATGATGGCGATATGGTGCACGCGGTTCAGCTTCATGACAGGGCCACAACCGGGAAAACAGAGCGCAAAGTCTACGCCGAAGCCGAGCCGCTCGTAACCGCCGGCCGTTTCATGCGATTGAGGCCTCACGCAATTGAAGCGCCAAAACGACAACGGGCACCCGAAGGTGCCCGCTGCGTTTCCACAAGGTGTTGCTGAAAAAGCGAAAATTAATCCAGCTTTTCCTTGATACGTGCTGCCTTGCCCGACAGTTCGCGCAGGTGGTACAGCTTGGCCTTGCGCACGTCACCGCGGCGCTTCAGCTCGATGCTGCCAATCAGCGGCGAATAGGTCTGGAATACGCGCTCAACGCCTTCGCCGTACGAAATCTTGCGAACGGTGAACGAGCTGTTCAGACCACGGTTGCGCTTGGCAATGACAACGCCTTCGAAGGCCTGCAGACGCTCACGGTCGCCTTCCTTCACCTTGACGTTGACGATCACGGTATCACCGGTTTTGAATTCCGGGATGTCTTTGTTCATTTGCTCGGCTTCGAGCTGTTTGATGATGTTGCTCATCGGGCATTCTCCTTAATCAACGCTGGCTGTTTGCAGACGCTGAAGAAACCACACGGTTTGGCCTTTTCCAGAGGTCCATCGCTTGGGTCAAAACCTAAAACCCTTGCCATGTACTTGGGCGATCCTTCGCTCAATTCCGCAAAGCAGTAAAACCGTTTCGCGGTCTACGCGTTTCCGTCCGGCGTTGCCGCCTTCTGTTCCCGCAATACTTCTTCCAAAAGCTTTTTTTCCGCTTTCGTCAGCGCGCGTTTTTGCCACTCGTGTAGCAATTCTGGCCGCCGCTCAAGCGTCCGGACCAGCGATTGTTTCAAGCGCCAGCGCCGTATCTGTTCATGGTGACCGGACATCAATTCCGCCGGCACCGCCCGTCCATCGAACACTTCTGGTCGGGTGTAATGCGGACAGTCCAGCAGACCATCCGTAAACGAATCCTGTTCAGCACTGAGTTCGTCGTTCAGCACGCCCGGTAACAAGCGCGCGACCGCATCAATCAGCACCATCGCCGGCAACTCACCGCCCGAAAGCACGTAGTCACCGATCGAAATTTCTTCATCCACCGCCATCTCGATGGCGCGCTCGTCGATGCCTTCATAGCGACCGCAGAGCAGAATGAGTCGTTCTTCCTTCGCCAACGCCTGCACCTTGGCTTGCGTCAGCGGCTGTCCTTGCGGGGACAGGTAAATCACTTTGGCCGGGCCACCTGCTTTCGCTTTGGCATCGGCAATCGCATCAAGCAGCGGCTGCGCCAGCATCACCATGCCGGGACCGCCGCCAAAGGGCCGGTCATCGACCGTGCGATGCTTGTCGCTGGTGAAGTCGCGCGGGTTGATGCCAAGCACCTGCAACTTGCCCTGCTTCACCGCCCGGCTACTGACGCCAAATTGCGTCACCGCGTCGAGCATCGGTGGAAACAGGGTGATCACCCCGAACCACATCTGGCTCACCAATCCAGCTGCCAGTCGACTACAACCTTCTTCGCGTCGAGATCGACCTCGTCGATATAGGTCTCGACATACGGAATCATCCGTTCTGTCTCGCCATCGACCACCACCAGAATCGGGTGCGCGTCGGTCTCGAACAGATGGCTGACGGTACCGAGCACGACGCCTTCGCGGTTCACCACCGAGAGACCTTCGAGATCATCCCAGTAGAACTCATCATCGTCGGCTTCCGGAAACGCGCCACGCGCCACCTCGATCGGCACCTGCTGCAGCAACTCGGCAGCATTGCGATCGTCAATGCCTTCCAGCTTCGCGACCACGCCTTTGCCTTGCACGCGGCCATCGAGCACTTTCACTTCCCGCCACTGACCCTGGGTGTAAATCTGCCAGGGCGAGTAGTCGAGGATGTTTTCGATTGGGTCGGTGTAGCTGTACACCTTCACCCAGCCGCGGATGCCGTGCGCACCCGTGATCTTGCCGACCGCAAGTCGTTTGGATTGCTCTTCACTCATGCGATCGGCGCTGTTCTATTCGATTCGTACGATTCGATCAGAACTTAGGCCTTGTTGGCAGCAACGAGAGCGGCAACGCGCTCCGACGGCTGCGCGCCTTTGCTGACCCAGTGCGCGTAACGCTCACCGTTGATCTCGAATTTCACGGCTTTGCCCGAGGCAACCGGGTTGAAAAAGCCAAGGCTTTCGATGAAACGACCATCGCGCGCGCGACGGCTGTCAGCAACAACAACGTGGTAGAAAGGACGCTTCTTGGCGCCGCCACGAGCAAGACGAATAACGACCATGAGCCTGGAACCTCTGTAAGGAGCCATAGGAAAAAGGCGCTGGGGGGCTAGTCCCGGCGCCCGTAAGGGCCGCGTATTCTACGCATCCGGCCCGGGAATGCCAACCAAAATCGAGGCCAAAGCCAGCGCTGGCGCGGCTTTGGCCGCTACCACCCACGTCCCCGGCCTTGACACGGGCCGTCCGTACCACTGGAATCGGGGCTGGATGTTCGCCCCTCGCAAGGAACCGCGCCATGATTCGATTCGCCCCGGTCGCCAGTCTGCTGGCAGCTCTCAGCCTCAATGCACTCCTCGCCACCGCCCATGCCAGCGACAAGCCCGGCAGCAGCGATCACCCGATGATTACCCGGTACGAAGGTTCCAAGATCGTCGAATACAAGCAAGACGCCTTCAACGAGTTCACGCTGCCACTCGGCCAGGTCAAAAAGAAGCCGAATTACGAGAAAAGCGAAACCCTGCGCGGCAAGCTGACCCGGCTGACCTATGAAACCGCCAAAGGCCGCTCGGTGCTGGAGGTGTTCGGCAACTATGAGCAGGCCCTGCAAAAGGCCGGCTTCAACCCGTTGTTCCAATGCAGCGACAAGGCTTGTGGCGGTCGCGACTTCAACCTGACGGTCGGCGACTACCGCTTCCATGGCGACCAGCCCGACGGTCAGCGCTACCTGTCGGCCAAGCTGAGCCGCCCTGATGGTGACGTCTACGTCTCACTGTACGTCACCACGGCTTACAACATCGGCGGCGCCCGCCGTGACAATGTCTACACCCAGCTTTACGTACTCGAAGCCAAACCGATGGAGACCGGCAAAGTCACGGTCGATGCCAACGCCATGCTCAAAGGCATTGTCGACAGCGGCCGCATCGCGCTCTATGGCATTTACTTCGACACCGACAAAGCGAGCATCAAGCCGGAATCCAAACCGACCCTCGATGAAATCGCCACGCTGCTGAAAAACCAGCCGGCGCTGAAACTGATCGTGGTCGGCCATACCGACAGTGCCGGTGATTTTCAGCACAACCTGAATCTGTCGAAACAGCGGGCACAGGCGGTGATGCAGGCGCTGGTCAAGGATTATCAAATCGCCGGCAATCGACTGAAAGCCGAAGGGGTGGCTTATCTTGCACCGGCCGCCAGCAACCGCAGCGACAACGGTCGTAGCCTGAACCGCCGGGTGGAACTGATTGAGCAATGACGCGTGATCACGCAGCGAAACCGCATTCATCAAGCACACCGCTCCGCGCCACCACGATGACAGTCAGCCAGCTGCCATCGTGGTGCTAGCGTGTGCGGCCGGAAACAGTCTTTTTACCAACCGATTTTCGGATGCTTTTTGGCACGGCTCTCGGTTAGGCTTGGGCTCCCCGAACGCTTCACGACCTTCAAGCAGGC
>CAMLNB010000290.1 GCA_946481205.1 uncultured Kangiella sp. | reverse complement strand
GACACGGCGTATTTCCAGCAGCTGCTGCGCGGCGTGGTCGAGCAGAAAGATCAGCTCGACAACCTGCTGAAGCCGACTATCCATTTGAAGCTGGAAGAGATCGACCCGGTCGAGCTGGCGATTCTGCGGATGGCCGCGTTCGAAATGAAAGAGCGCCTTGACGTGCCGTACAAAGTCGTCATCAACGAAGCACTCGAGCAAGCCAAGACCTTTGGCGCCACCGACGGCCACAAATTCGTCAACGGTGTGCTCGACAAACTGGCGCGCGTGCTGCGTGCAACCGAAGTGGCGGCCAAGACCCGGCCACAGTCCTGAATCGGGCTGACCGTCATGGCGGTTGGCGCTACCCGATAACGCCGGTGCATGGCACCATGTCCACAGCTAACAGGACGTCGACATGCCCGGCGAATTTGATCTGATCAAACGCTATTTCACCCGCACCAGCACGCGCACCGATGTGTTGCTGTCCGTCGGTGATGATTGCGCGTTGCTGCAGGTGCCGGCCGGTCAAACCTTGGCGGTCAGCACCGACACGCTGAACGCGGGCGTACACTTTCCGCATGGCACCTCGCCGTATGACATTGGCTGGAAAAGTCTGGCAGTCAATCTGAGTGATTTGGCGGCAATGGGCGCGACTCCGGCCTGGGCGACGCTGGCCATCAGTTTGCCAAGCGAGGAACCCGATTGGCTGCAGGCGTTTGCCAACGGTTTTTTTGCGCTGGCGGATCTGCACCAGCTGGCGTTGGTCGGTGGTGACACCACACGCGGCCCGCTGAGCATCACCATTACCGTGCACGGTTTTGTTCCCGCCACGGAAGCCCTTCCGCGCAATCGCGCCAAACCTGGCGATGTGATTGCCGTGACCGGGACCGTGGGGGATGCCGGGCGTGCGTTGCTGCATGCCCTGTACGAGCGCGCAATTGCATCAAGCGCTGATACGGAAAATCAGGATGCCGAGATTCTGCTGGCGCGTCTCAACCGGCCGACGCCTCGTGTTGGAACCGGTCTGGCGGTGCGACCGTTTTGTCATGCTGCCATCGATATTTCGGACGGGCTCGTTCAGGATCTGCAACACGTTTTGACCGCATCGGGTGTCGGGGCGCTGTTGAAGCTTGAGCAACTGCCGCTTAGCGATGCCTTGCGTCGGCAGTGCACAGATGAAACCGAAGCCATCCGGTTTGCCTTGACCAGCGGCGATGATTACGAATTGTGCCTGACCTGTCCGCCGCAGCAGTGGCAGTCTGTGGTTGCTGCGGCGCAAGCAAGCGGCGTGAAGCTGACTGCCATTGGCGAGATTGTCACCGGCAAGGCCGATTGTCGCTTGCTTTGGCACGGACAGTCCTTTGCTCTGGACCGCCGTGGCTACGATCATTTTGGAGTGCCAACTTGATACAACCCAAAAATGGCTGGCACTGGTTGGCGGTGGGGTTTGGCAGCGGTCTGGCGCCGAAAGCGCCGGGCACGTTCGGCACTCTGGCCGCGCTGCCTGTGGTGGCGCTGGCCTGGTGGGCGCTGCCGCCGCTGTGGTATGCCCTGTTGATCGTGCCGCTGTTTCTGCTCGGCGTTTACGCCAGCGAACGCACGGCAAATGATTGCGGCATCAAGGATCCGGGCGCAATCGTCATTGATGAATGGGTTGGACTTTGGGCCAGTGCACTGTGGTTGCCGTTTCATTGGCTCAATGTCTTGCTAATCTTTGTCCTGTTCCGGTTGTTCGATATTCTGAAGCCGTGGCCAGTGTCGTGGGCTGACCGTCGTTGCAGTGGTGGTTTCGGCATCATGTTCGACGATCTGCTGGCCGGCCTGATGACCTGCGCACTGCTGCAGCTGATGATGCGAATCTGGTGAGGCGATTGATGCGGATACCTGTGGTAAAGCATTCAGCCATTCATGTGCTACTGATCAGCGTGTTGACCGCATTCAGTGTGGCGGTGAGCGCATTGGATATCAGCGTGCTGGGATTGTTCGAGGATCGCGCCTTGCTGAAAATCGACGGCAGCCAACGGTTGCTGAAGGTCGGTGATCGCAGCCCGGAAGGGGTGTTGCTGGTGCAGGCAGACAGCAGCAAAGCAATTCTGGAAATCGACGGCAAGCGCGGCGAATACCGACTCGGCAGCGATATCCACACCAGCTTCACCGCGCCGGAAACGGTACGCGTGCAAATTGCTCGCAATAATTTCGGTATGTACACCACCGCCGGCGCAATCAATGGTGTGCCCGTGACGTTCATGGTCGATACCGGCGCCACCAGTATCGCCATGAATGCGGCAACGGCCGAGCGACTCGGCATTGGTTTTCGGCATAACGGTCGGCCGTTGACAGTGCAGACCGCAGCCGGCCCGGCGCGTGCGTGGGCGGTGTTGCTGAAAACGGTACGCGTGGGCGAAATCGAACGCAGTCAAATTGAGGCGGTGGTGATCGAGGCGCGCACCAATAACGATATTTTGCTCGGCATGAGTTTTCTGTCGACGGTAAAAATGGAGAAGCAGAGCAATCTGCTGGTGCTGGAGGCGCAGTACTGATGACACATGCGCTGCCGCCGGAGCCCGAACAGTGGCAGCCATTGCCGGCTGCGCAGGCGGCCGAGCGCTTGAGTCCGGCCGCCGCCTGGTATTTTGCCGGGCAATGGCTGGCACTTGATCCGCAGCAGCAACCATCGGCGCCAATCTGGCTGCATGCACCGGAATTGCGCAGTCAGCAAACGCTGGATGCCGCATCGCTACGCTTGCATGCGCGCGAACAAGCAACCGAGCACGCTAGCTGGCAGCGTTGCCAGTTGGTGCCGGCATTGGCCAGCAACCCGGTTTTCATCAATCAGCTCACACTCGATTATCTGGCGCGTCATTCCTTGCGAGTGCGTGGTGAAAGGCGGGGCGAGCATTTTCTGCTGTCTACACTGTGGCCGGAGTCGTGGCGGCTGGGCGCCGACGCGCCCGTGCTGCAAGGCGATTGGCGTCAGCTCATCGCAACGGATGTCATCGGTGCGCAGCAACCGTTTCGTTGTCAGCGTTTGTGGCGCAATCAAACAAATCCGGCGCCGGCGCGCTGGGCCATTGGCTTCATGTTGAATGGTGCCCAAGGTGATGATGACGAAGCGCACGGCGGCCATTTCGCGTTGACGCTGGGTCGTTGCCGAGCCGACGGCAGCATTGCCGATTGGTTGGTGGCCAATTTCTACAATCCGGATGTCGTCAGCGAAAAAGGCATCCTGCCGGCACTGGTGCCGATGGACAATTACCTGACCGAACTCAACAGCGGTCAGCAGCAGTATCGGCCATCGTGGCTGGTCGCCTGCACGCTGAGTGATGAAGATCTGGCCAGCGCGCTGTATCTGCAATTGCTGGACACCTTTGCGCGATTGTATGACCACCGCCTGCATTATCAGCACACCGACAACAACTGCACGGGCCTGAGTATGGATGCGCTGCGCGCGTGCGGTATTCGGGTGCCGCTGCGCGGCCCGTCGTCGCGCTTGTTGGCGCCGGTTCTGTTTTTGACGACTTGCTTGCGCGAGCGCAGTCTGTACGAAGCGCAGAAAGCCAGCCGCTATTTGCTGGCCGAACGCACCCGGCTGATGCCGTGGCAGGCGTTCGAAGCCTGTGTCGAACATGTGCTGGCACTGCTGACCGGCACGCGCAAACCGCTGACGCCCAGCGAGGCGAGCCTGTGCCGGCAAGCGCAAGCGGTATATGGTCTGTACTTCCCGCAGCTGCCGTCGGCGCGGCCGTGGGGGCGCGAGCCGGCCGAGAGCATTTTTGCCTATCAGGCGCGGGTACCGAAGCGACGCAGCGACTGGAAAATCATCCCGGTGCCGGCGCGTGAACTGCCCGCATCATTGCGCTACAACGCCGGTGCCGCTGGCGTTACCATGTAGCCTGTTTGTTAGGCGGCGTGTCAGCTGCACATCAGCTGCACATCAGCTGCGCTTTGTCGCTTGCTGTTGCAGCCAGAACGCTCTGGATAATCAGGACAACGTTATGCCACTTCCACTCGCCGATGGCGCCGAAATTGCCGATATCTCGCATGTCATCCAGTTGTCGATTGCGCCGGTGTTTCTGTTGACCGGTGTCGCGGCGTTGCTCGGCGTCTTGACCAGCCGGCTGGCGCGGGTCATCGATCGCGCGCGCAAGCTGGAGGATTTGTTGCCGCATATCAGTGGCGACAAGGAAAAGCATGTTCATGATGAACTGCATACGCTGTCGAAGCGGGCCAAGCTGATCAACCGCGCCATCAGCATGGC
>CAMLNB010000289.1 GCA_946481205.1 uncultured Kangiella sp. | reverse complement strand
GATCGCGGACAACGAGCGCATGTTCCGCTGGCCTTCCGGGGCACGACCACATGATCACCCTGGCTTGACCGCGCTTGGCCTGTAACTGACGCAGTGATTGCGACGACTTGTACGAGCTGTCCAAACACGCCGACAGTGTTTCTTACCGGAGATGAAATCAGATGAACAACATCGACATGTATAGCGCGGATCATTGCCCGTTCTGCAAACAAGCTGAGCAGTTGCTCGCGCGCAAAGGAGCCAAAGCGCTGAACAAGATCCGTATCGATGACAATCCGGACCAGAAAGCCGCCATGATCGCACTCACGGGCCGTCGCACGGTCCCGCAAATCTTTATCGGCGGAGCCCATGTCGGCGGTTACGACGACCTGGTGAAGCTTGACCGCGCCGGCAAACTGGATGAGCTATTGCAGTCGCAGGGAATTGCGTCCTGAGATTTTCAGCTAGCGAGTGGGGCGGCGAAGCCCCAAGACAATCCGCCTTCAGGCGGTCGTGACGCAACTCCCGCATCCGATTGCGGCCACTGCTCGGGGCAAGCAGTGGCCGTGCAGAACTTCGCTAACCAGGCACGGTCACTAGCGGCCGGAGTAGGCCCTTTTTGCGATGCGAACCTGCTCTTCATACTCGGCTTTGCTGAGCTGTTGAGCGCGATAAGCGAGCTTGAGCTCCCGTATGCGATTGTCGTAAGCCGTTTCCAGATTGACAGCAATCTGCTTGTACTCGACCTTGGTCAGCTTGCCGGCGCGATAAGCCTCTTTCGCGCTGGTGATATTCCACTCAACGGGCTTGGTTTTTTCGACCGGCGCTGGCGCGGCGCGAGTTTCGGTAACGGTGGTCGGTTCGCTGCGTTTTACCGATTCGGTTTTCTTGGCGACGACTGGCGCAACCGGTTCCGGCTTTTTCTCGACCACCGGTGTCGCCAGCGTTTGCACCGGCGCAGCGATAGGTTCGGCAGCAGGTTTGCTAACAGCCTCGATAACAGGCTCTGCCGCTTTTTGCGACGGCGGAGATGCTACCGACTCGGTTACCACCGCCGCGCCCGCTTTCTGCTCGGTGTTCTGCGCTGCATCGTCACCGGGCTGATCGCTGGCTGCGGCAGTGCTCGCTGCGGTTTCTTCGCCATCGCTGAGCATGCCGTAACCCAGCCAGCCAGCAGCGCCGAGGCCAACCAACAGCAAAAACAGCAAGCCCACCTGCGTGGCCTGACGGGTATTGCCCAAGCGCGATGAGCCACCATGCGCCGGCGCGCGCTGATGCATGCCGCCATACGGAAACAACAGCTCATTGCCTTGCTCGGGCGGCAGCTGATTCTGCGGTATCAAGCGGTGGGTGGCGAAACGCGGAATGCAGTAAACGCGCACCGGTTGCGGAATGCCGGCCAGCTCCTTGAAGCCCACTTCTTGCGCCGGCACTTCGGCTTTGTTCATTGCCATGTACACGGCTTCAGAGAGATAAATCTCATCTGCCGGTGCCACGCCTTCGATGCGCGCCGCGACATTGACCGGCTCGCCGAAAATATCTTTCTTGGTGACGCGCACCTCGCCGAGATTGGCGGCGACCCGGATATGAATCTTCTGATCATCCGGCACCCGCAAGTTGTGCGCGTGCATGGCATCTTGCAGCGCCATCGAACAGAGCATGGCGTCGGTCGGTGAGCGGAAGGTCAGCAGCAGCGCATCGCCAATGCTTTTGACCACATTGCCTTTGAAGCGCTTGATCAGCGGCAGCAAGGTGGACTCGAAGGTCTGTAGCAGATGGGCGTTTTCCGCCCGTGATTGCCGGCTGGTGGTGGCGGTGAAGCCGGCGATATCGACAAACAGGATGGTCAGATTTTCAGTACGGATATCCATGTCCGGCTACATCCCAAGTCTAAGAGGTATGGATGCCTTTGCCGGCAGTATAGCGCTGGCGTTGTCCTATGCTCGCGACGGGCGGCGGTGCTGGTCAAACGGGCGCGGAACGGCGATAGTCCTCCGATGACTTCCCGCTCACCGCCCACCATGTCCGAATCCCGACTGCAGCTGTCGATCAGCAATGGCATCGCCACCGTTACCCTGACCCGCGCCGACAAACGCAACGCGCTCGATCTGCCGATGTTCCAAGCCATCGACCGGACAATCCGCCAGCTCAAACGGGACCGCCACGTGCGCGCGGTCATCATTCGCGGTGACGGCGAAGATTTTTGCTCTGGCCTCGATATCAAGTCGGTGCTTGGCAATCCGCTGACCGGGCTCAAGCTGCTGTGGAAGTGGTTGCCCGGCAACGCCAATCTGGCCCAGCGAGTCAGCGTCGGCTGGCGCCGGCTGCCGGTGCCGGTGATCGCCGCGATACACGGCCGCTGCTGGGGCGGTGGTCTGCAGATCGCACTCGGCGCTGATTACCGCATCGCAACGCCGGATGCGTCGCTTTCGATCATGGAAGCGAAGTGGGGCATCATTCCGGACATGGGCGGCACACTCGCGTTGCGGGAATTGCTGCCGGTCGATGTGGCCTTGCGGCTCGCCAGTACGGCAGAACTCCTGAACGGCGACGAGGCGCGGGCACTGGGTCTGCTGACCGCAATCAACGACGATCCGTACGCCGCCGCACAGACACTTGCTGCCAGTTTTGCTGCCCGCTCGCCCGACAGCGTCGCCGCCGCCAAACGGCTTTACCATCAGGCCTGGTCGCCGCGTCAACGCGCTGTGCTCGCGCGCGAAACCCTACTGCAATGGCGCCTGCTGCTCGGCGCCAATCAGAAAATCGCGGTGCAACGGGCCAAAGCGCAAGCGGAAAATCAGCCGGAAAAACCCTACCGGCCACGCGGTCGCTGGTGACAGCGAAGCGGTTCTGTATCGGCGAGCATGCTCGCGATTTATCGCGCCGCAGAATATCGTGGGCCCTCTGTGGGAGCGGCCTTAGCCGCGACGATCTTCCATGGCGCGTGCTCAGCTAGCTGTTCAACAGTTCGAAGGAGTGACGATGGCCCGCTACCTGCTCGCACTCGATCAAGGCACCTCCAGTTCGCGCGCCTTGCTGTTTGATCGCAACGCGCAACACCTTGCGACGCATGCCGTGTCATTCCACTGCCTGTTTCCGCAACCCGGTTGGGTCGAGCAGGACGCCAATGTTCTTTGGCAGACGCAGCGCGACGCGGTGATCGGCGTATTGGCCAAGGCCAGTATCAAAGCCAGTGATGTGCTCGCCATCGGCATCACCAATCAGCGCGAGACCGTCATCGCCTGGGATGCCGAAACCGGCGAGCCGCTGCACAACGCCATCGTCTGGCAATGTCGGCGCAGTGCGGAGTTCTGCGCGCAACTGAAGGCGCAGGGGCATGAGCCCGACATCCGTCAGCGCACCGGCCTGGTCATTGATCCGTATTTCTCCGCCAGCAAAATGCGCTGGCTGCTTGATAACGTGCCGGCCGTGCAAGCCGCCGCGCAAAAAGATCGTCTGCGCTTCGGTACCGTCGACAGCTGGCTGATCTGGAAACTCAGCGGTGGCGCACAGCATCTCACCGATGCCAGCAATGCCTCGCGCACGCAGCTCTACAATCTGCACAGCGGCGATTGGGATCCCGTTTTGCTGACGCTGTTCGGCATTCCGCGCGGGAGCCTGCCGCGCGTCGTCGACAGCAGCGGCGCGCTCGCAGTCGTCGATGCCGCGCATTTCGGCGCCAGCATTCCGATCACCGGCATCGCTGGCGATCAACAAGCGGCGCTATTCGGCCAGGCCTGCTTCACGCCGGGCATGACCAAAAACACTTATGGCACCGGCTGCTTCATGCTGATGAACACCGGTGACCAAATCGTGCAATCGCAGCACGGCTTGCTCAGCACCGTTGCCTGGCAACGCGACGGCAAACGCACTTACGCACTGGAAGGCTCGGTGTTTGTCGCCGGCGCCTTGATCCAGTGGCTACGCGACAATCTCGGTCTGTTTGAAAAAGCCAGCGAGGTGGAAGCACTGGCGCGGCAGGTGCAAGACAACGGTGGTGTCTATATCGTGCCCGCATTCACCGGCCTTGGCGCACCGCACTGGGATGCCGAAGCGCGCGGCCTTATCTGCGGCCTGACGCGCGGCAGCACCAAAGCCCATATCGCGCGCGCCGCACTCGAAGCCGTGGCTTATCAAAACGTGGATTTGCTGCGCGCGATGGAAGCCGATGCCGGTGTGCCGCTAGCAGAACTACGCATTGACGGCGGCATGGCCGTCAACGATCTGCTCTGTCAGTTTCAGTCCGATGTGCTGCAGCGCACCGTGACACGTCCGCAGGTCGTCGAAAGCACCGCGCGTGGTGC
>CAMLNB010000288.1 GCA_946481205.1 uncultured Kangiella sp. | reverse complement strand
GCCTGAATAAAATCCGGCGCGCTGAACGGGCGCAGATCATCAATGCCTTCGCCGACACCGATAAAGCGAATCGGCAGCTGCATTTTCTCGGCCAGTGCGAAAATGACGCCGCCTTTGGCGGTGCCGTCGAGTTTGGTCAGCGCCAGGCCCGTCAACGCAGTGGCCTTGTGGAATTGTTCGGCCTGATTGAGCGCGTTCTGGCCGGTGGCGGCATCGAGCACCAGCAGGGTTTCATGCGGTGCATCGGGGTCGAGCCGTTTCAGTACGCGGACGACCTTGGCGAGCTCGTCCATCAAATTGCTCTTGGTGTGCAAGCGGCCGGCGGTGTCGCAGATCAGCACATCGATCTGTTTGGCTTTGGCCGATTGCAGCGCATCGAACAGCACCGACGCCGAATCGGCACCGGTGGCTTGCGCAACCACCGGCACATTGTTGCGCTCACCCCAGACTTGCAGCTGCTCCACTGCGGCAGCACGGAAGGTATCGCCCGCGGCCAGCATGACACTCAAACCTTGCGCTTGATAAAAGCGCGCCAACTTGCCGATGGTTGTGGTCTTGCCGACGCCATTGACACCAACCACCAGAATCACGAACGGTTGCTTGCCGGCATCGATTTGCAGCGGCGCATCGACCTGGGCCAACAGCTTGGCCAGTTCACCGGTCAGATGCTGGTAGAGCGCATCGGTATCGGCGAGTTCCTTGCGCGCCGCTTTCGCGGTCACGTCTTTCATGATGCGCTGGGTGGTCGCGACGCCGACATCGGCGAGCAGCAGCTGGGTTTCCAGTTCATCAAACAGCTCGTCATCGATCTGCTTGCGGCCCATGAACAGCGTTGCCAGACCTTCACCGAGGCCGGCGCGTGTCCGCTTCAGGCCATCTTTCAAACGGCCGAAAAACGTTTTCTGCTCATCGCTACGCTCCGGCACCGGCTCGGCCGTTGCATCGTCGCGTTTGAGCCAACCAAACCAGCCTTTCTTTTCCGACATCTCGACCACAATCGCTGCGCGCCGGACCCGCCGGCACCAATGGGTCGCTATGCTACCATCCTCCCCCGCTCCCGACCCCCTTCCTGCTGCCCTACGCTTGGCAAAACCCGCATGAGCAAAAGCAAAGTTGTCACCGGTGCCGGCGAAGTCCGGATCATTGCCGGCCGTTACCGCGGCCGCCGACTGTCGTTTCCAGCAGCACCGGGGCTGCGACCGACCGGCGACCGGCTGCGCGAAACGCTGTTCAGCTGGCTGCAGACCGAGCTGCCGGGCGCCCGCTGCCTGGATTTGTTCGCCGGCTCCGGCGCACTCGGCTTTGAAGCGGCCTCGCGCGGGGCTCGCGAGGTGGTGCTGGTCGAAGCCAACGCCGCGGTCGCCGGTGCGCTGCAAGCCAATATCGCCAAGCTGGCGGCGAACGACATCCGGCTAATCCGTGGCGATGCCCTGGCCTACCTGAATCAGCCTCAGCCGCCGTTTGATGTGATCTTTCTCGACCCGCCGTTTCATGGCGATTGGCTCGACAAAGTGCTGGCGCTGATTGCCACGCGCGCGCTCGTCAAACCCGGCGGCTGGATTTATATCGAAAACGAACGCGAAGCCGGCGCGCCGCACTTGCCGCCGGGCTGGACGTGGTACCGCGAAAAAGAAGCCGGTCAGGTCCGCTACGCGCTGGCGCGATGCGACGACGCTGGCGCCGATACCGAAACTGAAACCGACACCGCGACCACAGCCGCACCACCATTCTCGCCTTAGCTTGCGCGAGCGCATTGCAATTTCGCCAACGCTGGCTTGTACTGAACGCCCGTCCTGCGCGTGGAGTTCTCAGCTTGCTACCGCTGCCATTCGCCACCGCCCTGCGCGAATCCCTGCGCGGCTATGATGCCGGCCGTTTTCGCAGCGATGCGCTTGCCGGCATCACGGTCGGCTTGATCGCGATTCCGCTGGCCATGGCATTGGCCATCGCTTCCGGCGTCGCGCCGCAATACGGACTGTACACGGCGATCATCGCCGGCCTTGTCATTGCGCTCAGCGGCGGTTCGCGGGTCAATGTTTCCGGCCCGACCGCCGCGTTTGTGGTCATCCTGTTGCCGATCACCCAGCAATTCGGCCTGCCCGGTTTGCTGTGCGCAACGATGCTGGCCGGGTTGATTCTGATCGCGATGGGTGCCACCGGGCTTGGCAAGCTGATTCAGTTCATTCCGTACCCGGTGCTGACCGGTTTCACCGCCGGCATCGCGATCGTGATTGCCGGTTTGCAGCTGAAAGATCTGCTCGGCATCGACATCGCGCTGCGCGATGCCCATTTTGTCCCGGCGGTGCTGCAAACGCTGTGGCATATCGGTTACGCCCGCTGGCCCGATATGCTGATTGGCGGTTTCAGTTTGGCGGTGCTGATTGCCTGGCCAAAACTGAAGTGGCCAATACCCGGCCATCTGGCAGCACTGTTGCTCGGCACCGGCTTGGCGCTGCTGCTGCAAACGCTGCTGTATGATTTCGAGCTGGCAACGATTGGTTCACGGTTCAGCTACACCGACAGCGCCGGCCAACTGCAACACGGAATTCCGAATACCCTGCCAACGTTTGCCTGGCCCTGGCAGCTCGATGCTGGCGAGACAAACTTTGCCTTGTCACTCGAAACGCTACGCACCCTGATCGGCCCGGCCTTCGCAATTGCCATGCTCGCGGCGATTGAATCGCTGTTGTGTGCGGTGGTCAGCGACGGCCTGTCCGGTTTTCGCCACAACCCGAATGCCGAGTTGATCGGCCAGGGCCTGGGCAATGTCATCGCACCGCTGTTTGGCGGCATCACCGCGACGGCAGCCATTGCCCGCACCGCCGCCAGCGTGCGTTCCGGCGCCACCTCACCCATCGCCAGCAGCATTCACGCGCTGACCGTGCTCGCGGCGTTGCTGGCACTCGGCCCGTTACTGCAGCACATCCCGATGGCAACGCTGGCGGCGATGCTGATCATCGTCGCCTGGAATATGTCGGATGCCCATCGCGTGGTGCAGGTGCTCAAATTCAGTCCGCGCGCCGACGCGCTGGTGTTGCTGATTTGCCTGCTGCTGACGGTGGTATTTGACATGGTCATTGCGGTGGAAATCGGTCTGCTGCTATCGGCCATTCTGTTTATCAAACGAATGACCGAGCTGTCCGATACCGCGTTGGTGCCGCATTATCATGCCCACAGCACCGAGCCGCTGCCCGCGCATGTTGCGGTCTACGATATCAACGGCCCGCTGTTCTTCGGCGCCGCCGAAAAGGCCATGCACACACTGTGGCGGGTCGATCCGGCAATGAAAGCGGTGATCCTCGATATGCGCGATGTGCCGGTGATGGATCTGACCGGGATCGTCGCGCTGGAATCACTGATCAGCGATATGCAGAAAAAAGGCATTGCCGTCCGCTTGGTCGCGCTCAATGAACGCCTGCAGGCCAAACTGGTCAAAGCCGGTGTGCTCGGCGCGGATAGCTGGGCACAGCATTCAGCCGATATTCATTCAGCGGTAGGCAGTCTGGCGACCACGGTACGTTCGTAAACACTTCATCTCACCTCTGTTTCAGGAGTTAGCGCATGAAAAAATGGTTTTCCACTCCCGCGTTGGCTGTCGCGGCTACACTCCTTACCACCGTCATCACGTCAGGAACTACCATGGCCGACCGTTTCCCCAGCAACCCGCATCTGTATGTGACCGGCGAAGCGGTTGAGAAACTGAAGCCGGATTTCGTTGAAACCAGCTTTATGGTGAGCCGCGACGGCGCCGATGTGCCCGCCACCAAAAAAGCCGTTGATGACATCACCGAGAAAGTCTGGGCCGCCGCGAAGAAAATCGGCATCGCCAAAGAAGATTTTCAGGCAACCGGCTTCACGGTCAACCCGATGTACGATTACGACGGCGGCAAGCGCGTGCACCGCGGCACCCAAGTCTCGCGTCAGTTCAGCGTCAAGCTGCGTGACATGAACAAGTTCAATGCCTGGAGCGAAGCACTGGTCCAGGCCGGCGTGCAGGATGTCGCCGGCATCAGCGTCAATGTCGACAAGCGTGAAGAGAAAGAAGCCGCACTGCGCATCACTGCGCTGAAGAATGCCAAAGCCGAAGCCGAACGACTGGCCGGCGCTCTTGATCAGGTGGTCACCGGCGTGCACACCATTTCCGACTCGCCCATCGGTGAAGGCGGCGGTGGCATTCGGACGATGGCGATGCGGATGGACAAAGCCGGCGAAAGCGCACCGACCCTGCCGGATCATGTCGAACTGCGTGCGGAAGCGTATGTGGTGTTTACGATGATGAAGAA